>NZ_JMKT01000001.1 GCF_000686525.1 Desulfonatronovibrio hydrogenovorans DSM 9292
TGGTTTTCTAAGCCGCCTATGCGGCGGTTCACTTCATCCCGCTTGCCATTATCGGCGGCATGGATTTCTAAGCCGCCTATGCGGCGGTTCACATTGAAGTGATGTGGTCTAGGCCAAGGAGGCATTTCTAAGCCGCCTATGCGGCGGTTCACATTAACACAACCACCAACCGGATTGACATCAATTTCTAAGCCGCCTATGCGGCGGTTCACTAGAATATTTAGTTATAACATTCTGTTAAAACAAAAAGTTACGCTGATATTGGCAACAATACCTTCCACTATAGATGCATCAGCTAACAATTTGAATTTATGAAGTAAATTATCAAAACTCCAGGACCAAGGTTAATCAAAAGTATTCCACCCCAGCGGAAGAATTTATGCCAAAGGTGTTGAATCTCCCTTGGCCGGGAGAATCCAGAAAATGACGTTTTATATAGAATGGATAAACATTATTACCCGTGCTTGTACTGCGGATCACGAAAAAGGGGCAGTCAGGAAAAAAATCTTGCTTATAATCAGCGTAGAACTCCTCTGCCTCTTCCCTGGTCATATCATGTCGTTTCATCCTCCTTCTTATGAGTTTTTCTTTACCATGGTCATGTCTGAGCCTGGAATAGGCAACGTAACCTTTAATCCTTGATCCGGGTATCGGCCGTGGTGCAGTAACGTGCAGATAGTCCCGCAGATTGGACAGGGCGCCTGGAATATCCATGGAGGAAAAGTCTTTCTCCCAACCATGGACATATACCTTGTCTCCAAGCACGGGTCCGTCCTCGTCATATCCAGGAAAGGACACGCCAAAAGGAACTGTTTCCCGGCTGTCCTTTATCCGGACAAAATGATTGTGCAAGGCCTGCATAACATGACTCATCAACACCGGACCGGTTACTCCGGACCCCTCATCAGGTATCAAGCTGATCTGGACATACTTTCGCATGGCATTAATCACCCCCCTCTCCAAACACACCGCCCCTGACCAGCATGGCCATCATGTATTTCTGATCGTTGATATCAAGTTCGCTCAAACCCTGCTGCACGGCCTTGTCAAACAAGGTGTAAAAATCATTATTCTTTGGTTCCCGATAAGCCTTTCCTTCATTAGTAACCGCTCCATAAGAATTAATAGAAATAGGCTTGTCCGCCTCTGGATGATACCAGTCATCAATGGTGTGAATTGCGTTGGTCACTTTCTGAGGATGCAGGGCGGCTGCCTGGAAGTCCTTGCCCTGATATTTATAATTCGCCTGAAAAAGATGCTTGCTTTTCTTGCCCTTGCCCCTGGAATTATCCAATACTAACTCCTGGCTTGGATAAACCTCCATCCCTGGAAAACGCTTTACGCAGGCATCTATCTCCAGATTGATATGACTATTTTGACCGGACAGCACGTCAGCCATTTTCTTGCCCAACTCATTAGTTTTTTTTCCCACTTCATCTTCCAACTCGCCGAATTTCGTAAGAGGAATATTTAAAAATACATAGTCCTTGCCATCAGCTTTTATCGTTATTTCAATCTGTTCTGCTCCCAAGCGGTTACGCCACAGGAAACGGCCGTTGGCCAGATTAACAGCATATCTCCTGGCAAGCTCCATAAACCGGTCATTTTTGGCAAACTCGGAAACAATTCCCTCGATTTTTTTCTTCACAGCGGGGTTGTTGCAAGCGCACGGCTCCACTTTTCCAGCCACCTGGATATTAAAACGGACCCTGAGGGTGTCTTCGTCCATGCCCAAGGCGCAGTAGTCAACAGTCTGCAAGTTTGGATTCTCAATACTCGCTTCCACTTTGGTCTGATTTTGATCCTTGTCCTTCAAGCGATTATCAATCACTCCCCGTACTGATTTTTCCTGAATAGGCAGGGGGCGACCAATACCATTTTTTCTTTCATCCCATTTAACACCGAAAAAAAGTGCATTGGAGCTGGACAAACGGCGGTCAAAAGCCAATACAGATGCCTTGTTTTCGTTTTTTGCCATGACTATTCTCCTTTATTTTGATTTGTATAAACATACATTCCATGGGCTTCGTCCACGCTCGGCTGCCATAGAACTTCTCTCAGCCTACCAAGACGAATGGGCATAACAAACTCGCCCAATGTAATTACATTCTCTGCAAAACAATGCAGGCATTCAGGGTCGCGCTGATTTTTAACCTGCCCTGTTTCGGATATAGCCCTGTAGCCGACAGCGATGGGAACAAGCCATCCCGGTTCTTCAGTTTTTCTGCGCCAGCCAACAGTTTGTCCGTTCTCATCCTCCTCACGACGTATTTCCAGATGATCCAGTAAAGCATCCAGAGCGTCCTTACCGTCTTCCATCAATTCTTCTATCAGATCTCTCCTTTCAACAAGGGCAAAGCCGGGCATGAGCAGGCGCAGCAAACGCTTTTCATCCGCCTCATCACCGCAGTTCCGGCAAACAATATTTTCCGCGCCCCAGATCGTTCCTCCGGCAAAACGCATGCTGGGCAAAAGATCTTGCACATCTCTCTTCAACTCACTGAAGTTCAAACCTTCACCCTGGATTTTAATTATCAAGGAAACCCGCATGTCCGCCTTACCCTCCTCAATAAACGGAACACCCTTAAGAAGCCCATTTTTGTCTTTTTCAACGTGTTTCTTGAGATAAGGCGGGTTCTTGCTCAGAGAAAGCCTTGCCTGCCATCCAGTTTTCCGAACACGTGGCTCAAAAAAATGGCAGGACACACCTGCCAGGGGTAGAAGAATCCCAGGATACCCTGATTGCAGCTTTCTCTGCAGGGCATGGACAAATCCCATAATCGCTGGAATCCCAGGGAAGCCATTGACTATGGGAGAGGAATCCATGCTTGCCTCGGTCACATCCATTTTCTGAATTACAAGATAGCTATCCATCAAGATACTCCTTGGCCAATTTGGCTGTCTCCCTGAAAAATGCTTCACCCGGTTCAATTTTCTTTTTTTGTGGATCAGAATGAACCATCCTCTCAAAAGTCCGGCAAATAAAGCGGCTGATCTGCGCTGCTATTTCCTCCTGCCAGTCTGCGCTCTGAACCATGTCATCTTCGTGAGCAACTGGAGCATAAGGATCAAGCCATGCTTTCTGGGCCGGGGGCAGTGCAGCGTATTTGTGTTCCAGGGACCAGCCAGGATCGGCACTGGATATGATTTTCTCCGCAGGCCATATTACTCCACGTTCAATTATTGCCCGAAGAATGCCCTTCTTTTTTCTGCGTGCCCAATGGGTATTGGGATCTTGGAGTAAAGACGAATAGAGCGAAATGAACAGATGGCCAACTCCTTTTTGAGCTTCCTGGGGATTTTTAGGGAGGTAGACCCTGATTTGGTTGAAAAAATTGCGCTTTGGCAATTCATAGTCCCTTCCAAGCGAGGGCGGAAGACATGTCAGCACCCTTACATTGCCGCCGTTTTCATTATTCAGATGGCTGACATTTTGCGGCTTTGTCCCGCCATATTTTCTCACCCAGTGATCCACAAATGAAATCCGGACATTATACTCTTTGTTGTTTTCTATTCTAGTATCCCACTCGCGAGAGTTTATCCGGGACTTCATTTCCCAGATAAGCACGGAACAGGGCAGCAGGGTCATCAGTCTGTACTGGCCATTTTCCAGGGGCAGATAAACCTGTTTAAGCTTAAAATCAGTTCGTGAAGAGAATTTGCCCTGTTTTTCTCTTTCCTGAAAATTTTCCGCCCATCTTTTCAATTCTTTTTCATCAACTGAGGCAATACGCTGTAAATCTGAAGAACCATGCTCTAAGTGCTCCCTTACTGTCCTGCCATCCTGCATCATTGCTTCCATGGTCTTGGAATGTGGCAGGTAAACTGCATTGCCTGTTGCATAATCTTTCAATTCTGCCTTAAAATTGCCGAAACAAACATACCCGCCTTCACATTTTGAATTCTCGCAGAGGATAGACATATCATCCTTAGCCTGGGGATGAGTATACTTCCCGATATGGGTAGCCGGGCGCATCATATTTTTCAGCTCCCGGGCAAGGTTCTCCCTGAGCATCTCGCCAGGGTCCTTTTTTTTCTGTGCGGCCAATTCTTCCAATGTTTGCGGCATAAGCTCACCTCCTTTTGGTTTATTCAAACAGGCTTCCAAAATCCTTTTCCTGCCACAAGCCAAGGTCAGGATTAAATTTAAGCGCTTTCTGCCCGGCCTCCAACATGTAGTCAGGCACTGAGATCTCTCCAAACTTGGTTGCGGCCTGATTAACAGTTAGCCCTAATTCCTGACCGATGTCCTCAAGCTGGGAATAATAGTTTACCGGCAACCAGAGACGCTTTTTCTCTTTCCAGCTCAAGCCCACGTGCTGAAAATTCACAATATCAAACAAGATGAATTTTCCTGAGTCATCCTTTTTATAAAACTTTTCCCTCAGATCTGGCTCTTCTGGAAAAATAAAAAAGTTTTGCTCACGACTTCCCTTTCTGAACGGTCTTGCCCTTTGAGCAATATCTGTCAGATAATATGGCCCATACAGCCACCCGGACACTTTTTTGTAATCACTGTTTTCTCCCTGGGTTAAAAACGAATCCAGGCTGACATGTTCTAGGTGAAGAAGACTTTTCTGTGGATTTGGTTTGCTGATGCGGCCGATTCTCATTCCAGAATCAATCCGTTCGTTTATCATGTGCTCATCCAGGATTTCACGCAGGTCATGACTTTCCAGGCTTAATTCTCCTGATTCGTAACCTGGGCGTGTGTAAGCAATCTTTTCCTTGAGCAAGGCCCGGATATTGTGGCTCAGAACAACGACGTTCGGCGCATTAAGCCTTTGTCTTTTTCTATGTCTGAGGACACGACCTGCCATCTGTACCAGGGACCTGACCGAAGAAGGCTCCAGCACGGCCCAGTCAAAATCATGATCCCGGCCGACTTCCTCCACCGGAGTGGCCACAACTATGAACAGAATGTTCTTTTTCCTTGTCTGCTTAATATGCTTGTATACCTCTGGGTGTTCACAGGCCTTTTCCGGATTCTTGCGCTTGAGTACCGCGTCAAGCATTTTTTCAATATAGTGGCGAGAGATAAGCGGGAACCTGGAATGATATGGAAGAACCTTGATCTCTGTATCCGGAGGAAGATCCGCCTGCAGAAAAAAACGAGCCATTTTCACACATGGTGTAATATTGGCCATGCGCACCACGCCAAAAGACACATTTTTGTTCCTGTAAACACCGGCATGCTGACTGTGGAGTTCCAGTACTGAGTCCAGGACCTGACCGGTAAAATTGTCCACGCTGACAGGCTGGATTGCCCCCTTGCGTTTAACCGGCTGCTTCCGGATTTTTTTGATGCGCAAGGCAGTAAACCTGTCATGTTGTTTTGAAAACTCTGAACCATTTCCAAAGCTGGCAACCCTGGCCCCCATGGTTTCATCAACCCAGGAGCACAACACTTCCTTTTTCCGGCCCCTGGTGTGGGCAAACAGCCTCCAGCCTCCCAGGTAGGAATTAAAGGCACCCTCAGCCACGGCAGGAGGTATGGTAGCAGAGGACAAGAGCACGTTGCGGCCGAGCATTCCGGCTAGATGCACCAAGCGCAGGATGGCCACCAGATCGCTTCCGTCAAAGTCATCCACTTCATCAATAACCAGGTCAGCAGAAAGCATCCGCAACCAAGGCAGAATGTGTCTGCCCCTGCTCACCCCTTCAGTAGCCCCCATGACATGATCAATGGTGCAGACCAGTACCGGGCTGTACAGGATCTGTCTGGCCTGGTGGGTAGCCAGCTTGGTGGACAACTTTTCATCCAGCACATTGGAAGAAAAGATCACCTCTTTCCAATCCGAATAAATATTCCAGCCTGGCTCATCGCGGTCACTTTCCTGATTATTTCGCAATTCGTGCAAATCTCTGAAGGGTCTTGAGCCTACAACTACGGCCAATTCTGAACTGTCCAGGCCGATGCGGTCCCGGTATTCATCCCCGGTCTGCAAAGTCAAACTTCGAAGTCCCAGCGCAAGGGTATATCTCAACCTTCCACCCTGGATAGCATTCATAACCTTGGCATTACCAAAAGTCTTGCCTGTGCCGGTGCTGGCCATGTTCAGGCAAAACACACCTCTTTGCCCTATTCCGGATTCTTTTACACTTTTGCGTACCCTGTCCGCAGCCCGGTCCTGCCAGACAAAATCACCTTTTGATTTCCTCTCAATCGCCTCGGTAGATTCCACACATGCAAGTCTTTGTTCAAAATAGGGGAACAAGTGGCAAAGGGAGAGCGCCTCGGTGGTTGCGTCAAGCAAATGAGAATCAAGCAGGACCGGGGAAGAACCGATTCCCTTTTTCAAGGACTTAGCCCACAGCGCATCTGGCTTGTCGCTTCCTTTGGCTGAATGATTGTTCTCCTTTTTGTTCTTTTCCTGACTTTCCGCCTTGTGGGAGGATTCATGATCGCCGATCATCAAAGCGGTTCGAGCTAATACAGCCATCTGCCGTAGGGACTTGCCCCACTCTGCGTTAAGGAATACTTCTTTTTGCACAAGATTCTTCCCCCGCGCGGCCCATTTAGCAGCCCTCTTGGTCCAGAGGGAGGACCGGCAGGGAAGCCCACGAGAAAAAGACCATCCGCAATGTGTCTCGACCTGCTTCTTCAAAAAACCCCATTCAGAATTCACCGAATGTAGAAGCGATTCATGAAGGCTACACGGCGAAAGCGAACCATCTTTTGGATGGGGCAATAAATGATGGCTCAATATCAGCCAACCTATCAAAATAGAGAGGGGATCTTGCAGGGCCTTGAAGGGAAAACAGTCTTGTTCAAGACAGACACCAGCCCGGTTAATCAACTCCTTTTCCATTGAGACATGGGGGTGTTGCAGATCAGAAAACCATTCTTGCGGCTCCCTGCCCCGGACAAATGCGGCCCAAAAAAGAAGAGAAACAAACTCATGTCGCAGATAGTCGGTATGTCTGTTCTCCCGCAACAAATCCTGGAAAGCATCCCATGCCTTGCCCCAGTCGTGAAACAGTCCGGCCAGTGCCACGCATAATTTTATCGCCTCCAGATAATGCCAGTCGTTATCTAACTGTTTGATTGAATCAATCCGGGAGTAATTCGTGGGGACTATCCCATACCGGTTGAATTTTCTTTTGTTCCCGATAACCCACAACAGCCTGGTATTTCCATATCCAACAACCCTGTGACAGGCCACAGCAGTGTGTCTGCTTGCGTTCCGACTCAAAAGTAACTTTATCGTTTTGAGCCCTTCCATGGTCAAACGAGTTTTCCACGTGCTCTTTCCCACCCTCTCCGCAAAGCTGTCCAAGATCTGGACTGTTCTCTTGCGGGCTTTTTTCTCACATTCGGAAACAAAAAAAACTATCATCAAGGCCGTCCGTATTCAGAACAGATTGCTTTAACAGAATCTATCATCAAATCCAACGCCTTATGGCTCAAGAACAAGTCGATGATTGTATCACGAAACTCCTGTTCCCGATCACCGCGTAAATCACTGATAAACGCTGTAGGCAAAACCAGAGCGTCTTTCACTAGATCAGCTACATCGAAGACCAAAGCTCCCCTCCTGGTTTTACCATGCATAACCGGAAAACCATGGGGAATACCCAAAACCCATAGACATGTTGCTGCCAAACCATAAGCAAGATAATTGCCGTGATTCAAATAATCGTTGGCCCTGTCTCCCCCTTCGTGTTTTCTGGTAAAATCACTAATATCCAGAGCCGTTGCTACATACCTGTATATCCCTTTGGTTGCCCTGGCCTCGATCTGCAATAGTTTCTGCGTATCCCCGGCACCAATGACCTCTTTTCCGGTGCGTTCAAGTATTCGCTGCATGTCCGGGTCATCAGCGTACAGCCCATATTCCTGGTATAGACCTTCATGCTCCCAGATCCGGCGAATGTTATCTACCCGCCTCTGCTGAAGCTTTTTTGCAACTTCCAGGCGGATTCCGGCATCCAGCCAGAATGAGAGCCACTGTTGGACATATTCCGTGGGCCGATACTCGCTTTGCGGTGAAAGCCATTCCACTTCAGTTCCGGCAAATAGCGGACTGCCCCCGCCCCCGCAGAATCCCAGCATGACTCCGGCGGCAGAGAGCATACGCACAGCAGCCTGGGTAATGGAAGTTCCTGTGCCAAGGAGTATCACAGAGGTATTGGCAATGGGAATATTCCAATAGGCCTGCTTGTCCTGATCCTGGGTCAGATATTCAACTCTGCCGCTGTTAACCAATACCCGGCAGTGTTCAAGATAATATATATTCGCCCGTTTGGAGTGCAGGATTGCTTTTAGGTGTTTTTTTTCAGCTAACATATTCATTCCGAACCCCTTTTTAGAGGATGTCCCTCAGGTAAGCTCTCCCGCAACTTCTTTTTAAAAACAGCTGCATCCTTTTGTATTTGATACTGCTTCCTGGATTTTTCATTCAGGTGCCTCTGACCTTTGATTTCTGTATTTTGCAGATGATCTGCCCAAGCCCGGAGCTGGCGGGAACAGCTCTCTGCTGTGGATTTCAGATTTGAAATTTGAGGTTTGAAATTGGCAAAGGAAGAGCGATGTTCCAGAAAACAGAGCATGGAACGTACTTCACCTGCCGACCCTCTGGCAATATACAGAAAAACCAGCAGCTCGCTGGTGGTCCCGCGCTCAAATCCTTCGGCAATATTATTGGACACGGACAGGGCAGCCCGCTCCAACTGATCCCTGAGACTGTAGCTTCCTTTCCAGTCAGGCCCTTCAGTTAAGTTATAAACCTCATCTGCAAGTTTGATGGCTTCCTGCCAGACCGGCAATTCCTCAAAACGATTAAACGTTGCCACGGTTCACCTCGATAAAACTTTTTCCTTGAATCTATTTCCACCCTAGCACACCCGGACCGTCATTTCATGTCTGTCAAAAAACAAATCTTCATTTTTTATAAATCCGGGCCATTTTCTGAATTTCAAAAGCCACTTCCTGCTTCAACTCCTCAGGACTGACCACTTCCACGTCCGATCCGAATGACAGCACCTTCAGCTTGATCTCCCGAAAATCAGCCACCGGGATTTCCAGCTCCAGGGAGCCGTCTTCCAGGTCTCTCATCTTTTGATCCGGATGCCAGATCTGCTCCCTGATCCATCTGGCCCTGAACCGGCTGAACCGCAGAATAACCGGCCTGTTTTCCCGGCCTTGAAAAATGCCAAAACTCTCCTCCACCTGGTACTGCCACTGATCAGGAGGCCGGGGGACAAAAGTCTTGTCCTGCTGCTGCACCTCCTCCATCCTGGACAGATAGAACTTGCGCCAGTCCTTTTTGCCCAGGCAAAAGGCAATAAGCACCCATGACCCCATATAATGCTGTAGATGGTGGGGCTCCACGCTCCGCTTGGTAGTCTGGTTCATGGCCGGAGAAGTATAGGAAAAACACAGGATTTTCTGGTCCAGCAATGCCCTGGAAACATCTTCAAAAACCTGGGCCTGGGCTGGAGAATGCCCGTTCCAGACCACGGAAAAAGACTGCTCCATTTTCTGCCTGGTCAGGCCCATGCGGCTGGTCCCGGCAATCAGCTTCCGGCTGAAGTCTTCAATGGAAGAGCTGATGTACCCCCCAGTGCTCTTTTCCAGGAGGTTCCAGGCCAGGATCAGAGTCAGGATTTCCTCCTGACTGAACCTGGCAAAGGGCAGCTCAAAACCTGGTTCTATGTAATAATACCCTTTTCTGGTCCGGTCGTATTCAATGGGAGCCTGGAATCTGTCCCTGAAACTGGTCACGGTCCGCTGGGCCGTTCTGGAAGAAATTTCAAATTTCCGGGCCAGACCTCCTGGGCTGGGAAAGGCATTCCGGCATATCTGGCTGTGCAGCCACAATATGCGTTCCAAAAAATTCTGATTCATGCCGAATTTCTCCTTCAACTGACCATAGTCAGGTCCATGTTAAATCCGGTGGATACTTTTTCACCCTGACCATTAAGTAACTTTTAAACCGAGTGATTTTCCTGGTCCTTGCAAGCAAAGCAATCTCAGCTGGCTATCCATACTATTGCCCCGCACCTTCGGGGTGCTCGCAGTAACAGCAATCCCGGGCAGTTACATTAAGAAGCCCTCTGTTTAGCAGGCTTGATAAGGACTTTTTCAACCCGCTGTTGGGAAAATAAAAAACCCAGGCCAAACCGAACATAAATATTGTTTTAAATCAAGGTGGTAGCCAGGTTAAGGTCTGGAGGATTCAAGTCCTGGTCAGTCCTGCCCGGTCAGGTACTCATTGCCAAACCCGGAAAACAGACTTATGGGATTTTTTACAGGAAAAATAAGGAGGAAATTATGTGCAATGGTTGCGGTTGCGGACCTGAAAAGGAATCCAAACACCAGAAATATGTTCACACCCATGAACACTCCCACGGAGACAAGACCCATTCCCATCCCCATGAACACGATCACGACCATGATCCCAAGACCGGGGAAGCAATACCCCATTCCCACGACCACAAAAAAGACTAGTCCATAAAAAAGGGAGCCGTAACGGCTCCCTTTTTTTGCCTGGATCTTTCCAGGTTTAATCCCGTTTGTTCCTGGTTCCCTCCAGGATACCCGGATGATGGCCCTCAAAATCCATCTCCTGGATATGGCAGACCGCGCAATTATTGTTGGCCCCGATGGCATAAGGCTCATTCTGATACTGCAGGGGCTGGACATTGTCCCGGTCCAGTCCGAACTTATTCACAGCCGGATACTCGGCATGGGTTGCCCCGTGGCAGGACTGGCACATCAGCCCCACATCATCGGCCCGCAGCCGGTACAGCTCGCCCACCTGCTCGTTCCAGACATTAAAGGCCCGAACATCATGACTCTCCGGCTGTTCAAAGTCCCTGTGACAGGTCAGACAGTCGGGCTGCTGATTCCAGGGGGTCCTGGGGTTGATCTCATCCAGGGAAGCCACCAGCCTGGGCTCGATATGGCGCATCAGCTTGCCGGCCCGCTCAGTCTTGCCCTGTTCATATTCCCCTTTCAACAGGGTCAGGGCGTGATCTTCCAGGGTGCCGTGACAATAGGTGCAGTCCAGCTTGACGGTGGTGGCATGCACCCCGCGCTTGCAGTCGGTGTATCCGTCAGGATGGCTGGGGTGACAGGTATTGCAGGTTTCCGGGCCTTCCCGGTCGGTCAGGTAGTTGGCATGAAAACCGTGGATGGCTGCCGGCAGGTTCAAAAGTTCAGGATCGCCCTCAGCATTGAGCAGGGGATCAGCATGGCAGCTCTGACAGAGTACGGGCTGTCCAGCCTCGGCCCCGGCCATGAGTTCGGTCCTGTTGCGCTTGTCGTGGAGCTTAAGCACATCCGAAGCAGTTTCTGCGGCAATGCCCATGGTCCCCTGGACCCGCCATTCTCCGCCGTGACAGGTATTGCAGCCCATTTCCGCTGATACCGGGGCCACGGCCTTGGTCCAGGCCAGGAGTTCCCCGGTATTCTGGTCCCAGGCTTCCACGTAAAAGAACGGGTACGGATTGATGCTTCCGTCGTCAGCATAGGGTACAACCGGAATCCCTCCGGCCACAAAGGTCATCAGGTCGTCATTCAGGGTGAACCGGCCTTCCATGCCCAGACCGGTGGGTCCGACATTCCTGGAGATTTCCCGGCCCATCAACGACCTGGAATTATCCCAGAATGAGACATGATCAGCCGGGTTTTCAAAACCCTGTTCCACCCGGTAAGTGATTACTACATCGTCCAGAACGATTTCCGGAAACGCATCCCTGCGCACCAGCTGGGCGTACAAGGTATTGCCCGGGGGCAGCATTGACCAGTAATCATCGCAATCGGTTATGCACTTGAGCCCCAGGTTGTTCCAGGCCAGGAGCACGTATTCGTCTGTTTCAGGATCAAAGGGCGGAATTTCAAAGTCAATTACTGCAGGCCGGGGCACTTCAGGGGTAGAAATAGCCCTGGCATGAATATCCTCCACAATAAACCGGGCCAGGGCCAGACGCTCCTGTCTGGTGCCCATGAATCTGGGCATATAGTCGTAGATCTTGCCTATACCATTCAGGGCCGCATCCATGCCGTACAAACCGTACTTGGCTGTAATGGGCCGGATGTCGTTAAGTGGCCCGTCCAGGCTGTGACAGCTGATACACTGCAGGTTGAAGATCTCCCGGCCGGCTGCATTCATGTTGGCCTCGGTGATCTCCCGGTTTTCCACCCACCTGGCCAGGGTCAAAAGACCCTGCTCATTGATCTGCTCTTCCATTTCCACTGGAATGGAATTGGAATACATGTGTTCATAGATGACAAAAGGCCTGCGCCCGGCCTCGCGCATCCATTCAAAGCTGCCCATGTATAAAAGCCCGATGAACAAAAGGACAAAGGCTACCGGACGCTTGATGCTTCCGGGCATGCGGATGGAATACAAAAGCCCGCCCAGGACAATAATTACTGAGAGCCAGATAAAGGCCCGGAAAAAGGGTACGATTTCCGGGGAACGCCCCAGGATCATGGCCTTGGCCCCTTCGGGCACGGCTGAGAGATACCACAGACCGGACAGGATGAGAAAAACAAAAGGTAAAAGCAGCCACTTGGCACAGTAGCGGATCATGGTCTCCCGGAAATCCGGGTCCTTGATCCAGGACGAGGTCACAAACCCGTACAGACCGGCCAGCATCAGGGCGATAAAGGTCCGGAAAAACAGGGCCGGCCAGAAGGTCGGGTTAAAAAAGGCGTGCCAGACATTGCCTGTCTCCAGCCAGGCCCCTGGCGAGAGCATAAAGGCGATGATCCCGTTGATCATGAACAGGGACAGCCAGGCAAAAATAAAATAGAGCCAGCCCACCAGGAGGTGTTTTTTGCGCTCCATTTTGCCGAAAGTATAAAAATAGACAAAAATGGCCACGATCTCGGCCATGAAAAAGACCCATTCAATGGCCCAGAAATAGACAAAGGTATGGATCAGCCTGGACGTGGCTGCCGGGCTGATCAGGGAAATGGCAAACCAGATGCCCACCCCGGACACTGCCCCGAAGACCAGAGTCAGGAGCATGAAGAACTTGGCGTGTTTTTTAGTGTAATCCAGGATCTGCTGCGAGTTTTCCCGGTAGCCTTTTTTCTCGGTCAGCACCAGAAACAGGCCGCCGCCTATGGCAAAATGGGCCACAAACACATGCAGCACAGCTATGATCGCTATCCAAAAGCCCCCGCCCAGAGTATACAGTTCCCATACTGGATAGTTCATTTAGCCCTCCTTTCCTGCCTCAAAGGCCAGCCTGAGCATGTAAAAGACCGCTCCCAGACCCAGGACAAAAACAATCAGGAAGATGAACAGGGGAGCGTATTCCGGAATGACCACCCGTTCCGAGGGATGGTAATAGGGAGCCAGGTAAGCGTTTCTGACCAGGTCCCGCATCAGGACCATAAAGGTAATGGTCAGGATCAGCCCGCCGGCTGTGGCCCAGACCATCTTTTTGAAGCTGAACACAAGGATGAGCCCTACTCCGCACAGCCCCACCAGGAAAATCCCGGTATGAAGCATGGAACCGCCCATGAACAAAAGCATGATCTCCTGGGGCAGACTGATGAGAAACCACAGGCCCACAGCAATCTGAACTATGGTGGCGTATGAAAACCAGGTCATGCCCTGGTCGATATATTCAGTCCCCTTGGGATCAGCTTTGAGTTTCCAGTTGATGGCCATGACCAGGCCGCCCACTGCCACCGAGGCCACCACAAAGTGCAGATACCTGGGAATCAGGGTGGGATCGCCCAGATTGAGCATGGTCCCGGACCGGTTCTCAAAATACCCGGTCCATTTTTCAGGACTGAGCATCAAGGTCATATTATTGGTGAACATAAAGGCGATGACCAGGGCCAGGACCACGGACAGGCCCAGGAAGTAGACCCTCAGCTGGGGCCACTGGTCGTATTTGAAGTCATAAATATAAGCGCTGTAATAAAGAATCACCAGGATCCCTACCACACTCAGCCAGTAAACAGCCATCATGATCGAACTGACGTAGATGAACTGTCCGTAGAGGACCTGGAGGAAAAGCAGAGGAGCCACTCCGAAATTGATGGTAAAGGCAATCTTGTAGGGCAGCTTCAGGGAGAAATCCTTGCATACCGGACAGGCCTCATTTCCCTTCCTGACCAGCCGGACCAGGGAAATGATTCCGGTGCCCAGCATGGCGTTCATCAGCAGAAGATGAAGGATAAAGGTCAGGACCAGAAAAAAATAAAACCATCCCCAGCTGGTCGGGATGGTATCGGCAATGGGGACCAGGCTCCAGGGGTCCATAATCAATCTCCCTTTCAGGTCATGGGTTGCAGAAAAAATATCCCGGACTCTTGCCTAAACAAAGATTAAACACTAAATAAAAACAGAAGGATAATATCAATCCTGATCTTTGGTACAGATAAAAAAATGTATTTTTACCATACTTTATTTTGAGTACCTGTGCAACGAAAAAAATCCTGACCACCTCTTATGAGTGGTAAAATCTTTTATCCCGGACCCAACTTTTGACTTGAGCTGTTTTTTATTTCAACATTAATCCGGAAAAAATATGCAGGATGAAAAAAGAAAAAGATTCAGAATCAGCCTTGATTTGCCGGTAGTCATCAAACAGGGAGATATCCGGCTGGTCTCCATGACCAGAGATATAAGCCTCAAAGGACTCCGGGCCGAGTTCCGCTCTGAACTTGAGGCAGGCTCCCCCTGCTCCCTGAGCATCAGGCTCAGTTCAGGGGTCAGGATTGATATCCAGGCTGTGGTCAAATCAAGTTCGTCAAGGGGAACCAGTTTTGACTTCATCAGGATAAATGAACAGAGCTTTTTCCACCTGCGCAACCTGATCAGGCTCTACTCGGATGACCCTGACCAGGTGGACCGGGAACTCTTCCAACCAGCCTTTGACCCTGATTCCCTGAACCGGACCAGACCATGACCTTACAACCTGGCGGAGATACAACATGCTTAAAAATATAATCAAAATTGCAATCCTTCTTCCAGCCCTATTAATACTTACAGGAAACCAGAACATGGCCCAAGCCCAGGAATACTACATCCTCCCCAATGGAATGGAAGTGCTCATTGACCAGGATGACCGCTTCCCCCTGGTATCGATGCGTCTTTATGTCAGGGCTGGATCAGCCCATGAACAGCCGGGCCAGGAAGGCATCAGCCATTTTCTTGAACACATGGTCTTCAAAGGGACCCAGAAACGGGGTCCCGGGCAGGTGGCTACTGAAATTGAAGAGGCCGGTGGGTATCTCAATGCAGCCACCAGCTTTGACTACACCGTGTACACCATTGACCTGCCTGCCCAAAAGTGGAGGCTGGGCCTGGATGTGCTCCAGGATATGATCTTTGGCTCGGTGTTTGACCCGGATGAACTGGCCAGGGAAAAAAACGTGGTTCTGGCTGAAATTCAGAGATCTCTGGACAATCCCGGAAGCAGGGTTTTCAGGTCCATCCAGTCCATGATTTTCCACGAAACCCCTTATTTCCATCCCATCCTGGGATACCCGGAAACAGTCAAAAGCTTTGAACAGCAGGATCTCAAGGATTATGTCCAGCACATGTACCAGCCCGGATCCATGGTCCTGGCTATCAGCGGCCGGGTTCAGGCCGACCAGGTCCTGGACGAGGCCCGGAAACTGTTCGGAGGACTCCAGAACAGTGACCACCTGACCCTGCCAAGGCCCATACCTGATATCTTTGACCGGGCCATGGCCCCCCAGGACCGGGTCAGAGTGGAACACGGCCCGTGGAGAAAAGCCTACATGGCCATGGCTGTCCCAGCCCCGGACCTCAACTCACCAAAGACGGCAGCCTTTGATGTGCTGGCCTACCTTCTGGGCGGGGACAGCACTTCCATGCTCTTTCGTCAGTTCAAGTACGACCTGGAAATGGTGGACCATATCTCTGCCCAGGTCCTTTCCCTGGAACGGGCCGGCCTGATGTATTTCTACGTCCAGCTGGGTCCGGACAGGATCGAACCCTTCTGGGAACAATTCCTGGACAGACTGACCACACTCAAGGCTGAGGACTTTTCTGCCGGGCAGATCCAGCGGGCCGTGACAAATATCGAGGACAGTCTGTTCCGGGCAAGGGAGACCCTGGGTGGAAAAGCCGGCAGACTGGGATTCAGTCAGCTCTTTGAGCGATCACCCCGGGCTCAGGAGCAGTACCTGCACAACCTGCAGCGGGTCAGCCACCAGGATCTCCAGGATCTAATCGATAATTATCTCTGCCCGGAGCAGATGGTGGTCACCACCCTGACCCCGGAACAGGTCCCCCTGTCCCGGGACCTGCTTGTTTCCTCTCTGGATCAGGCTCCCTGTCCAGACCAGAAGCCTGAGCCTGAACTGCTGCCGGAAGAAGGAGAGACCAGGATCCTGGATCTGGGGTCCGGCAGGACCCTGGTCCTTATCCCTGACCATCACCTGCCCCATGCATCGGTCAACATAGCCTGGCCCGGGGGAAACAGCCTGGTCTCCGGTGACCAGCAGGGGCTGCCCGAACTCTCGGCCAGGACCCTGACCAGGCAGACCCGGGACAGGTCTTTTGAACAGATTCAGGAATTCCTGCGGGACAGGGCCTCTTCAATCACCGCTTCAGCATCCAGGGACAGTTTCAATGTGTCAGCCAGGTTTCCCAGAGACCACAGTTCCCAGATCCTGGATCTGATTTCTGAAATGATTCTGTCTCCGGGATTCGGACCAGGTGAACTGCAGCGGGCTGCTTCCGACCAGATAGCCGACATCAGACAGCAGGAAGACCGGCCCCTGGGTTATGCCTTCAGACACCTGTTTCCCTTTTTGTTCGCTTCCGGGTCTTATGGCTACCTGCACCTGGGAGAGGAGGATTTCCTGGAGCAGGTCACTCCGGAAATGGTCCAAAGCTATTGGGACAGCCAGAGAGCCCAGCCCTTTGTGGTTTCAGTCTGCGGAAGCATTGACCAGCAGGCCCTGGACCGGTTCGTGGATTCCCTGAAAACAATCCAGGTCCGCCAGGAGGAACTGACTCCGGACTTTATCTGGTCTGATCAACGGATTAAGGACGTGGACCTCAAGGACAGGAGCCAGGCCCATATCCTCATGATCTTTCCCATTCCAGGCAAGGAACACGGGCACACTCCCGGCCTCAGCGTCTTGAACAGGGTTCTGGCCGGTCAGGGGGGAGTGCTGTTCAGAGAGCTGCGGGACAAACAGGGACTGGCCTATTCAGTGACTTCCCTTCTCTGGCAGAGTCCTGCCACCGGATTTCTGGCCCTGTATATCGGGACCTATGAAGACAGGGTGGACCAGGCAGTGGATGGATTCCAGCAGGTTATTGCCGGACTCAGGGATCAGGAACTGGGCAGGGATGAAGTGGCCAGGGCAGCCAATCTTATCTACGGAGAATACCACCGGGGCAGACAGACCATTTCCAGCCGGTCCAGCGAAGCCGCTTCCCTGCTGGTACAGGGGCTGGATCTTGAATACAACCTGGAAATGACCGAACTGGCCGCCCAGATCACCCCTGCCCAGATCAAGGAACTGGCTCAAACCTATCTTGATTCTGATCAAAGCTATCTGATGCGGATTCTGCCCAAATGATTATCTGGCCAAGGCCCCTTCACTGGCAAAGAACACGCTTCTTTCGCCGGTCAGGGGCTTGTCCTGGCTGGGCCGGACATATCTGCTTTCAGACAGGTTCATCCGGTAGCCAAAGGTCAGGAAGATATCCCTGGTTACCGGCATCTTTTCCGGCTCCAGCCGGAACTCAAAGGGGATGCCATCCACCGGATCGAGTCTGCGGGTGGAAAAGACCTGATGGTCCCTGGCCAGGACCTTGCCTTTTTCATCGCTCAAATATACAGCCAGCCAGAAATCATGAAGCCATTCTGCCCAGCCCGGCAGGACATCGGTTTTGGGCAGGGCCACCCCGGTGACCACGTAATCCCCGTTTTCCACCATGCTCACATACTCAAAATCCAGGAACCTCATGCCAAGGTGGTCTGTCTGGTTCAGACTGAACGGATTCTTGTCCAGATGTCTGACGCTCAGATGAGAGCACCCGGCCATGAACAGAAGTACTGACAACAACAAAATGATTTTCTTCATCTTTTTCCTCGCTAACCCCTGACCGGTCAGTTAAATCCAGTTAAAGCCCAGACCCTGCCAGAACCGGGTTCAGCGGTTAACTTAGCAGGATAAAGATCAGGCTGAAAGCTTTGGCAGCCCCATAACGATCATCTCGGCCAGGGTCAGATCCACTCTGGGCAGACTTTTGATCTTGGGTCCGACAAAGGCCTGCTCCAGCCCGGCCAGCTCTCTGTAGAACAGGGTCCTGTCCAGTTTTGGGTACTCCCTGAGGTCCCCAGTCTTTTCCACAGACCTGAAACAGCCTGGAAACTCAAGCTGCTGCCCGTCAGGCCGGGTATGAACCGTAGGCACCCCGTGCAGCCTGCAGATCATGAGGCGGTGAGAATAAAGCATGCACAGGCCGTTTTCATTGACCGGACACATGGAATCCGGCTTCCTGCCCTGCTTCAGATCCCTGTCCATCTGCACCACATAATCCCGGGCCCGGGAGATGATCCGGGTGCGCAGTTCAGGAGCACATTGTTCCAGTCCTTTCAGAAAATAAGCCCATTCCACCCTGGTGTGATGCCGGAAATAGCTGGTACAGCAATTTTCCGGACAATCCATGCAGGTGAACCCCATCTCCCGGGCGATCCCGGCATATGCCTCTTCCATCTGCTCATACAGCCTGCCCAGCCTCTGAAAAACCACTCTGGGCATGGCCTTTTTTATCTTTCCAGCCATTTGATTATCTTGTCTGCGTTTTGCTCAGGTCCAGCCAGGTCAGTATCAATGGTCAGCCTGGCATATCTTTTGTACAACGGTCTTCTTTCCAGAAAGACATCAGCCATGGACTGGCCCGGCTTGATGGCCAGCCCCCTGGTGGAGGTGTTTTGAAGCCGCTGCTGGATGGTCTCCAGATCTGCCTTGAGATAGACGATCCTGCCCAGCTCCTCCAGCCTTTTCATGGCCCGGACACTGTAGACCACACTCCCGCCTGTGGAGATGATGGTCCTGAAAAAATTCATGGACTCCACCAGCTCTTCTTCAGCCTTTAAAAAGCCGTCCAGACCCAGACGATCCCGGACAGCCTGCAGGGGCATGCCCCACCAGGACTCCAGGAGGTAGTCCGTGTCCACCCAGGCCAGGCCTGTTTTTCGGCTGATTATCCGGCCCATGGTGGTTTTGCCTGACCCGGGCATACCGATGAGGATCAGACTGCTTCCCAGTTCCGGCTGGCAGCGTTTGATCAGATGTGGGACCATGGCATTATTCTTGTGGCTCATCCTTCTGAAGCAAGATTATGCCAAAATACAGTAAATGAAAAGTCCCGGGCCGGGCAAAAATTCCCGGGATCAATAATTGACCTGCCTCTGTCCAGAACCTATAAAGACAGATGTGTCTCAAAAATAACGGAGAAGAACATGCCAGACAAAGGACTTGAAATCATTCTGGACCATTCCCGCCAGGGAGCTGCAGCCAGGGAGAAATTCTTTGCCGCCCAGGCGGAAACCCTGGTCCATGTGGCCAAAATAGCTTCTGCCTCTCTTGTTGAAGGAGGCAAACTCATGTTCTGCGGCAATGGCGGAAGCGCTGCCGATGCCCAGCACCTGACAGCTGAATTCGTGAACAGGTTCATGATGGAGCGTCCTCCCCTCCCGGCCCTGGCCCTGACCACGGACACCTCTGTCCTCACCTCCATCGGCAATGACTACTCCTTTGACCGGATATTTTCCAAGCAGGTCAGGGCCCTGGGCCGGGAGGGAGATGTCCTGTTCTGCATTTCCACTTCCGGAAACAGCTCCAACCTGACCCGGGCTCTGATCAGGGCCAGGGAAATGAAGATCATAACCGTTGGCTTTGCCGGGAAAAACGGAGGAGAAATGAAGAATCACTGCGACCACCTGCTCCTGGTGGACCACAAATCCACCCCCCTCATCCAGGAGATTCAGATTACAGCCGGGCACCTTTTGTGCCGGCTGGTAGACTATTATCTCTTTGAGGCAGTGGATGAGCTGAAACCATATCTTTAGGAGGAATGACATAAATGCCTTTACATGAATTTTTCTGTTCCAAATGTGCAACAGAGTTTGAAGAGCTGATTTTTAAGGAGGACGACCCGGTATCCTGTCCTGACTGCGGATCAAGCAACGTGGAAAAACTCATTTCCGCATGCAAGTTCAAAACCGGAGGGCCCATAGTGGCCGGGAGTCCGTCAGCCAGTGCCTCCCCAACCCGGTCTTCCAGCGCCTGTGCCGGCTGTTCCGGTGGAAACTGTTCCTCATGCTGATCCAGGTGCTTTGTGTCCCTTTTAATTAAAAACGTTCTCCTGAACAGCCGGGTCCAGGATGTGCTTATCCAGGACAGCCGTTTTACCGCTGTTTGTCCGGACCTGCAGGTCCAGGCCTCCCAGGTCATTGATGGTACCGGGAAGGCCATATTTCCGTCCTTTATCAATGCCCACACCCATGCGGCCATGACTCTGCTCCGGGGATATGCCGACGATCTGGAACTCTTTACCTGGCTCCAGGATCATATCTGGCCCTTTGAGGCCAGGCTGACCTTTGAGGACATCTACATCGGAGCCAGACTGGCCTGCCTGGAAATGATCAAGACCGGAACCACCATGTTCTGCGACATGTACTGGCATATGCCCGCCACCATCAAGGCCGTGGAGGAGATGGGCATCAGAGCGGCTTTGTCCTCGGTATTCATCGACTTCTCCGACCCCAAAAAAGCCAAGGAGTTCCGGGCCAGAACCAGAAAATTCTTCCGTGAAAACAAACCTGACGAGCGAATCACCTACATCTTAGGCCCCCATGCAGTCTATACTGTATCCAGAGACTCCCTGATCTGGCTCAGGGACTTTGCCGCTGATAACAACCTGCTCATTAACATCCATCTGGCTGAGACCCGCAAGGAGGTTGAGGACTGTATCCAGGGGCACGGCTTGAGACCAGTGGAATTTCTGGAAAGCATCGGCTTTTTGGGACCCAACGTGATTTCCGCCCATACCGTATGGGTCAATGCACAGGAGATGGATATCCTGGCCAGCCGGGGAGTCAAGGTGGTCCACAACCCGGTCTCCAACATGAAGCTGGCCTCCGGGGTCTTCCCCTTCAGGGAAATTCACAAACGGGGAATATGCATTGGTCTGGGAACTGACGGGTGCTCTTCCAACAACAACCTGGACATGCTGGAAGAGATGAAGATTGCTGCTCTGCTGGCCAAGTCAGCCGGTCTGGAAGGAGCGGCTGTACCGGCCAATGTCCTGGAATCCGACCTCAGACAGTATCTGGAACAGGTCTACCTGGATCCCACCCTGTTCACTGCGGCCCAGGCCCTTGAATGCGCCACCCTCAACGGTGCCCGGATCTTCGGCCTGGATGCCGGCCGGATCGCTCCAGGCAAGCTGGCTGACTGCATCCTGGTGGATCTTAACCACTACTCCCTGGTTCCAGGCCATGACCTTGTCTCCAACCTGGTTTACTCGGCTTCCAGCGAGTGCATAGACACCACCATCTGCAACGGGCAGGTGCTCATGCAGAACCGAAAAGTCCCCGGTGAAGAGGAAATAATCAAAGAGGCCAGGCAATGGGAAAAAAATATCAAGAACCGGGCCTGATCCTGGTTTACACCGGCAATGGCAAAGGCAAGACCACTGCAGCCGTTGGCCAGGCCGTAAGAGCCCTTGGATCAGGGATAAAAGTGGCCTTTGGCCAGTTTCTCAAGCGTGACGGCCAGGCTGGGGAACAGCTTATCCTCAAGTCCCTGCTGGGCAATGACTTTCTGGCTTCCGGCCACGGATTCTACCGGGATGAAAAGGACCGGGGCCGGCACCGGTCCGGAGTCCTTGACCTGCTGGCCTGGGTCCAGGACAGGCTGGACCAGGACTACCAGCTCATAGTGCTGGATGAAGCTGTCTATGCCCTGAACATGGGCCTTCTGGAAAAAGAAGAACTGACCAGAATCATGGACAGGTCTTCAAGCCAGGGGACCAGCCTGGTCCTGACCGGAAGAAATGTTCCTCAATGGCTCCTGGAACGGGCGGACACTGTTTCTGATATCCTGGAAACCAAGCATCACTTCCAGAAGAATATCAGCGCCCGCAAGGGGATTGAATATTAAACCAGACCAGTCCTTTTTGGTTCTGGTCTGGAAATCCTTCTGCCCGGGCCTTTAACTGGCCGGATCCCTTAAGGCCTGGAGAACATGAGTGCAACCTCTTCAGGCCTGGTGCTGGCAAAGGCAGTCAGGCCGGACTGTTAAATATAAAAATCCTCAGCTCTGATCCAGATCAGTCCCTGTATTGATCACTTGAAGCTTCGCTTGTAGGCCATGGCCAGGAAAAGGGCAAAGACAGCCGCGCCCACCCCTATGAGCACGTCATAGTACGGCGGAGCGGTCAGACTCAGACGCATGAGCAGGGTGGAAATGGCAAAGCCCGAGTTTCTGAAGATATCTTTGAACTGGGGGAAAAAGCTGTGGGATATAAGCACGATAAGCACGTCGCTAAAGACCAGGATGGTGTAGAATTCTGCAAAAAATTCCACTCCGTCATGGGGCATGAACCAGGCTGCTACATTATATGCTGCCAGGGCGGAAAACAGAAAAAGCAGGATCAGGGCCACCATCTTTTTGGCTCCCACAAACTGAAACAAGACCCCGCCTGAACCGGCTTCCTCTCTTTTTACCTGCTGCCTGTAGTAAAAACTCAGCAAGACAAAAATGGTCAGGGCTCCCAGGCCGTATGCACCGATGCGCAGAACAGCATCAAGCTGACCGGCCAGCTTGATGGGCTCGGAAAAATGGATCAGTTCCTTGAAGGCATTGCGCAAAAATATCAGGGCCAGGATCTCAAACTGTTTGCCCACGGCCCTGGAGACCGAGCAGGGCAATATAAAGATCAGACTGATGACCTCGCTGATGAGCAGCAGGGAAAAAGCCAGTTTAACAGCATAAAACGGGTTGGTAGGGATTATTTCAGACAAAAGGCCGGGCAAAAGACTGAACCGGTTCAACTCAATGAGAATAAGGCTGACCAGAAAGACTCCGATCAGGGTCAAGGTCACCATTTTCCTGGTGGTTTTATGCTCCCAGAAATAATGCAGGGGGTCATAAACATGGTGGACTCGTTCAATGAATCTGCTCAAAAGACATCCCGTTACAATCAGTCCGGCAGTGCCCGGAGTGTGTTGATGAATGAAAAAAAGACCGGAACCCGTTGGTTCCGGTCTTTTTTTCATCTTTTTCCGGCCAAGTAAAGGCCGGCCTAAAAACCGGCCAGGACATTGGGCTCAAAATCAGATCCCCCTCCAGGGCCGGCCTGATCCGGGGATCCCCCGGGGTCCAGGGCAAGCCTGTTGTAGGGGAGGATATAGTCAAAAGAAGCCAGAACTGAATGGTCCATGGAACGGATTATCCGGGCGTTGACATAAACCTGGTTGTAAACCACTGAATATGTTCCGGTCAGCACTGCGTAGGCCTGAACATCCCTGGAAAGCAGCTCCGGATCCCTGGAAAGGATCAGCTCTCCCTGCTCCATATCCATCCGCAGACTGGATTTGCCGGTCCGGATATCAATGAAATTCAAGCCGTAGCACGAAACCAGTCTGGACGCTATCTGGTGGGGCAGGACCCGGCCCAGGGGGCTGGAAAGGTCGAGATCATCCAGGCTGACAAATGAAGCGGCCAAAACCGGTCTTTTGCCCAGATCATGGTTTGCAAGCTGGTGCCCCAGGACATCCGCAGCCAGATAGTTCTTCTCCACCAGGCTGAAAACCTGACGTTCAAGAGGGGCTTCCTTCCGGAGGCATCCGGGCATAATCAGCAAAATAATTAATGCCATGGTAACTTGAAAATAAGGTCTTAACATTGTTCTGCCTTTTCAAAGCTGTCTTGATCCGGAGTCCATCCTTGACGATCCGGTCCCTAGTTCAGATCCCTGAATATCTTTTTCTGCACTTCCATGTCCCACCCTTCCCCAGGCAGGCCGTGGTGGGTCCTGAACTTTCTCAGGGCTTCCCTGGATCTGGGTCCCCAGATTCCGTCTATGGGTCCGGTATAATAACCCATCTGGGCCAGCCTGGCCTGAATGACCCTGGCATCTGAACCCACTGCCGGGTTGAGGAACAGGGCCGGGTATTCAACCACAGGAGGCTCTACCGGATCAGGTTCCCGCAGGGTAAAAGGCCTGGCGGTCTGGGTCCGGACCACCAGATCCTCCAGATCCGAATCCATGGGAAAGACTTCATCAAAGGCTGCCAGGATCCTGTTGGATCCAGTATCCAGGATTCTGGCAGATACCTGCATCCATTGACCGTATTTGGAATAAGTCCCAGCTATGACCGCCCGGACCTGATAAGCCTCTGTCAGATTCAGAATATCCCTGGACAAAGCCAGCTCGCCCACTCCTTCCTGGATAATCAGACTGTCCTTGATCAGCCTGACATCCTGCACGTCATAACCGTGCTGGGCAAACCTGGAGGCAAAAAGCTCTCCCAAGGCCCGTCCCAGGGAAGATGTCTCCCTGAGCTGGTCAAGATCCACAAAGCTGGCGTAGGACAGCCTGTCCAGCCGGGTCAGTCCGGGGCTTAAATTGTATTCAAGCATGTCAGCCATGAAATAGGCCTTTTCCCTCAGGGCGTGAGCACCGGCCTGGCTGTTCAGACCGGGCAGATGCCCGGCCCACAGGGTCAATAACATGGCCATGAGCAGGCCTTTAAATATTCTGTTTTTGTTCATGAATCTTCCTGAATCCTTTGTTCCCTGTTCAGTCTTTACTCCCGGACCCGGTCAAGGCTGTAGCGCCTGAGCCCGGGTTCATTGGTCCTGACAAGATGCCTGTAAAGCCAGGCATCCTCCTGATGGACTGGAAAATACCACGTCCCGGCATAAAGGATGGCATCTTCATCCATCATGGCCACCTGGACCACCGCTTCCAGACCTGTGCTTCTGTCCCTTGCCCTGACCTGCTCTTCTCTGGTCTGGTCCTCTTCACTGCACTCTTTTTTTTCCGAGCCATTGGTCAGGGTTACCCGGGGATAGCAGACAGGCTTGTGTTCCGGGCCTGGAACCTGGTGCCTGACCAGATCCACCTGGTGAAAGATCTTTATCCTGCGCGGCTCACCCATGGATACCATCAGTCCCTCACCAGCCAGGGAGGACTGAAGCATCCGGTAGAAAGACCGGTCAAAGTCGGTACTGCCTCCCGGGACCACCCACAGGACCTGGTCCCTGAGAAAATAGTTACTATCAACTACCCTGCGGACCTGGGCCGCTGATTCCTGGGCCAGCTCCTGCCAGCGGTCCACTGAGCCTGCAACCGGAACCAGATCCTGATCTTCAGCTGGATGCCCGTCCTGCTCCAGGGCCCCGGCTCCCACCGGAAGCACCAGAACCATGGCCCAGATCAGACTCAGGCATAAGGCTGCAATCTTTGCTTTTGTCATATGAATTCCCTCTCCAGGGCAGTCAGGTCTCATTGCGGCACCCCCTGGACCATTTATCGGAAATGAACCGGATTTCTTTAACCTCATCACCCTGGAACCTTAATTCCTTGCCAGGCAGCAGATTCCGGGATATTGACCTCTGTTTCAGAGAAAAGTATGTTTCAGGGCTTTTACGTCCAAAATATAATCCCATGGCTCAACCATCAGGACCAGGGCAACGAGGAACGAATGAACAAGGAAAAACGCTTTCTTCCGGACCTGAACCCAGAGCAGCTTGCTGCCCTTCAACTGGAAGGTCTTAAATGGACCGTGGCCCATGCCTGTTCAGGTTCCCCTGCTTACCGGGAAAAATTTGATCAGGCCAGAATAAAGCCTGAAGATATAACCTCCCTGGCGGATATTGAAAAACTGCCTTTTACAACAGTTGAAGACCTGCGCAGGGGCTACCCTCTGCCCCTTTTGAGCGTCCCCCAGGAACAGATAGTCCGGATCCATGCCTCTTCAGGCACCACAGGCAAAAGAAAAATTCTGGCTTACACCCAAAAAGACATTGACACCTGGAAGGTCATGATGGCCAGGTGTTTTGAGCTGGCCGGGCTGACCACTCTGGACCGGGTCCAGATAGCTGTGGGCTATGGACTGTGGACGGCTGGAGTCGGCTTTCAGCTGGGCTGTGAACACTTTGGGGCCATGGCCGTGCCCCTGGGACCCGGCAACCTGGATTTCCAGCTCCAGTTCCTCACAGACCTCCAGCCCGCCTGTCTGTGTTCTACAGCTTCCATGGCCCTGCTCCTGGCCGAACAGGTGGAGAAGATGGGGCTCCAGGACAGGATCAAACTCAAAAAACTAATCTTCGGGGCTGAGCCCCACACTCCCAAAATGCGCCGCAAGATTGAGCAGACCCTGGATCTGGAAGACAGCTTTGATATTCCGGGCATGACCGAGGTCTACGGACCAGGCACTGGACTGGAGTGTTGGGAGCACAAAGGGATGCACTACTGGGCTGACATTTTTATCCTGGAAATAGTTGATCCTGTCTCCCTCAAACCGGTCCAGCCCGGACAGACCGGGGAGATGGTCATAACCACCCTGCGCAAGGAAGGGGTTCCTCTGATCCGTTACAGGACCAGAGATCTGACCCGCATCCTGCCTGATCCCTGTCCTTGCGGATTGAATCTGCCCCGGCATGACCGCATCCTGGGACGCTCTGATGACATGTTCATCTTTCGCGGAGTTAATATCTATCCCGGCCAGATCGCTGAAATCCTGGAAGGGTTCAAAGACATCAGTTCTGAGTATCTCATCACCCTGGACCGGAAAAAGGGCCTGGACTTCATGCAGATCAGTGTTGAACGCAAAGAATCGGCCTCAGCTGACAATGATTCTCACCTGGCCGGGCTGATTTCCGCCCAGATCAGGAAAAAAGTAATGGTCCGGGCCGAGGTGGATATCCAGGGGCCGGGCAAGCTGCCCAGGTCCATGGGCAAGTCCAGAAGAATCCTTGACCAGAGGGATCAGGACTGACTGCAAACAACCCGGACCTGTCTCCCCCTGGAAAAAGTCAGGGCATCAGGGCCTGACTGTCCAGCCCCCAGGCCTGATCAAACCCGGACATGAGGTTGGCGTTGGCCACGGCCTGTCCCGAAGCCCCCCGGCACAGATTGTCTATGGCTGAGACCGTGACCAGCCGGCCGGTCCGTTGATCAACAACTATTCCCAGATCGCAGAACATGGTTCCCCTGACCCATCTTGTTTCCGGCAGGACCCCATCCGGCATGACCCTCACCCAGGGATGCTTTTGGTAAAAAGACCTGTACAGGCTTCTGATCTCATCCAGACTGGTTTTTTTCTCAAGCCTGGCATAGCAGGTGCTTAATATTCCCCTGCTCATGGGCACCAGATGGGGACTGAAAAAAAGGCTGACCTGAGAACCGCAGGCCCTGGACAGTTCCTGCTCCATCTCAGGGGTGTGTCTGTGCCTGCCCAGGTTGTAGGCTTTAAAACTGTCAGCCACCTCGCAGAAAAGGGTGCTGGTCCTGGCTGTCCGGCCTGCACCGCTGGTGCCGGATTTGCTGTCCACTATCAAATCTTCAGGGCTGATCAATCCTTCCTTCAGGGCCGGATAAAGGGCAAGGATCACTGAAGTTGGATAACAGCCGGGGTTGGCCACCAGGTCAGCATCGGTAATTTGAGGGCTGTACAGCTCAGGAATTCCGTAAACCGCCTTTTTCAGAAGGTCCTGGTGCCTGTGCCCGGTCTGGTACCATTCTGAATATACCAGGGGATCATTAAGCCTGAAATCAGCACTCAGATCAACGACCTTGACTCCCAGCCCCATCAAAGAGGCAGCCATGTCCATGGCCTTGGCATGGGGCACGGCCAGAAAAACCAGCTGGGCGTCCCTGGCAATCAACTCGGGCTCAGGTATGGTCACAGGCAGCAGCCCAGGTGCTGTCCCCTGAAAATGGGGAAAGACATCCTGAAGAGCCATGCCTGCGCTGGATCTGGAGGTAACCGCGCTGATTTCAAACCCGGGGTGTCTGGAGAGTATCCTGACCAGCTCCAGGCCCGTATACCCGGTCACCCCTACCACAGCTACTCTTATTCTGTTGTCCATTATCTTCAACTCCTTTTATTCAGACCTGAATTGAAATCCCGGCCAGGCTCACAGCCGGACGGTACTGCTGCGTCCGGACCCGGGACTGGGCACCGGTCCTGGCAAATCTCCACCGCACTTGCTGTCCAGAGTATTGCTCCTTGCCGGTAAAATCAAGCTGAAGGCATTTTCCATCCTTCTGGTTCTTCCGGTCTTTCCCTGCCCGGGTATCCTCTTGACTGATTTTCACCTAGTAAGATAAGCTTGAAAATAGCGTTTTAAAAACTCCAGCCTCCACCAGGTCCCAACCCCAACCCGGAGAAGACCCATGCATCAACCCGATGAAAGCCTTTATCAGGACCATATATGCATCCTGGAAGAAGCGGAAAAGGGCTTCCAGATCGGAATAATCGGCACTGGAGTAGGTTTTGGCTCCATCCTGGAACTGGTGAGCAAGCCTGAGCTTGAAGAATTTTTTCCCAGACTGAACCTGATCGCCCTGGCCCTGGCCAAAAGCGATGACCCCAAAAAAGTTAAACGGGCCCAGTCCATGGGGGCCAGAATCTACAATGATTATAATGATATGCTGGCCAGACACCCGGAAATTAACCTGGTTATAGAGCTTTCCGATCAGCTCCAGCTCATAAAAAAGCTCAGGCAGAGCCTTCCCTCCCGTATCTCCATCATTGATCACACCGGGGCCACTTTCCTCTGCGGGATGCTCATCATGGCTGAAGTCAGCGACAAATGCCGGATCAACCTTTTCCAGCAGCAGGCCATATTTTCAGCTTTATTCGACCAGATCCAGGACGACATCCTGCTCCTGGACATCAGGGGGAAGGTACTGGATGCCAATCAGAGTGTTATCAGAAAACTGGAGAAATCCAAGCCGGACATAGTCGGCAGTTTCTGCTGGGAAGTCTTTTCAGACATGATGCCTGCCTCAGGATGCGACCTGGACACTCCGGACTGTCCTTTCCGAAAAACCCTCAGTCAAAAAAAGCCGGCTGAATCCCTGCAGACCTGGGTGGATAAGCATGGAAGGGCTCATTACTACCGGATCTACACTTACCCGGTCTTTAACGAGCAGGGAGTCCTGACCAAGGTGGTGGAGATGCGCAGGGACATTACCCTGAGGACGGAAATGGAGAAAAGACTTCAGCAGTCGGAAAAACTCGCTGCTGTTGGCGAACTTTCCACCTACATCGCCCATGAGATCCGCAATCCCCTGTTTGCCATTGGAGGCTTTGCCAATTCCCTCCTCAGAAAAGGGGAACTGGACGAACCATCCCGGGAAAAAATCAAGATCATTCTCCAGGAATCCAAGAGACTGGACAATATCCTCAAAAACATCATCAATTTCTCCAGGCCCACCCAGTCTGAAGAGCTCGACGTCAATGTGAACAAGGTTATCATGGACATTATGCAGCTTTTCAGAATGAGCTGTGAAGAACAGAGCATCAAGACGGAAATGGAGCTGACCCCTGATCTGGCCCTGGCCAAGGGAGATCCCGAGCTTATCAAGCAGTGCCTCATAAACCTCATCAAGAACTCCATAGAGGCCATGCCCGACGGCGGAACCCTGACCATGTCCACCAGCATGGACCAGAATTTCATCGTGGTCCGGGTCAAGGATACCGGCCAGGGCATCCCCAAGGATATCCGGGAAAAAATATTCAATCCTTTTTTTTCCACCAAAAAAGGAGCTGGAGCAGGCCTTGGACTGGCCATGACCAAAAAAATAGTTGAAGATATGGGAGGCCGGCTCGATCTTTTCACCCAGGAAGGAAGGGGAACCACTGTGGCTTTGCATCTGCCCCCGTCTCTGGCTGTTGAGGGCGGCAGAACATGAGCATGACCAGAAAAACAGTCATTGCTGTATCTTTGCTGGTGCTTGTTTCATCAGCCATATTTCTCATGGCCTACCGGGCCAATCGCGAACTCCAGGACATGGTCACGACCCAGTTCAACAACCAGCAGCTGACCCTGGCCAGAAAAATAGCCCAGGACATCCGGTCCCACTTTGAATTCCTTGAAACCGCACTGGCCACCTACTCCACCCATGTTGACACCCCGGGTATCCGGGCAAGATCAGAACACCACTTTCAGATTCTCAAGGACTGGCAGGTCCTGGCCCTGGGGGTACTGCACCAGTCAGACCCGCAGGCCCCGTTCATCTCCAGCCCGGATCTGAAATCCCTGGAAGAGATCGGCCTGACCTTTCCCTGGGCTGAATTCAACCAGTATCTGGAGTCTGACAGGCTGCATCCTTTTTTCTACAGCCGGACCATAAGACCGGCTTCCGGTCCCTTTGAGCAATCCTTTATCAAAGTCATTGCCACTCACAGGCATCCGGCCCTGACCGCCCCGGTCCATGCCGGACAGATGGAACACCCCGGGGCCAGGATCAGCTTTTTTATAGTGGATGCCACAGCTGTTGCCGGACGCTATGCCCGGGGAGTGATATCCGGAAAAACCGGCTATCCCTGGGTCCTGGATGAAAACGGATACTTTCTGTACCATGTGGAAAGCGACTTCCAGGGGCAGGATTCAACAACCATCCGCCAGGAAAGAAATCCGGACATATCCTATGAAAGAATCAACACCCTGACCACGGAAAAGCTGCTCAAAGGCCTGGAGGGAACCGACTGGTATATTTCCGGATGGCACTGGGATGTGATCAGAGAAATGAAAAAGCTTCTGGCCTTCAGCCCGGTCAGTCTGCCCCTGTCCCCGGCCCGGGACGCTGAACAGCTATTCTGGTCCGTGGGACTGGCAGCCCCGGAAAGCGAGGTTTACGGAATGATCCAGCCCATTGTCATCCGGCAGTGGGCGGTTGCCGGGCTTTTTTCCTTTTTTGTGGCCTCGGTCCTGCTGGCCCTTTACCTGTTATCCCTTCGCTGGAGCAGTGTGCTGGCCCTGAAAGTTGAAGAAAAGACCCGCCACCTTCTCCAGTCTCAGGATCTGTTGCGCAGGGAAAAGGACAAAGTCGAGCAGGGCATGGCAGAACTGGTCAAGACTCAGCAAAAGCTGGTCCAGTCTGAGCGTTTTGCTGCCATAGGTGAGGCTGCAGCCCATCTTTCCCATGAGATCAAAAACCCTCTCATCCTTATGTCCGGCTTTGCTGCCCAGGTGATGCGCACCCTGCCTCAGGATGACCCCAACCGGGAAAAACTGAGGATCATTTCCGACGAGGCCAAGCGTCTGGAAAAGATGCTCAACCAGGTCAGGGACTTTACCAGGCCCCAGCAGCTCAAGAAAAAAACCGGAGACATTAACCAGCTCATCCGGGAAACCGTCAGGCTGGTCAGTACTGAACTGGACAGTCTGAAAATAGAGTGCAGGCTCAATCTGTCCCCGGACGTTCCGCCCATGGACTTTGATCAGCATCAGATGAAACAGGTCTTCCTGAATCTGCTCAAAAATGCCTGGGAGGCAATGCCTGGAGGAGGCTGGATTACCATCACCACCTCTGTAGAGCGCAGCAGGGTCTTGGTCTGCATTGAAGACACCGGAGTAGGGATTTCAAAGGACAAGCTCAAGAAAATATTCAGCCCGTTCTTCACCACCAAGGACAAGGGAACCGGCCTGGGCCTGGCTGTGATCTACAGGATCATTCACGACCACAACGGGGATATCCGGGTTGACAGCAGGCTCAATACAGGTTCCACCTTTACCCTTTACCTGCCGGTCTCGACTGATAAAATGCGGTCCACCCCAGCCTAGATCAGAATAATTGGATCCAACCGGTTTGATTTTTATAAAGGGTTGTTTTTTCCCACTGAAATGGTTATGTTTACCTGAAATGAATCTGCAAACTTTTTCAAGGAGGAAATCATGAGTATCACCAGGGACGATCTGAAAGCAAAGATTCTAAAACTGTTTCCTGAGATAGAAAAATATGGCCTGGGCTTTGATTTGGAAATGGATGATTCCAAAAACGCCTGGATTGCCAGGTTCAAGAAAGACCAGCATGAACTGGCCACCCATCTTGAAGAAAAGGATGTGCAAGAGTGTCTGGCCGGAATCAAGTGTTTCAACCTGGGGATCCAGCTGGGTCAGTTTATCCGCAATTACTGCGAGGACGGCAAGGACTGCCAGCTTGGCATGTAGCCCGGCCTGAAAAAACTCATAAAAAAAGGCCAGTGCCCGGTCTGAAAGGACCGGGCACTGGCCTTAATATTTATGCGGCACTGCTCTTTGCCCTCCCTGAATATCAGGGACTGGAACAGTCAACTGGCTTTCTGGACGTATTTCATCCTGACCTCGAAAAGAAAATCCTTAAGCATCCTCTCCTCTTCCGGGCTGAGATTACCCCTGGTCTTTTCCTCCAGCATGGCCAGGATATCGATGGTGTGCTTGGCCATGGGCAGGTTGACCCGGTTCTCTCCGGTTTCATGATCAGCGATTTCCCCTAGATGCATCAGCACTGAAGAGCTGAGTGAAAGGACAAACGTGGCAAAATCCACCCTGGGCAGGGGAGTATCCTCTCTGGCTGAAGCCCTTTTGTAATCTTCAGCAGCTTTTTTGCGCTCCATCTTTCTGGCCTGTCCCTCCTGGGGGGCGGCTTTTTCCCCGGTCCCGGGACCTTCATCGTCAAACTTTATCCTTCGGTCAGTAACTTTTATCTTTTCATTTTCATCGCTCATCCTAAACCTCCTGAGAAAATTTACAGCCAATTGCCCAAATGAACCGGGCTGGCCGGACCAAAAAAAGTATCAGCTTAAGGCCTGGTCTGCTGGTCAGTCCACCCTGAAAAATCTCTGGTCATCTTTAGCCCCCAAGGACTTCCTCATAAGCGGCCATAGCCCTTTCCAGATAATCGTCAGCCCCTGAGTAACCCCCGCAGCGGATCAGGCAGGAACGCAGGGCATATAATCCTGCCAGGAGATCGGACCAGTCCACATAGCCCATATGTCCCATCCGGACAATTCTGCCCTTGAGATGATCCTGTCCTCCGGCCATGATCACATTATAATCACTGGCCGCCCTGGTCAGCAGCTTTACTCCGTCCACTCCGGGCGGAAGCTTGATGGACGTCAGGCCCCAAGTATAATTTTCTTGGGCCAGCAGTTCAAGTCCCAAACTGTCGGCTCCGGTCCTGACCAGAGAGGTCATGGCCTGCTGCCGTTTAAAAATATTGTCCAGTCCATGTTTCTGAAAATATTTCAGACACTCTTCCAGGGCCACAATCAGGTTGATGGCCGGAGTGAAAAGGGTCTGCCCGGCAAGGCATTTTTCTCTTTCCTTGAGCAGGTTGAAGTAAAAATTTCCAGGTCCAGCAGCCTGAGCCTTTTCCCAGGCCTTCTGACTCAGACTGATAAAAGCCAGCCCGGGCGGAAGCATTATCCCCTTTTGTGAACCTGTGACAAGGCAGTCTATTCCCCACTCATCCATGGGACAGGGGGAAATACCCACAGCTGATATTCCGTCCACCACCAGCAGTCTGTCCGATGACCTGCACAGACCGGCCAGATCTTTGACTGGGTGCAGAACCCCTGTGGAGGTCTCAGAAGCCTGGACCAGCAGCCCCTTGATGTCAGGGTACCTTGACAATGCATTCTCAACGTCCCTGGGTTTGACTGCCTGACCCCACTTTATGGGCAGGGCCACCACTTCCAGTCCATGGGCCTGGGCTATTTCCGACCATCGCTGTCCGAACTTTCCTGCCTCCACCACCAGGACCTTTTCACCCGGGATAAACAGATTGGTCACTGCAGCATTCATGGCCCCGGTTCCAGAAGAGGTCAGAATCAGAACAGGCTCTTTGGTGCCGAAGAGATACTTTAGTCCCTGCTGCACCCGGTCCATGATCTCCTTGAAATTCGCTTTGCGGTGGTGAATCATATCCCTGGCCAGGGCCAGACGGACATCTTCGGGCAAGGGGGTCGGGCCGGGGGTTAAAAGTCTCAGCTTATCCAAGTTTCTGACTCCTTTATTTTTTATGGTGGGTTGTCCTGTTCAGCCTCTGCAGACCAAAATCATTGGTGAGCCTCAGCCCAATTGACACCAGCCCCCCACTCAACTGCCAGGGGAATGTCAAACTTTTCCACTTGACTCATGATCAGGGCCAGCCTCTGCCCTGCCTTCTTTGCTCCGGCTTCTGGCACTTCAATAAGCAGTTCATCATGGACCTGCAGGATCAGCTCAGCTCCCAGCTCTGCAAGCTCCTGGTCCATATCCACGGCCAGCATGGCCTTTTTGATGATGTCTGCAGCAGAACCCTGGACCACTGTATTGATGGCCATTCTCCTAGCCTGCTGGGCAAGATTGGCATTCCTGGAATTAATGTCCGGTACAAGCCTTCTCCGGCCAGCAATGGTGGTGACGTATCCCTTTTCCTTTGCTAGAGATTCAATATGGTCATAGAACTCTCTGACCCTGCCCAGCTTGCTGAAATATATCCGGATGAACTCCTTGGCTTCTTCCATGGATATGGACAGCTCACGGCTGAGCTTCAGGGGCCCCATTCCATACAGCAGACCGAAATTAATGGTTTTGGCCTTTCTGCGCTGGTCCGGGGTGACTGACGAAATATCCTGGTCAAACAGCAGACCGGCTGTCCGGGTGTGGATGTCTTCCCCCCTGGCAAAGGCATCCAGCAGGTTGGGATCCCCTGACATATGGGCCAGAATGCGCAGTTCAATCTGGGAATAATCAGCCGCAACCAGCACCCTGTCAGCTGAAGGGACAAAGCAGGCCCGCATCCTTGGCCCGAACTCCCCCCGGATGGGGATGTTCTGCAGATTGGGATTGCTGCTGGACAACCTGCCCGTTGCCGTAGCCAGCTGATTAAAGGTGGTGTGCAGCCGTCCGTCTGCCTTGACCTTGCCCGGCAATGGTTCGAGGTAGGTGGACCTCAGTTTTTCCAGGGTCCTGTATTCCAGAATCAACCCGACCACAGGGTGTTCCCGGCGCATTGCCTCCAGCACGGTATTGGAAGTGGAATAAGCACCGCCTGGGGTCTTGCGTCCGGTCTTCAGCTTGAGATCATCAAACAGGACTTCTGCGGTCTGCTGGGTGGATCTGATATTAAATTCTTTGCCGGCCAGGGAAAAGATCTCTTTAGTCAGCTCTTTCAGTCTCTGCCTGACCTGACCCAGAAAATCAGCAAAGGCCTCCAGATCAATCCCTATTCCCCTGGATTCCATCCTGACCAGAACCGGAATAAGAGGCATTTCAAGGTCCTGCATCAGTCTGTCCAGCCCGGCGGATCTGAGGCGTTCATCCAGAAGGGTCCCGATCAAAAGGGCGGCCAGGCCCTTGTTTTCTCTGGGTACATCAACCTCTCGAGAGTATGCCCGGTAAATATGTTCAAAATCGTATTCCCTGGCCTCAGTATTCAAAAGATAGGCCGCCAGGGAGATATCAAAAAAGTCTTTACTTTCAGGATCTATCCAGGCCCTGTCCAGCCTGGCCAGATCCTTGAGGGAAAAAACATAGATCCTTATCCCTGAAAGCCTTTTGCGCATCTTTTCAGGCCCGGTCTGAATCTCCCACTCCTGATCCCCGGCTCCCAGTAAAAAGCCCTGGTCAACGGGATACAGGCCGATTTGGTCCAGATTTTCCATGTCCGGAAACCCGGATTGTCTGGAAACACGCTTTTTCTGGCCGGACATACCGGACATAAAGGACAGCTGCCTTTCTTTTTTAGGAACTGAGCCGGCCAGGTCTCTGGCCAGAGACCTGAATTCATATTTCTGCAAAAATTCCAGCAGTTTCTGGTGGTCGGCTTTTTCAATCTCAAGGTCGCTGGCCTGGACATCATTCTGGCAGTCAAGCCTGAGCCTGGTCAACTGTCTGTAGGTAAAAATGACCTCAAGGTGATCCTGGAGTTTTTTTTGATCCCTGGCTGCAAGCTGGTCAAACCCATGCTTAAGGTCCTCCAGGGTGGGATGGTCCGCCAGCAGGGAGGCAGCGGTTTTGGGTCCTATGCCCGGGACACCGGGGATATTGTCGGAACTGTCTCCCACCAGGGCTTGAAAGTCCGGCCACTGAAAAGGCTCCAGACCGGTCTGCCTGCGAAAGTCTTCCACTGTCATCAGGACTTCCTTTTTTCCTCCTGGATCCCACAAAAAAACGCGGTCATCCAGAAGCTGGCGCAAATCCTTGTCTGAGGCCACAATGACCACTGGATGTCTGTTTTTGAGAACCGAAGCCTGACCAGCTATCAGGTCGTCAGCCTCCACCCCGTTGGATACAAAAGTTCTGAAGCCCAAAAGCTGGACAGCCTCCAGCAGGGGTTTGACCTGAACAGCTAGATCCTCGGGCATCTTGGGGCGCTGGGCTTTGTACTGATCATAGATCTCGTTTCTGAAAGTCGGACCCTTGCCATCCAGAAAAAACGCACCGTACCTGGGCCTCTCTTCCCGAAGGAGCCTGATCAGTATTCTGAGGACTATGAATATGGCGTTGGTGGGAAAACCATCGGATCGCTTGAGGTCGGGAAAAGCGTAAAAGGCCCGGTACAGAAAAGAGCTTCCATCAATGAGAAAGACCGGTTCCTTGCTAAGGGAGAGTTTTTCTTTCAGCACTTTCCTTGTCTCCAGAAATCGGAAAACCATTACCGGCGGACTGTTTTCCCCTGGTTCTTTTCCTGGCGTTGAGTTCAGCCAGGCGCTGCAGAATAAACTGCTGGGCATGCTGTCTGTCTATCTTGTCCAGGGGGATCTCTGCCCTGGCCATCTGTTTGTGCCCTCCTGCCGGGCCCAGGTCCCCGAACATCTGGGAGGCCATTTTGCCCATGTCCTTCCGGAGTCCATCTCCCCTGAAGATGACGACTAGGGAATCCTCATGGATTCCGCTGACCATGCCCCAGGAAATATTGTGCACCCGGGAAAAGAAGTCAGCCAGGATGACCAGGATATCCGGTGATTCAACCTTGCCCATGAATATGCTGGAGCCGTGACCCAGAAGCTTTATTTTCCGGAAAGCCAAGGAAAAATACTTGATCCACTCCTTGCGGAATTCAGAACGGACGATTTTCTGCAAAAGAAGGGGATTATAAAACTTGGTCAGATACCTGAAGGCCCTGACATCCACATCGTTGAACTTGCGCTCGAAACTCTGGGTGTCGGTCTTGATCCCGTAAACCAGGGCAGTGGCCAGAAGCTTGCCCGGTCTGATGTTCAGGTTGTAGAGATATTCAGTCAGAAGGGAGCTGGTGGCCCCGTAATCAGGGTTGATCTCCAGATAATCGGCCTGGGCTGGCTTGTCTTTGGGCAGAGGATGATGGTCCAGGATTACCGAGAACTGGTGTTTTTCAAAGTCCGGATGATGATGGGGCTGGGAATCCACCAGGGCGAACCTGTCGTACTGGGCTGCAAGGGGAGGGGTCAGCTTGAAGAGAGGGATGCGCAGCAGCTTGATCATGGCCAGATTGTCAGGCCTGGAAATATCATTAACATGGGCAATGGCCACGGTCTGGACCTTGCGGTACAGGATACGTTTCAAGGCCATGGCTGATGCCAGAGCGTCCGGATCGGCATTGATAAGGATCAGCAGACGTTGGTCCTTTTTGAAAAGCTCAAGCATCTCCTTGAGCCGGCTGCCGAGATTACGAAAATAAGCCATAATTCCTCATTTAATTTTTACAGGCAGACCTGCCACTACCAGGGTCACCTCGCTGCATATCCCGGCCAGTCTCTGATTCACCTGGCCCAGAAATCTTGAAAAACGGCGGACATAGCCGGATGCCGGAACAGGGCCCAGTCCAACTTCAGCCGATACAAATATGAGTCTCTTTTCCTGCAGCATAGTTAAAACATTGAAAAAATCATGTACATACGTCTCCGGGTGTTCCCTGGAAAAGACATTGAACACCCAGAAATCAATACTGTCCACCAGAACCGCATCCACCCTGGCGCCAAGGTTCTTGAGGCATTCACCCAGGCCGTGATCCACCTCCAGAACCGGAATATCCGGATTTCTGGCAAGCTTATGCTCTAAGATCTGCCGGTTAAACTCCAGATCCCGGGCTTTCCCAGTAACCACCAGGGCAAGTGATCCCGGCTCCTTTTCCAGAAGGCGCAGTCCTGCTTCACTCTTGCCCGACCTTGATCCTCCAAGAATCAGGCTAAACAAAGTCCATCCCCCAAGGATCAGCCATTTGAATCAAAAACTCTTTGGAGTCAAGCAATTCTTCCAGACTGAACACCTCCAGAAGGACCGAAGTACCTTCCCTAACCTGCGACAGAATGAGTTGCAATGTTCTTTTTCCAGTCTCGCTGATCACAGGCAGGGGAGCATGCCCGGCATGATCTTCCCGGCCATAGACATGGACCAGGGAAGTTCTTTCCCAGACCAGATCCTTTTCCAGGATGTGCTCCTGGTCATAGGCCAGAATATGGCCGATATCCAGGCAGATCCCCAGTCCCTTAGATCCAATCACCTCCCAGAGATTGGAAAAGTCCCGGCCATTGATGTTCTCCACCAGTAGACTCCGGGGGTTTAGACCGCTACCTTGCCAGAGAACAGCCAGTTCCTCCAGCTGTTCAGCCCTGGCCGGCGGGTGCAGCACAAATTTATCCGGTCCCAGAAAAGCTGCTTTTTCAACCAGTGCTGAAACCACGTTGAAAACCTCTGGAACACCTTTTTCCCATTTCAAATCAAGGGGCAGGTGAACGTGATAGCTGAGCCCCATCTCCCCGAGAACCAAGGGCAGATCTGTCTGATCATAGCCGAGGCTGGCTTTGGAATCAAAAAAAAGCAGCCCCACTTCACTTACCAGCTCCTTCAGGACCTGGACGTTTTCAGGAATTCCACCCGGAACCACATAGGAGGTCCCGCCAAGAATAAACTTTTTTCTGCTCATACATCTCACCTATCTTTATCAGCAGGTTGTTTCAAATCATTTTTTTCATTCTTCTGGCCGGCTGAAACAGCAGGGAGGCATGGAACATCAAAGACGGGGCAGACTTGCTTGATTCTGAATTTTCAGCCTTGCTGAAGAAATCATCAGCTGCTCATGACCAGACCCTGGAAGTTTCAAGAAAACCGGACATTTTTTCAGCTTCTTGGCAGATCCTGGTCTTGAAGATTACAAGAATTTATGTTTGCTTTTTTTCCGATCCAGGGCTATGTACCCTTGAAATCCTCAAGGCATGCATATTGCAGATTTAAGTACTATGCAAAAAGTAAAATGTTTTTTCCAGCACCACCTGAACCCGCTTCATGTCTATTGTCGTCTGCGGGGGGCAGGCTTGAAGCCGGTCATGGCCCAGAGGATGTGTACCCTCTATGAAAAATTTGTCTATAATCTGATCCTGAAATAATCTCGCCTTTTATCAAGTTGAACTGTTCTGCATATTCATTCCATCCAGCTGCACACCTGACCGGGAAATTTGTATTTCAATCCTGAAATTCAGCTTTCTTCCCCCAAAATAGCCGGACTCACTTTAACTTCAGGGCCTTTTCCTTTTTTTTCCTTAAAATCTTTCCCCGGCTTGTACGCACAGCCTCCTGGGGCAACTCTGCCAGAAATCTTGATTTCTTGAGGTTGACCTGGCGGCCGAATATTCTTCTTGAACCGGAAAGGCTAAGATAAAGACGCTGCTTTGCCCTGGTCAGGGAAACGTATAAAAGCCTTTTTTCCTCTTCCGTGTCCCACCTTTTCTTTTCAGAATCCATCTTTCCCAGCAAAACATCAATTCCGGCAAAAGGGATGATCCCATCCTCCAGACAGGGAAGAAACACAGCTTCAAACTCCAGGCCCTTGGCAGCATGCATGGTCATGATCACCACCTTCTGGGATACGGCCTCCACCTGGGCCAGTTCACTCTCCAGCCTGACCTGGTTGATGAGTCCGGTCCATCCTCCATGTCTGGCGTACTCCTGAACCAGGGTTTTAAAGGCCCTGCTTTGCCAGAACATCCGGTCAAAGGGCGGCATATCATCCAGATACGAGGAAAGGGCTTTTGGTCCTCCAGCCAGAATTTTTTCCGGGCAGTCAAAGGCCTCTTTATCCCCTCCAGTTCCCAGGACCCGGCCTGCGGCCTTGAGAATCAGTTCAATCCTGGGATCCTTAAAATAAGGCAGATCCTCCGGAATACTGACCGGAACACCGAGCCTCTGGAGTTCCTTTTCCAGGGGGGGGATCAGCCCTTTGAACCTGACCAGGACAGCGATGTCCGACGGGGCCAGGACGGAGCGGTCCGGGTCTGCATCGCTCTGCCAGTGGGACGTGCCGCCCAGAAGACCCTTTATTTTCTGTCCCATCCAGTTGGCTTCCTGCGATGAGTGCACGGCCTGGAAAAGACGTATCTCGCCAGGAATGTCTTTCTGAGCCTTGAGCCCTGGATCACCCGGAAACAGGGTCCCGGCAAAATCAAGGATGGACTGGGCTGAGCGATAGTTCCTGGACAGGACCAGTACCTCCAGTTCCGGCCAGAATTTTGACATTTCTTTCCGGACATCTTGGAGGGCTCCCCTGAATCCGTAGATAGACTGCCTGGGATCGCCGATGCCGAAAAAGCCTTCCCCGCTCCGGGGAACCAGCTCCCTGATCAGGGACAGCTGCAGCCTGGACAGGTCCTGAACTTCATCCACCAGAACATGAGTAAAGGGCCGCACAAACTTTCCACTTTTGATCTCTTCAAGCCAGAATTCCAGGAGGTCGTTGTAGTCAACCAGGTTCCAGTCCTGTTTCTGCCGGGCGTAGCTACTCCCTGCTTCTGAAAGCTTGGTCCGCATTTCCCTGGCCAGAGACAGTTCCCTCCAGGCATCCTTCAGGGCTGTGCCTTTCAGTCCGGGATTGGCCATGGAAAAGACCCTGGCTGATTCCTCTTCTCCCAGGATCAGGGGTTGTTCGCCGTAAATATTTTGCCAGTATTCAAAAGCCATGGCATGAATGGTTTCAGCCCGGGGCAAAGCCTGGTCTGGGCCATGCAGAGCGGCCAGTCGTTCCTTCAGTTCTCCTGCAGCCTTGCGGGTAAAGGTCAGGATCAGGATATGCCTGGGATTGATGCCTGATTCAAGAAGTTCACTGACCTTGGCCATCAGAGTCTGGGTCTTGCCGGTACCTGGTCCGGCCAGGACCAGGACTGGGCCATGGACATGCCGGACCGCCTTGATCTGTTCAGGATTGAGGCTGATCTCCTGGTTTTGTTTAACAGGGACAACTCCTGCAAACTGGACCGGTTCTCCAGGTTCATATCGGCCATCATCCCCCTGGGGCACATAGCCGGCCAGCCTTTTCCCTTTTTTAAACTCGTCTCTTTCCCTGGGAGAAAACACCCTTATCCTGCCAAATTGACCGTCAAAGCCCGGCTCCCGGACCACTTCCCCGGACCGCATCCTTCTTAGAGCCTCAGCCAGGACAGAGGAGTGTCTGCTGATGTCTTCCGATGGAACGTGCCTCAGGATGTTCATTTCAGATCCGAACTTTTTGATCGTCTGATTGTAGAAGGCCTGGACCTTTTTGGTTTTAGGGCCAACCCCCAGGAATTCGGATATAAGTTCCTTCAGAGGGATGACTGAAAAGAAGTCAGGCTGAAATGCGGGTTTCTGCGGAGCTTCACGGTCGGCCAGGGATAAGACCCTGTTCAAAACGCCTACAGTCACCTCCTTGCCGCAGACCGGACACAGGCCCTTGCTGGCCAGGGTCTGCCTGGGGTCCATGACCACCCCGCATTTCCGGTGTCCGTCCAGGTGATACTTTCCTTCCTCAGGATAAAACTCCAGGGTGCCCAGGAACCTGTGGCTCAGGCCTTCCCTGCGCAAAGCCCGGTAGATGCCCTCAAAGCTCACTCCACCCTGAAATATGTTCACTTCCCTGCCAAGGTTTTCAGCTGAATGGGCGTCTGAATTGGATACCAGGGAAAACCTGTCCAGTCTGCTCCACATCCAGTTCATTTCCGGATCAGAGGAAAGCCCGGTTTCCAGGGCAAAGATATGCGGTGCCAGATCACCAAAACACTCTTCAATACTGTCAAATCCGGACTTGGACCCGAACAGGGAAAACCAGGGAGTCCAGATATGGGCGGGGATCACATAGGCCATGGGGTGGGTTTCCAGAACCATCTCCAGAAGGTTTCTGGAGTCAAGGCCAAGAATGGGGCGCCCGTCAGACTCCAGATTGCCTACCCTGGCCAGCTTTTCATTGAATTTCAGAACCTCTTCAAAGCCCGGCATGAACACGAGGTTATGGATCTTTCTGACCCTGCCCCCCCTTTTGTAGATGGAACTTATCTCAGCTGATAGAATAAATCTGGTCCTGGGCTTGAGCTGGCCTTCATAGCCCGGCACCATGGAACTGAGATCAGGTTCACCCTTCAGATGAAGCAGGCCGTCAGAGTCCTGATACAGATGCTCCTCCAGCATCTGAAGCCATCCCGGGTGGGTGAAGTCACCGGTCCCAACCACGCTGATACCTTTGACCTGAGCCCAGGCCGCCAGTCCGGCCGGGTCCAGGCTCTTGCTGGTGGCCCTTGAATAACGGGAGTGAACATGCAAATCTGCAAGAAATATATCCATTTACGATCCTGTAGCACAGTCCATCGGGTCTCCCTGCAGCTTTTTAAGGGCGTGTTTCAGAGAAGGAACAATGGGAGCCAAATTTTCACGAACTCCTTTTGGACTTCCAGGAAGATTGATGATCATGCTTTGCCCCAGAGTCCCGGCCACTGCCCTGGAAATGGCGGCATGGGAGGTTATAGTCAGGGAATGGGCTGTCATGGCCTGTTCAAAGCCGTGGAGCCGCTGATCCATGACTTTTAAAGTAGCCTGGGGAGTGATGTCCCTGGGACCAAGACCTGTGCCGCCTGTGGTAATGATCAGGTCATAACCGGCTCCAAGGGCCAGGTGAACCAGAAGCGACCTGAGCAGGTCACCATCATCAGGGATCATGAATCCCCTGGCAAGGTCAAGCTCTAAGCTTGAGCCAATCATATCCCGGATCAGAGGACCGCTTTCATCCTCCCTTTGCCCCCTGGCCCCTTTGTCGCTCAGGGTTATCCAGGCCAGGGAAAAAGCCTTTTTTATCATGGCCAGATCAATAGTTTTTTCAATCAGGAAATCATCCAGAGACCGGAGTTTAAGGAAAATTCCCCCGGAATCCGACTGATCAGCGCTCCAGAACTTGTCCAGGACCTGGAATCTGGGCCTGTCAGCCACCAGAAGAGTTCCAGCCCTTAAGGCCTTGATTCTGCTGTAATCCAGGCAGTAGCCTCCAGGACCTGGCCCGGGCCTTTGAAAACCCAGCAGGTAATCGTGGTCACAGACATAGGATCCCCTGGCTGTTATGCTGATTACTCCGGTCGACACTTGATCCCCCTGGTCATATGATTCTGAAGAAGTCCCTGGGCAGGTTCCGGGCCTGTAATTTCACCAATGAAGCCCATCTTTGCTCCAGTTTAAGGAGCTATTGATGGGCTTCATTATCCGCCCAGGTAGGCCTTGCGTACTTCTGGGTTTTTCAGCAGCTTGTCAGCCCTGTCCTCCAGGACTATCCGGCCCACTTCCATCACATATCCCCTGTGGGCCAGTTTCAGGGCGGCCCTGGCATTTTGCTCCACCAAAAGCACGGTAACTCCGCTTTCATTGATCTGCCTTATGGTTTCAAAGATGGACTTGACCAGGATGGGAGCCAGGCCAAGGCTTGGCTCGTCCAAAAGAAGAATCTTGGGATTGGCCATGAGTCCCCTGGCAATGGCCAGCATCTGCTGCTCTCCCCCGGACAGGGTACCTGCCAGCTGTTCCTTTCGTTCCTCGAGCCTGGGGAACAGGGTAAAGATCCATCTCAGGGTCTTTTTGGTCAGGTCTTTGTCGGAAATGGTAAAGGCTCCCAGATCAAGATTCTCCTGCACAGTCAAGGTGGAGAAGACCCTCCTGCCCTCCGGCACCTGGGCTATGCCATGGCTGACAACTTCGTGGGCCTGGAGCCTGCTGATTTCCAGATCCCTCAGGAAAATACCCCCTTTTACCGGAGGTACCAGCCCGCTGATGGTCATAAGGGTGGTGGACTTGCCAGCCCCGTTGGCCCCCAGGATGGTGACAATCTCTCCGTCCTCCACTTCCAGATTTATACCGTGCAATGCTTCCACATTGCCGTAGTTCACATAAAGGTCCTTAACGGTTAAGAGCATGGTTAATCCTCATCCTCGTCTATTCCCAGATAGGCCTCAATGACCCGCTGATTCTGGGTGATTTCCTGGGGGGTGCCCTGGGCTATTTTAGCACCGTGTTCAAGGACCACTATGTCTTCACAGATGCGCATGACCAGGTTCATGTCATGTTCGATCAAAAGAACTGTCAGACCCCTGTCCTGCATTTTACCTATCAGCCCTACCAGCAGCTGGGTTTCATAATCATTCATACCCCCGGCAGGCTCGTCCAGGACAATGAGCTTGGGATTGGTGGCCAGAGCTCTGGCTATTTCCAGAAGTCTCTGATTGCCGTAGGACAGGTTCATGGCCTTGGACTCAAGGTGCTCCCTGAGACCAACAAATTCCAGTTCCTGCAGAGCCCGGCCCAAGGCCATTTTTTCTTCTCTGCGCTGGGACGGCAGACTGAGCATGGCAGAAAGAACTCCTGAACGCATCCTGCAGTGGCAGCCGGCCAGGACATTCTCCAGCACGGACAGATTCTTGAACAGGCGAATGGTCTGAAAAGTTCTGGCAATACCCAGGGATACGATTCTGTTGGTCTTAAGTCCGACAATATTCTGGCCGTCAAAGAGAATCTGGCCCTGGTCCGGAGCATAGTTACCGGTAATGAGATTAAAAACCGTGGTCTTGCCTGCGCCGTTGGGTCCGATAAGGCCTACGATCTTACCCTTTTCAACTTCAAAGTCGACATCATTTACCGCCATCAGTCCGCCGAACTTCTTGGTCAAATTTTTGATGCTCAGCAGCGTCATAAGGTCTTGTCTCCGGGTTTTATTTTATGAAGGGGATATTTACGGGACAGCGGAGGCAGGAAGCCCTGGGGTCTGAAGACCATCATGGCCACCATTGCTGCACCGAACACCAGCATCCTGGCCCCGGCAAACTGTCGAAAAATCTCAGGAAGGCCGATTATCAGAAATGCACCCAGAATAACTCCTCGAATACTTCCCGAGCCTCCCAGAATAACAATGACAAACAAAATGACCGATTCCCAGAAATTAAAGGATTCCGGGGAAATAAGCATCATCTTGGAAGCATAGATATTGCCCACCATGCCCGCCCAGAATGCGCCCAGGACAAAGGCGATCAGCTTGTAGTAGGCAATATCGACTCCGCTGCCTTCTGCAGCAACTTCGTCATTTTTTATGTAATTCAAAGCCCGGACAAAACGCGATTTTTCCAGTTGGTGAAAAAGAAAAACGCTCAGAGCCAGGAACGCCCAGATATAATAGAAAAACTCATGAGGCCTGCGGATAGTGAAGCCAAAAAACTCCGGCCTGGAAATGCCGAAGATTCCGTTGGAACCACCGGTAATTCCGAAAACATTGTTCACCAGCGCAATGCGGACCACCTCGACAATGGCGATGGTCACAATGAGCAGATAATCCCCGCGCAAATGAATTATGGGCCTGGCCACAAGATAGGCAAAAAGGGCTGCTGCAGCCCCGCTCACCGGAAGCAGCAGCAGAATGGGGACACTGTAGGACGTGTTCAGAATAGCCGTGGTGTAGGCCCCCACAGCAAAAAAAGCAGCATGGCCCATGTGAAAAAGCCCGGTGTAGCCCACAATAAAATTCAGACTCAGGGCCAGAATGGCGTACAGGCCGATATTGTTGATGACGTCAATCCAGTAGGCATTGAGGAAAAACGGACAGGAAAATATCGCCGCTGAAAAGGCCAGGACCAGGATGGTGTTTTTGTGTTTAAGCATGCTTTGCTTCCTGCTTGGATTTAATAGATCAGACCTTGTCCGCGACCCGTTCCCCCAGAATTCCGGTGGGCCGGAAAATGAGGATCAGGATGAGCACCATGAAGGCGATGCCGTCTTTCCAGGCAGTGGAAATAAAAGCTGCTCCCATGGCCTCAATGACCCCCAGCAGGAGACCGCCCAGCATGGCTCCGGGGATATTGCCGATTCCCCCCAGCACAGCCGCGATAAAGGCCTTGAGTCCGTACGACCAGCCCATGGTAAAGTTGACCTGGCCGTAATACAGGCCGACCATGACTCCAGCTGCTCCGCCCAGGGCCGGTCCGATAAGAAAGACCAGGGAGATGATCCGGTTGACGTTTATACCCATCAGCCTGGCAGCCCCATGGTCAATGGCCACCGCTCTGATGGCTGTTCCGGTTCTGGTTTTCTGAACAAAAAAGTACAGGATGCCCATGAGCACAATGGAGGTCACCAGGACAAGTATGCGCAGCAGGGGTACGTCAAGCCCCAGGATATTCAGGGTAATCCTGGGAAGGATATCATCCGGGTAGACCCTGAACCTGGGACCCCAGATAAGCATGACCATATTGGAAAAAAAGATTGATGCTCCAAGGGCGGAAACCACTGCGGAAAGCCTGTCAGCCTGTCTCACCGGACGGTAAGCCACTCTTTCCAGAATCACTCCGACAATACCCACCAGGGCCATGACCATCATGATCAGGATCAGAATCCCGAAAAAGGGATTGAGAAAGGCTGTCACCGTGTACGCGGTAAGGATGGTCAGCCCCAGGTATGAGCCGATGGTAAACAGATCACCGTGGGCAAAGTTGATGAGCCTCATTACACCATAGACCATGGTGTAGCCCAGGGCGATAAGGGCATAGATCCCGCCTACGGCCAGACCGTTTATGAGCTGTTCAAAGAAAAATTCCATTTCTTTTTATCCGGAGTTAGATGATGCAAAGGGACAAAACATCAGCGGGCCATATGTGAGTGCCCGGCTGCAGCCGGACTTATAAGCAGCAAAAGGAATGAAAGGCGCACCAGAAAAGTCCGGTGCGCCTTTAAAGTCAGGTCAGTTAGTCCTGCATGACAAAGTTGCCTTCACCGTCAACCCGGTACAGGCGGTACAGTTCACCCACCCGGTCCCCGTGCTGGTCAAAGGCAATATTTCCGGTCAGGCCTTCAATGTTCAACTCATTATGCATGTAGGCGGCCAGCTCATCCTTGTCCAGGCTGCCTGTGGCCTTCATGGCTTCAGCCAGGACCAGAAAGCCGTCCCCGGCCAGAACCGCCCAGATGGAGCCCGGGTTGGAGCCGTGCTTGCTGTTATATGCAGCCAGAAAATTCTGAGCCTGAGGTGTAGCCAGATCCTGGGGCACAGGCGGACTCAAAAAGTAGAAGCCCTCAGCAGCAGCCCGGCCGGCAATGGCCACCAGATCGGGATTATTGGTGGCGTCACCCCCGATAAAGGGAACATCCCAGTTCATTTCATTTTTCTGTCTGAGAAGAAGCCCGGCCTCGGGAAAATATCCGGTAAAAAAGACCACTTCAGGGCCGGCATTTCTCAGTCTGGACAAAATCGTACTGTAATCGCGCTCACCTGGGGTCAGGGCGTCGAAAAACACTATTTCCTTGTTGTCCTGCTCCAGAAGCCCCCTGGTTTCATCGGCCAGGCCCCGGGCATAGGATGTGCTGTCATGGAGAATGGCCACTTTATTATAGCCCATGGCCGCAATGGTCTCGGCAGCAACCCGCCCCTGTTCGTCGTCCCTGGGGGAGGTGCGGAAAAAATACTTGAGGCCTTTCTGGGTCAGACGGATGGAGGTCGCACCGTTGGCGATCTGAATAATGCCATAATCATCATAGATGTTCTGGGTTGCCTCGGTGATGGACGATCCATAGGTTCCGATTACAGCTGCAACGTTCCGGGTGGCCAGCCTGTTGGCTGCAGAAACAGCGGTCCTGGGATCGCCGCCATCATCCTCCACCAGGATCCTGACCTGCTGACCGTTGATTCCCCCTGCTGCATTGACTTCCTCAGCCAGCAGCTGGACAATATCCCTCATGTCCTGACCTTCACTGGCCCAGGAACCGGTCAGAGGGCACATGAGACCGATGCGTATTTCTGCCCAGGCATTACCTGCGCCAAAGAATAGAGCCATTGCCAGGGATAAAACCAGGAGTTTGATCCGTGTCTTCATCTACTGCCTCCTAAAACAAGGTTGAAAGTTTTACCTGCCTTGAGTTGCCAGACCATGGGGATGGGGCCAGATCACAAAATTGTAAATAAAATCTCCATGGTAACTGATATCTGATAATAGAAATAACGGATCAAATCAAGAATAAATCAACATCTGAAGTTGCCCTGCCAAAGAATGTCAGACCAGTTCTATCTTCTTGATGATAACAGGCTCCTTGGGCACGTCATCATGAAAGCCCCATTTCCCGGTCTGGACCTGGGCCATCTTGTCCACAACATCCATGCCCTCGACCACTCTGGCAAATACCGCATATCCGAAGTCCCTGGCCCCATGGTCCAGGAAATGATTGTCCGCAAGGTTGATGAAAAACTGGCTGGTGGCGCTGTCCTTGTCCTGGGTCCTGGCCATGGCCAGGGTGCCGCGCATATTCAAAAGGCCATTTTTGGCCTCGTTCTTTATGGGCGGATCAGTCTTTTTTTCAGCCATACCCTCGGTCATGCCCCCTCCCTGGATCATGAATCCGGGAATGACCCGGTGAAATATGGTCTCATTATAAAAGCCCTTTTCAATATAGTTCAAAAAATTCTCAACCGTGACCGGAGCCCGGTCAGCTTCCAGCTCAATAGTAACATCTCCGTGATTCGTCTGCATTAGTACCTGCATTGTTTTCTCCAAGTAAAATGTTTATGATCTATATTAAAGATCCAGGCCAACAGGCTCAAAAAATATTAGCTTTATGCCGGCTGTTTTGCAATCCGCTATTTGTCCGGCCTAACAGTGTATTGAAAAAGTCATTATCAGACAGGCTGTTCAAAAATTCCAAGGGCAAGAAACAAAAAAGTTCAAGGTTGCAGCGTAATTATCCATACGTAAGAGTTTGAACTTTTGGAGCGACCAAGCCAATTGGGAGAATTTCAACAGTCTGCTAAGGACTGCCCTGTTGTCCTCCCCGATCCAGAGACAGAACCCGAAAAAAGCCCGGCCGGGCAAAAGGAAGCATTATGAGTCACAGGTTTGATTATGATCTGGGAATAATCGGTGGTGGAGCTGCCGGCCTGACTGCTGCCTCGGGCGCGGCCCGGCTGGGTGCCAAGACCCTGCTCATTGAAAAAGAAGAAAAACTGGGTGGAGACTGTCTGCATTACGGCTGCGTTCCCAGCAAGGCCCTGATTCATTCGGCCAAGGCCCTGCATACCATAAAAGATTCGCAGAGGTATGGCTTGCCCAGGGTGGATCCCGGCCCGGTGGATTATGCCCGGATCAGACAGAGGATAATAGATGTCATTTCCGTAATCCAGAAGCATGATTCAGAAGAGCGGTTCTGCCGGCTGGGCGCTGAGGTCAGGTTCGGCCGGGCCAGATTTGTGGACGAACACAGCATCCAGCTGGAGAGCAGAAAACTGTCCGCTGCAAAATGGCTCATAGCCACGGGCTCTTCCCCGGCTGTTCCCCCCATACCCGGCCTGAACAGGACATCCTATATCACCAACAAGGAACTATTTTATCTGGACCGCCTTCCGGAGTCCATGATCGTCCTGGGCGGTGGACCCATTGCCGTGGAAATGGCCCAGGCCATGAACAGGCTGGGGGTAAAAGTATCGGTTATTCAGAGAAGCCCGCAGATCCTGACTAGAGAAGACCGGGACATGGCTGACCAGCTGCTTCAGATCCTTCAGGCAGAAGGAGTCGATTTCTATCTTGGGGCATCAGCTGCAGGAGTCAGAGACCATGGCCGGCAAAAGGAAATCCTTTTTAAACAGGCAAATGGAGATGAAAAAAGAGTCACTGCTGAAACAATCCTTGTTGCCCTGGGCAGGACTCCCAATACAGAGGGGCTTGACCTGGAAAATGCCGGGGTCAAATTCGGTCCCAGGGGAATTCAGGTGGATGCCAGGCTCAGGACTTCTCAGAAACATATCTTTGCTGCCGGGGACATAACCGGTGATTATCAGTTCACCCACACGGCCGGATATGAAAGCGGAATTGTTCTGGCTAATGCGATTTTTCGTCTGCCCAGAAAAGCAGACTACACCATTATGCCCTGGTGCACTTATACGGATCCGGAACTGGCCAGCGTGGGCCTTAACGAAAAAAGGGCGGCCCTGGCCGGCATTGATCATACAGTCTGGACCGAGGAATTTTCCGGCAATGACCGCAGCCTGACCATGGGCAACACTAATGGTAAGATCAAAATGATCCTGAATAACCGGGAAAAAGTAATCGGGGTCCAGATCCTGGGGCCAAGTGCAGGTGAACTCATCAATGAATGGGTGGCGGCCTTAAGCGGCAAAATAAAGCTTACCACCCTGGCCTCGGCTGTTCATCCGTATCCTACCCTTGGCGAGATCAGCAAACGGGTGGCTGGATCATACCTGGCTCCAAAGATCTTTTCCAAAAAGATCCAAAAAGGACTCAAATTCTTTTTCAGCCTTAAGGGCCGGTCCTGCAGCTGAACAGACCTGCAAAGGATCAACCCTTAGTGTCCAGACAGTGCACCAAAGGATAAAATTTCAATCTACCCATTGACTTTTTCTATGGAATATTCTGTTTTATATTCAATGCGCCAATATGTTTGTCTCAGGTTCTTTATAACCCTGCGACAGTACTCCTTAAGGAGGGTTGCTTATGAAAAATGATGATCTGAAAAAAATGCTGACCACCATCTGCCTGACCGGACTTCTGGCCGGCTCAGGCATTGGAATATCAGCATGCAATGCCAGCGGATGAGGATCTTCCAACAGCAATGCGGTCGGCAATGCCAATGGAAGCGGCTGAGGAGCAACCAACGGAGACGCAGGTAGCGCTCCAGCAGGAAGCGGTTGAGGTGCAACTGACATCGGTGCCGGGGGCACCGATGATAGTGACCAGGAACCCAAGCCAACTCCCGCACCCAGCGGTTGAGGCGGAGGCTCCAATTAGCGCAGTTGGCGCTGATTTCCAACGCTCAGGGCGGCGGCATCAGGCGCATTTGCTCCGCCCATCCTGAAAAAAATGCCGGACAAAAATACCCTAGAAACAGCCTGCCCATCCTGCCGGGCAATACTGGGCCAGGACGCGTGGTCTCAGGTCTGTGCCCGATATCTCCTTGACAGCCCTGATGATTTTCCTGATTTCCTGGACCAGCTTGAAACCCTTCCTCCGGGCCTAGCTTTTATTCCGGACCTGGCCAGGCTTGAGCTGGCAGTGGCCAGGATAGCCGAATGTATTCCAGCTGAACCTGTGGGCAGTCATGATGTAAACACCTGCCTTGAACTGCTGGATCTTGACTGGTCCGGCCTCTGCTCCCTGGTAAAAAACAGAAACAGGGAGAAAACCAGTCCACCCAGAAACATCAAGGAAAAGGTCCTGGTGTGGAAACAGGGTGATGAAATTCTATTCAGGCCGGCAACTGCCAATGATCTTCTGGCCCTGAAGCTGGTCCTGGAGAACATAAACATCTCTGAAGCAGCAAAAATTGCCAACCGCCCTTCTTCTTATATCTGGCCGGTGATCAATGAAGCCAGGCGTAATGGCATCCTGGTGGGGGAAAAAACCAGAATAGCCAGAGACCCTGAAGTATTTGAAGTCAAATCCCACCTTGCCCCCAAATATCAGCAAGCAGATGTGTTCACCCTGCAGTGGCACATAACTCAGGCCTGTGATTTAAATTGCAAACATTGCTACGGCAGGGAAAGCCGGAATCATCTGGACCTGGACAGTGCCTTGAGGATACTGGATGAATTCCAGCACTTCTGTAAAAACAAGAATGTCCATGGCCAGGTCAGCCTGACCGGGGGTAATCCACTTCTTCACCCTGATCTGGAAACAATCCATGCAGCAGCTTCAGGCATGGGCTTTACAGTAGGCATCCTGGGCAATCCCACTTCAGAAGATCAGCTGAAAAAGCTGCTGAAAAAAGGACCGATCTCCTTTTTTCAGGTCAGTCTGGAAGGCCAGGAAGAACACAATGACTATATCCGCGGCCAAGGACATTATAAAAAAGTCCTGGGGTTTTTAGATGTCTTGAAAAAACTGGATATATACTCCATGGTTATGCTCACCCTGACCAGGGCCAATGCAGGCCAGGTCCTTTGCCTGGCCCGGGAGATCCAGGACAGGGCTGACCTCTTCACCTTCAACCGGTTGTCAATGGTGGGGAGTGGAGCTCATCTGACTCCGGCTGGGCAGGATGAGTTCAATGAACTTCTGGCCGACTACCAGGAGCAGGCCAGAACCATGTCAGTCATGGGATTCAAGGACAATCTGCTTAATCTTTTCAGGTTCAGGCATGGACGCCAGCTATTCGGCGGCTGCACCGGTTATGGGTGCGGCGCAGCCTTTAATTTTGTTTCCGTGCTTTGCGACGGAGAGGTTCACGCCTGCAGGAAATTTCCCTCCAGGCTGGGCAGTATTTATGATAACAGCCTGGAACAGATTTATGATTCCCAAGTTGCCGCTAAATACAGGAAAGGATCAAAAGGGTGTGTTGGCTGCGCCATCAGACATGTCTGCGGAGGATGCCTGGCAGTGACCTACAGCCATGGCCTGGACATATTCCAGGACCGTGACCCCTATTGCTGGATGAACCAGAGCCAGGAGAAGTTCAGATAAAGTGAACATGCTGCTCATGGATCAGGAGCTGGTCATCAGACTCAGCTTTTTTCTAGGGATTTTTTCAATTATGGCCCTGTGGGAAAACAGATATCCCAGACGAAAGCTGACCCAGCCAAAGTGGAAAAGATGGCTCAACAACCTGGGCCTGACCCTGTTCAATTCTGTTCTGCTCAGGATTCTCTTCCCTGTGGCTGCAGTAGGTGTAGCCATCCTGGCCCAGAACAATCAGTGGGGGCTGTTCCAGCAGCTGGCTGTTCACCAGATCCTGGCCGGAATTGTATCCATAATCATCCTTGATTTTGCCATTTATTCCCAGCACCTTATTTTCCATAAGGTTCCCATTTTGTGGCGCCTGCACCGGATGCACCACACTGACCTGGATATTGACGTGACCACCGGGGCAAGGTTTCACCCGGTTGAAATCATTCTGTCCATGCTCATCAAGATCGGGATTGTTCTGGCCCTGGGAGCTCCGGCCTGGTCTGTGGTTGTTTTTGAGGTTATCCTCAATGCCACGTCCATGTTCAATCACAGCAATGCATACCTAAAGGCTTCCATTGACCGTTTCCTGAGGCTCATGGTGGTGACCCCGGACATGCACCGGGTCCACCATTCTGTGCTCATCAAAGAGACAGACAGCAATTACGGTTTTAACTTTCCCTGGTGGGACCGGCTGCTGGGAACCTACACCGATCAGCCTAAAGCTGGACATGATAAAATGACCATTGGCCTGGCCAACTACCGTGATCCAAAATGGCTCAGGCTGGAATGGATGCTTTTCACTCCTTTTGCCCGCTGGTATCGCTAAAACAACAACTGTCTGAATCAACGGTCCTGCTGTATAAGTATCCTGTCTCCAGACTGCTGCCCGTCTAAGCAGACGGCTTAAGGTCAAAGCCTTTATATTGCCTGAGTTTTATGGCATAGAAATCCTGGAGTATCTCAAATTTCTTGTTCAATCCTATGGTATTATACTGAACCTTCAAGACAAATGAGCTTTATCACTTTCATCCAGTTCAACTCCGGGCTGATCCTGGAATACACCCTGAACCACATTTCCCTGGTCCTGACTGTCCTGGTTTTTTCTCTGGGCCTGTGGATCTTCACCGGTCTGGTCATCAGCAGGTATGACCGGCTGGCCGGGACAATCATCAGCCTGAGCAACATACTTTTCTGCATCCCCAGCATATCCCTGTTCGGCCTGCTCATGACCGTTCCAGGTCTTGGACTGGGCCGGAGGACAGCGGTCCTGGTTCTGGTGCTTTATGCCATGATGCCCCTGGTCCGCAGCGTTTATCTGGGCATCAAATCCGTAGATCAAAGTGTCATGGAAGCCGGAAAGGGCATGGGCATGACCCGGACCCAGATATTGTTCAGAATCCAGATACCCATGGCCTGGCCCATGGTCTTTACAGGCATCCGGGTTTCTCTGGTCCTGATCACCGGCATTGCCACCATGGCCACCTTTATCGGGGAAAAAAACCTCGGCCGGCTCATCCATCAGGGCATTACCAGAGGCAATGCTGATATGATTATTGCCGGAGCAATCATGGTCTCCATAATCGCCCTGGCCCTGGACTTTATCATGGGACGCATTGAAAAAAGGATCATTTCGCCCGGACTGAGATACCAGGCTGGTGACAGGTAACATGATAGTACTGGACAAGATATGCAAGACCTTCCCCGGAAGTCGTACTCCAGCGGTTGACCAGATCAGTTTTCAGGTCAACCAGGGCAATATCTGTGTGTTTGTCGGTCCTTCCGGATGCGGCAAGACAACTATCCTGCGCATGATCAACCGCCTGGAAGAGCCGGACAGTGGTCAGATAAGCGTCAACAACCGTAATATTAAAAATCTGAATCCTGATATTCTGCGCAGGACCATGGGATATGTAATTCAGCAGATCGGGCTGCTGCCCCATAAGACCATTGAACAAAACGTCTCCCTGGTTCCGGAATTGCTGGGCTGGTCAAAAAGCAAAACCGCGGCCAGGGTCCTGGAACTGCTGAGCCTGGTTGGGCTGGATCCCGATCAGGTCAGACATAAGTATCCCCATCAGCTCAGTGGAGGGCAGTCCCAGCGGGTGGGTGTGGCCAGGGCCATGGCTGCTGACCCGCCCATAATGCTCATGGACGAGCCTTTTGGTGCAGTGGACCCCATTGTCCGGGTCCATCTTCAGGATGAATTCATACGTCTGCAGCAGAAACTGAAAAAAACCATCTGCTTTGTTACCCACGACATCAACGAGGCCATCAAGATGGGCGATTACCTGATAGTTCTCAACCAGGGCCGCCTCATCCAGATGGGAACTCCCATTGAAGTTTTAACTGAACCAGCTGATGCCTTTGTCTTGGACCTGCTGGGCAATGACCGCGGGGTCAAGATCCTGGATCTGACCAGGTCCGAAACCCTGATGGAGCCCCTGGACCAGACCCCGGAAAATCTCGACCCATGCCTGGTTCAGGCTCTTGAACCGGTCAAAATCGCCCTGGAGCTGATGATGAAGAACAACACCGACCAGGTCGGGGTGTGCAGGAACGGACAGCTGGTTGGCATTCTCAGCTGGAACAGGATCAAACAGTACATCAACCGGGTCAGCGGAGAAGGAACATGAACTTTGACATGAACCTGTTCATGCACGCCATGACCAGTCAGGCTCCGCAATACCTCATCGAACACCTGCAACTGGTCATCATTCCTCTGGGCATTGCCGTACTCATCTCTTTGCCTGTGGGGATCATCCTGACCAGACCTGGCCAGGCCCATCTTGCCGATAGAATCATGATCCTGTTCAACGCTGGCCAGACCATCCCCCCTTTAGCGGTGATTGCTGTCTTTTTTCCCTTTCTGGGCCTTGGTTATGGTCCGGCCATCCTGGCCCTGACCATTTACGCCCTCCTGCCCATAGCCCGAAACACCATTACCGCTATTTCAGCTGTTCCCCATGAAGTCAAAGAAGCTGCCCGAGGCATGGGCATGACTCCAGGGCAGATCCTGTTCCGGGTGGAACTGCCCCTGGGCGTTCCAACCATCATGTCCGGAATCAGGACCTCGGCAGTGCTCACAGTGAGTACTGCTGTTCTGGCCGCACTGGTGGGAGGCAAAGGCATGGGTGCAATAATCTTTGCCGGAATCAACTTTTTCCGGGCTGAACTGATCCTGGCCGGGACAATATTCATCGGCCTGATGGCTATAGCCTTTGAGCGGTTCATTACCCTGCTTGAACGGCTTTTGGCTCCGGCCCATTTGAAATAATCCAGGACATGAAGTAGGCATTAACTGACTGGCCGACATTTCAGTCCGCTAGGAGTGTCTGCTGATCAACCCACTGATTTTTGAACCTCAGCCAAGGAGGACTTGTGAAAACCCTGAACATTCTCGTCATGACCTTGCTTTTGGTCACTGTAATACTATCCGGCTGCGCATCAGAATCAGACCCTGATGGCAAAAAGACCATCAAACTGGCCACCTCTGCAGAATGGACCCAGCGCGCCGACGGCCTGCCCCACTTTCAGGAACACTATGGATTTGAATTTCCGGAGCTGGCAGTTGTTGATCTCGGTCTGGCTTACCAGGCAGTCGGAACCGGTATGGCCGATGTAGGGATTGGCGATGCAACCGAAGGTCGAATCATTCAGTATGATCTTGTGGTACTTGAAGACGATCAGCTTTTTTTCCCTGCCTATAACCCGGCTCCTGTTGTCCGTTCAAAACTCCTCAAGACTTATCCTGAACTTCCCGAGGTCATCCACGAACTCTCTTCCCGTCTGGACCTGGAAACCCTGACCAGGCTGAACAAGATGGTCTCAGTGGACCAGACCATGCCCCAGGAAGCTGCCAGAAAATATCTTCTGGAACAGAATCTGATCCAGGATCAGTCACCGGAAAAAGACCCTCAAAAAGAAATTCCCATCGTGGTCAGCAGCAAGACCTTTACCGAGGCCCTGATTCTGGGATACTTGACCAGTTACCTGCTTGAGGACCGGGGCTATACCGTTGTTGATGAAATCGGGCTGGGCGAAACAGCTGTGATCACTCCAGCCCTTTTTTCTGGTCAGATTGATCTTTATTGGGAATATACCGGAACCGGACTGATGAATGTCATGAGACATACTGAAGTAGTCACCGATCCCCGGGAATGCTATGGACTGGTTAAAAACTGGTATCTGGAAAACCATGATGTGCTCTGGCTGGACTATGCCCCGGCTAATAACACTTTTGTCCTGTTTACCTCCAGGGACCTGCATGAACAATACGGATGGAACAAAATCTCAGACTTGGGTGTATATCTGAGCCAGTAGCTAAAAATGGTCGCCCCGGCCATAGGCACAAGCCAAGACCTGCCATAATCCTCCCTGGAATCCTCAGGGCACCATCCCAAGTTGAGCCCGGCCCGGAACACCCGAAACCACCAGGCCGGGCTTCTTTTTCAGGCTGTTTCTTGCCCACCCTGGCCATGTGCTGCTCAATCTGCACAAAAGTGCATAACCTTGCACCATTGCCAGGACAATGTCCAAATCAATCAAAACTGGCTGTCTGGAAAACCTCAGGGTTGTCCCCTGATCCTGATCTCCAGAGAAATCATTTGGCAGACAACTCTTCCTTACGTTAACACCCCTGGCTCTTTAACATGAATACATGATAATATTCAGACATATTATCTTCTCCGTAGTAGGCCATAACCCCAGGCCGACTCCAGCAACCAGGAACAGCAACCTCCATCTGAGCATGGCATGCAGATTGCTATTCAATCTTTCGGGCCGTGCTTTACCCAGTGCCTGCTGACCTGGCTTCAGGCTGGATGAATATTTCCGGACCAAAGTTTACTTTGCCAGGCAGAATGCTTATTGTCTTTTACCTTATTTTGTGCCCTTAAATTGCCTCAGGAATAGTCAATGAAAAAAATCTTTGGATATGTTGTGCTTGCTGCCCTGGTCTTTTTTCTGGTCCAGAAAATCTATGTTGAGGTTTTCCGTCAGACCGATGCTCCGGGCAGATCAGGCATGCCTGCCCAGGCTGTACAGGTCCAGCCGGTCAGGATCGCCACCCTCTATCATACTGCCCAACTGACCGGCAGCCTCAGGGCGGAAAATGAATTCATTCTGGCCCCCAAGGTTTCCGGAAGGCTGGACAAACTCTATGTGGACATTGGAGATCAAGTCAGAAAAGGGGATGTCATCGCCAGGCTGGACAATGAAGAATACCAGCGTCAGGTTCAGGTGGCCCAGGCTGAACTGGAAGTGGCCAGGGCCGGCCTGGGGGAGAGTGCCAGCGAACTTGAAGTCTCCCGCCGGGAACTGGACCGGGCCCTGCGCCTGGCAGCAAGTGACAGCCTTTCCCAGTCCGAGCTGGATCAGGTCCAGGCCAATTTTGATGTACGCCAGGCCCGGCATGAAGTTGCCCAGGCCCAGGTCAGACAAAAGCAGGCCGCACTGGAAGCGGCCAGGATCAGGCTGTCTTATACCATTATCAGGGCAACCTGGGAGGGCGGGGCTGAAGCCCGCAGGATCGGCCAGAAATTCGCCAACCAGGGTGCCATGCTCCAGGCCAACGAGCCCATTGTCTCTATTATCACCTCTAAAAACCTGATTGCTGTGGTCAATGTTATTGAGCGCGACTTTCCTTTCATCCGGACCGGTCAGACTGCCAGAATCAGGGCAGATGCCTATCCGGACCAGAGTTTTGAGGGACAGGTGATCCGCTTTTCTCCTGTTCTGGATGAAGCCTCCCGCCAGGGCCGGGTTGAGGTACTGGTACCCAATCCAGATGGGATCCTGGCTCCGGGCATGTTCGCTCGGGTATCCATCCGTTTTTCAGAACATCCGGATGTAACCGCAGTCCCGGCTGAGGCCCTGGCCAGACGGCAGGGATACCAGGGGGTGTTCATGGTTGATGAACAGAGTATGCAGGCCAGTTTTGTCCCGGTCACAGTCGGGCTTGTTGACGGCGGTCTGGCCGAAATCAGGGAGCCCGACCTGGAAGGAGTAGTGGTCACCCTGGGCCAGCACTTGCTGGAGGACGGCATGCAGGTGATCATTCCTGAGCAGCATCCCCGGCAGGAGGCGGTTCAAAACTGATAAGCATTAACAGCACCTTAGCGACAGAGTGGACCAGGACCACCAGGCTGGAAACAATTCTGTTCTCCCGGCCCTTGGCTGATCTTTTGCAATGATGTACAACCCCAAAGTTTAAATGAAAAATCTGACCATATTTTCCGTTGCCCGGCCGGTATTCGTGACCATGGCCACCTTCATTGTCCTCATCCTGGGCGCAATTTCCCTGTCCAGGGTGCCCATTGATCTCATGCCGGACATCACCTATCCCACCTTGAGTGTTCGGACCAGCTATTCCCATGCCGGGCCTGAAGAGGTGGAAACCCTGATCACCCGTCCTCTGGAACGGGCCTTCAGTGCTGTCCCCGGGGTGGAAGAAATATATTCCCGTTCCACTGAAGGCTTAAGCGATATCCGGATCACCTTTGCCTGGGGCACGGACCTGGATGCAGCAGCCAATGATCTGCGCGACCGGCTGGACCGGGTCATTGCCAGTCTTCCGGATGATGCCGACCGTCCAGCCCTGCGCAAATTCGATCTGGCCAGTTTTCCCATCCTCATTCTTGGTGCCTCCAGCAGACTGGATCCTGTGGAAACCAGGCGGCTCATCGAAGACGAAGTCCGCTACCGGGTGGAACGGGTTCCAGGGGTAGCTTCCCTGGACATCCGGGGGGGGCTGGACCGGGAAATCCATGTTGACCTGATCCCGGGCCGGATTCAGGCCCTGGGCCTGACCCTGGATGAAATAATCCGCAAAGTCAGGGAAGCCAATATCAACCTTCCTGCCGGAATCCTGGAAAGCGGACCCAGGGAGATCTCCATCCGGACCCTGGGCGAATTCACAGACCTGGATGAGCTGGGCCGGACCATTATTGCCGTACATGAAGGCTCTCCAGTCAGGCTCAGGGACATTGCTGACATAAAAGATTCCTGGGAACGGGTGACCAGGATTGTCCGGGTCAATGGCCAGGACGGGGTCAGACTGGCTGTGAACAAACAGTCCGGGACCAATACCGTGGAAGTTGCCAGCCAGGTCCTGCAGGAGATCGAACGCATCAACCAGGACATCCCCCAGCTGCGCATCATCCCCATTATTGACACTTCCCAGTATATCCAGAGATCCATTTCCAATGTCACCGGCGCCCTGTTTTACGGCAGTTTTTTCGCGGTCCTGGTCCTGCTCTTCTTCCTGCGCAGCATTCGCGGCACAGCCATTGTCGGTGCAGCCATCCCCATTGCCATTGTAGCCACATTCATCATCATCTATTTCGGAGGCTTTACCATCAACCTCATGACCCTGGGCGGTCTGGCCCTGGGCGTAGGCATGCTGGTGGACAACTCCATCGTGGTCCTGGAAAATATTCACCGCCACCGGGAAGGAGGCACACCCCCTGTTCAGGCGGCCATCAAGGGATCAGGCGAAGTGGCTGCAGCCATCACCGCCAGTACCCTGACCACCCTGGCAGTTTTTGTCCCTTTGATCTTTGTCCGGGGCATGGCCGGGGTCATGTTTTCCCAGCTGGCTTATGTAGTCGGTTTTGCTCTGCTCTGCTCTCTGGCTGTGGCCCTGACCCTGGTGCCCATGCTCTCCTCCAAGTTTTTGATCCCCGTCACCAGGGATAAATCCCAGGACCCCTGTCTGAAGAACAGACTGTACGCCATGTCCTGCAGATTCTTTGCAAGCCTGGATGAGTCCTACAGGTCCATTTTAAGCTATTGCCTCAGGCACCGCTTCCAGACTATCGGGCTGGCCGGCCTGCTTTTGGCGGGCAGCCTGGCCCTGATTCCCCTTATCGGAACCGAAATGATGCCTCAGACCGATGAAGGGGAGGTCAGAATCAACCTGGAAATGGATGTGGGGAGCAAGCTGTCCGATCTTGATGCTGCAGCCCTGCAGGTTGAGCAGATCATCAGAAACCAGGTCCCTGAGATCGACAGTCTGATCACCATGCTCGGCGGAGCAGGCTGGCGGTTTTCCGGATCCCACCTGGGCGAAATCAGGATCAGCCTCAAGGAACAGCGCTACAGAGAGCGGTCCAGCCAGGAGGTGGCAGCTGACCTGCGGAGCAAGCTGAACCGGATTCCAGGAGTAACCATCAGGACCAGGGCCGGTCAGGGTCTGTTCATTCTGCGTCTGGGCACTTCCGACGGTGACCGGATTGAAGTGGAAATCCGGGGTTATGATCTGGATACAGCCCAGGCCCTGGCCGAACGCGTCCAGGAAATTGTGGAGAATGTCCAGGGCGTAGGTGTTGCCACCATCAGCCGGGAATCAGGCATGCCTGAGGAAAGAATCATCGTCAACCGGGACCGGGCTGAAAGCATGGGGGTCACGGTTTCCACTGTAGGCAACGCAGTGCAGACGGTTTTGTCAGGCACGGTGGCCGGAAACTTCAGAGACCAGGGCGATGAATATTCCATTCTGGTCAAACTGAAGCAAGCTGAACTTTTGCCTCTGCATGAACTTCTGGACATAACCGTTGCCGGTCTCGGTGGACACCCTGTTGCCCTGCGCAACCTGGTGGATGTCCAGTCCGGGTTCGGACCCATGAGCATTGAAAGAAAGGATCAGGAAAGAATAATCACCATTTCCACGGACATGACCGGCAGAGACCTGAGTTCAGTCATCAGCGATGTCCGTCAGGAACTGAACATGCTGCCCGTACCCCAGGGCTTCAGCATCTCCTTTGGCGGGGATTATGAAGAACAGCAGAAAGCCTTTAATGAGCTGGCCCTGGGGCTGATCCTGGCCCTGGTACTGGTCTACATGGTCATGGCCTGTTTGTATGAATCCCTGCGCGACCCGTTCATAGTCATGTTTTCCGTGCCCCTGGCCATAATCGGGGTGGTCCTCATGCTCTTTCTGACCGACACTACCTTTAATATCCAGTCATACATCGGCTGCATCATGCTTGGCGGGATCCTGGTCAACAATGCCATCCTCCTGGTGGCCCAGACCAATATGGTCCGCCAAGAAGAAGGCTATGAAATGTTTGCTGCCATTGAAGAGGTCGGACGCAGGCGGCTCAGGCCCATCCTCATGACCGCCCTGACCACCATCTTCGCCCTGATCCCCCTGGCCCTGGGCGTAGGTGAGGGAGGAGAGGCCCAGGCCCCCATGGCCAGGGCCATCATCGGCGGTCTGACCAGCTCCACCCTGATCACCCTGGTCTTTGTTCCGGTCATGTATACCTTCATCGCCAGAAAGGATGAACCTGGAAACAGGGCCCAATAAAAATGGCCCGCTTGGAAGCGGGCCATCAGGTTGACAACGGTCTAGAGGTCCTTGCCTGCGGTCATTGGCTAGCCCACGACAAACTTGAACAGAAACAGGACTGCAATGATGATCACCGGGATGGTCAGATCCCTGAACTTGCCGCTGAACATCTTAATGGCTGCGTAGGAGATGAAACCGAAACCGATTCCAGTGGCAATGGAAAAGGTCAGGGGCATGGCCAGGACCGTGACAATGGCCGGAACATATTCAGTAATATCCTTCCAGTCGATATCCATGAGATTCCTGGCCATGATGCAGGCCACAAAGACCAGGGCCGGGGCTGTGGCATAGGCTGGAATGGCTCCGGCCAGAGGGGCAAAGAACAGGCAGAGCAGGAAAAGCAGGGCTACCACCACCGCAGTCAGGCCGGTCCGCCCGCCTGCTTCAACACCAGCCAGACTTTCAATGTAACTGGTGGTGGTGGAAGTACCCATGGCCGCACCAGCCACAGTTGCAGTACTGTCAGCCATGAGCGCCCTTTTCAGCCTGGGCAGCCGGCCCTTTTCATCCAGCATGCCTGTTCCCTGGGTCACTCCCACCAGGGTGCCTGCGGTGTCGAACAGGTCGGTCAGCAGAAAAGTGAACACCACTATGAGCAGGCCCAGCTCCAGGGCTGCCATGATATCCATCTGCATGAAGGTCGGGGCCAGGCTGGGAGGCAGGGACATCAGGCCTGGGGCGGGGGTAATCTTGAACAGGACTCCGACAAGAGTAGCCGCCAGAATACTGATCATGATCGCCCCTGGGATGCGGTGGTGGGTCAGACCGACCATCAGTCCAAAGGCCAGTACAGCAATGATGACTGTAGGTTCAGTCAGACTGCCCACTGTAACCAGGGTGGCCGGGTGGGCCACAATGATCCCGGCGTTTTTCAGGCCGATGATGGCCAGAAAAAACCCGATACCACCGGCAATGGCGACTTTCAGGGTCCTGGGTATGCTGTTGATCAGCCACTCCCGGACCGGCAGGATGCTCAGGATGAAAAAGAGTACACCGGATATGAACACAGCACCCAAAGCGGTCTGCCAGGGCACTCCCATTCCCAGGACAACAGTATAGGCAAAAAAGGCATTGAGCCCCATGCCCGGGGCCTGGGCAACAGGATAGTTGGCAAGCAGGCCCATGATCAGTGTTCCAATGACTGCGGCCAGACAGGTGGCCACAAATACTGCGTCGCGGTCCATGCCGGCATCAGCCAGGATGGCCGGGTTGACAAAAATGATATAGGCCATGGTCAGAAAAGTGGTCACCCCTGCAATGACTTCCCGTTTGACCGTGGTCTTGTTTTCAGTAAGTTTGAAATACGAATCCAGCATCTTCTCTCCTACTCCTGGTTGGTATTGACGAACACTCTGCCTCCCTGCCTCCATCTAAAGGAAGGATCACCCCTGACAACTCCAAATAGCCAATCAAAAAACTTTAAGCTCCTGACCCGGTCTATTCCCAAAGCCCGACCACCTGGAACCGGCTAACATCCACCAGTCCCTGATCCGTCAGCTTGAGTTCGGGAATGACCGGAAGGGCCAGAAAAGACAGAATCATGAATGGATTTCCGTCCAGTCCCATGTCCAGGCAGGCCCTGTCCAGGGAGTGCATGGCCTCCACCACCTGATCCAGGGGCAGGTCACTCATGAGCCCGGCAATGGGTAAAGCCAGACTGGCTGCAACTTTGCCCTTCTGGACCACCATCAGACCGCCGCCCATAACCTGGGCCGCTCTGGCTGCAGCCAGCATGTCTGCGTCATTTGTCCCGGCAATGATCAGGTTGTGGGAGTCATGGGCCACAGTGGAGGCTATGGCCCCGTGCTTAAGGCCCAGACCGCGGACAAAGCCCAGCCCGATACTGCCTGATGCCCGGTGCCGCTCCACAACTGCCAGCTTGGCCAGATCATTATCCACATCTGCCTGGGCCAGGCCCTCAACTATCCTGGGCTTAACCAGGGCTTTTCCAGTCACGATCTGGCCGGGCAGAATATCTATGGCCCGGACCTTTTGTCCGGCTGCCGGGATATCAAAACTGGTTTTGGACAGTCCGCTGATATGCATGGAATTGCCAGGAGGGACCTGACTGCTTTTAAAATCAGCTGTCTTGAGCGGTTTGCCCTGGAGGTAGGTTTCAATCACCTCGAAATCCTGTAAATCCCTGACCAGGACCATGTCTGCGACAAAACCCGGGGCAATTGCCCCCCGGTCCTTCAGACCGAAATATCTGGCCGGATTGATGGTCACCAGCTGCACTGCCCGGACCGGATCAATGCCCAGGGCAACAGCCCTGCGCAGGTTATGGTCCAGGTGACCCAGGTTGACCAGGTCATGGGGGTGCCGGTCATCCGAGACCAGAGAAAAACTGGGCCAGTTATGGTCGTTGACCAGGGGGATCAGGTCCTGCAGGTTGTGTTCGGAAGTGCCTTCCCGGATCATGACATGCATGCCCTTGGCCAGCTTTTCCGCAGCTTCCTCCAGGCTGACGCATTCGTGGTCGCTTCGGGGACCGGCCAGGATGTAGGTGTTGAGTTCCTTGCCCTTGAGACCAGGAGCATGGCCATCGATTGTCAGTGACCGGGCCATGTCCAGCTTGGCCATTACCCCGGGCTCCTGATTGATGACCCCGGGGAAATTCATCATCTCGCCCAGCCCCAGGAATCTGTCCGGATACTTGTAGTAAAGTTCTCTCAGGTCGTTGGCAGCCAGGGACGCTCCAGCGGTTTCCATATGGGTGGCCGGAACACATGAAGGCAGCATGAAATATATGCGTACCGGCAGGTGGGCAGTGGATTCCAGAAAGTATTCTATGCCTTCAGTTCCAAGCACATTGGCTATTTCATGGGGGTCACAGACCACAGTGGCTGTGCCCCGGCCGGCTGCAGCCCGGGCAAATTCAGGGGGTGAAAGAAGGGTGGATTCCACATGGATATGGGCTTCAATAAAGCCGGGACAAAGATAAGCGCCCTGGGCGTTGATCACCTTTTCAGCCCTGTATTCCTCAAAACCCAGGACAATCCCGTCCTTGACAGCAACACTGCAGGCCTCGATTCCACCGGACAGGGTGTTGACCAGATTAACGTTGGTCATCAACAGGTCTGCAGGTCCATCTCCTTTGGCGGCTTCCAGGAGTTTTGAGCTGATGCGGGTGGAAACAGGCAAGATCATCCCCCTTTGCTAAAGAAAGATTGTCCCTGGACCGTGGACAGTAAGTCCGAAGCAGGCACCGGGTTAATTCCCCGGACCCGGTCCGGACAAATGAACCCCTGCAGCCCGTTGCAGGCAACCCGGCCTTGATAAACCCGTTTATAATTAATTTCAAGAGGAACAAAACCAGGTTCTGGTCAATGACTGGCAGCAGGCAGGAACGGACAACCGGTCATGTCCGGGGCTGATTTTACCGGTCAACCTTCAAGGGCCGGACCTGCAGAGTGAGGCCTGTGTTGTCCTCAACCACCACCAGGGTTCCGGGTTCCAGCAGATCACCGTTCAGATTAACAGCCTGCCAGATCTCACCCCGCAGAGTCACCTGCCCCTTTGGGTCCAGGGCTGTGCAGACAACTGCCCGGGAACCGTGGAGCCTGGCAATGACGCTTTGGGGGCTGGATTTGAGAGCTTTTCTGTAAAGAGGGTAAAAGGCAATGTCTTTGATGATCCAGGCCGACACAATCAGCCAGCCAGTCCAGGCTGAGATCCAGGCCTGATCCCAGACAAACCGGACTATGATCCCCAAAAGGAGAAAGCCGGGGATCTGAAGCAGGGTATATAAAACTGGAGGCTTCATATCAGGCTGGTACCTGGTACTCTGTGTGGATTACAACCCTTGAAGTTCATGATAACGGCCTTTAATCCAAAAATAATCTGTCAGCCTGAACAGGCCGGAATTCCATTGATTCTTTACCGGATTTTTCCAGTCTTTTTGGGAGTAAACCGCATCCACTTGGATGTGCAAACATGTTTATTGTGGCTGCAGAACTCGATCCTTGTCCAGGACCTGGGCTTTTGATAAATTTATACTTGAATTATCGTTAGTTATCAAGGGCGTTCAACTGCCAGGACCAGGTGACCTTATTGCGGCAAATGGGCCCTGGTTGACTGATTCAAGTTTTCATTCTGATGGAGACACATAATGATTTTGGCGCGGTTGAATTTTTTGCTGTGGACACCTTTGCTGCAGGGATTTACCGGACCTGGCTGGGCCCTGGGTGAGCCAGGGGTTGCTGCCCGGCTGGGATCAATCCTGATGCTCTTTATCCTGGTTCTGATGCTTATGGAAAGATGGTCCAGGAAGGGCAAAATGACTTATACTGTTGGCTCGTATAAAAGGCTTCCCAGGTATTCCCTCTCCAGGTCCGGATCAGCTTTCAGCGAAGTTAATGAACTGGAAGGGGCAGTTACGGGAGGTGAGGTTAAAACAGTTTTTGGTGCTGTTCCGACCAGAGACAAGGAAACAAAGTGTCCCTGAGACTCGATTTTAAAAGGACATTTGTTTTCGCTGCAGTCAAGTCTGGTATATCTTTATCCAGTGAACCGCCCCGAACATGCACAGCTTGAACAGGCTGTGTTTCAGCTTTCCATTAAAAACATGATCAAAGAGCAGCTTAACCGCCCTGCCATTGATAAGCCTTGTTTCAGCAGTCCCTGACCAATGGTAAAGGACTGCTGCCATGCCCATGGCTGTCAGCTTCAATCACTGGATCGGTCATAACTGGTTCATGCCTTCAAGCTGATCACCTTGTCCATGTATTTCAGTCCGGCCTGCCTGTGATTGATGAGGATTACGGTCTTGCCCTGCATGACCTCGGCCAGAGTCTTCCAGAGTTCATCCTCAGTAGCAGGGTCCAGTCCTTCAGTGGGTTCATCAAGAAAAAGTATCCTGGATTTTTTGAGCAGGGTCCTGGCAATGCTTAAACGTCTGCCCTGCCCTCCGGACAACCTGGTTCCAGCCTGGCCCACCAGGGTATCCAGGCCATGGGGAAGTGAACGGACATAGTCTTCAAGTTTTGCTGTCCCCAGGGCAGCGTAAAGGTGCCGGTCTGAAGCTTCAGGGTCAGCCAGCAGAAGATTTTCCCGGATGGTAGCATTAAACAGGTAAGTGTCCTGGGCCACAACCCCGATCCAGGAACGGATCCTCCAGGAATCATACTTGCCAAGCTCATGTCCCCCCAGAAAAATCTGCCCTTGGTCCGGGACGTAAAACTTCAGAAGCAGGTTAACAAGGCTGGTTTTCCCGGATCCTGTCGGACCTGTAATCCCTACTTTCTGACCTGATTCAATCCTGAAGCTCAAGTCCTGATGCACTGGAACTGTTCTTCCTGGATAGACAAAGCTTACCTTTTTAAATTCAATGTCCCATTTATCAGGTTCGGGCATGACTGTCTGGGGTTCTTTTATAACACCAGGCTGGTTGATAATGGAAAACAGTCTTTCTGCAGATGCCCTGGTTCTGCCCCAGGCCTTAAGGGCTGATGGCAGCTGCTGAACGCCTTCAAAGCTGAGGAGCGCCAGAACCGCCAGCATGGGCAGATTCTGGGGGGACAAGGTCCCGGCCTCCACCAGGGGGATGGATATAATCAGGACACCCCACAGGGCCAGGCCTGTAAAGAGAATCAGGCCTGACTCGGAAAGGGCTTCTATGCGCATAAGTCCTGTCTGAATCAGGGCCTGGTTTCGATTCTCCTGCAGGAGTAATTTGGCCACATTGCGGGTCTGACCAAAGACTATCAGCTCTTCTAAGCCCCTTGCCAGATCTATGGCCGTAGTACGCATCAAAACAAGGGACTGGACCTGAGCCCTGCCTTTGGAGGACCCCAGGTGCAGGGTGGCCAGGGGCAGGGCTGCACCGGCCAGGGCCCACATCAGACCAAGATGCAGGGCCATGGCCAGACTGAAATTAAGGACAAAGATGAACACCAGAGACAGGACAAGAACAGCTGAAAGTACCGGGAGAACAAAGCGCAGATAAAATTCATCCAGGTTGTCAATGTCGGACTTGATCCTGGAAAAGATGTCCCCACTGTGCAGGTCCTTGATTCCAGCCGGGGCAATGGGCTCCAGCCGTCTGAAAAACCAGACCCGAAGCCATGTCAGCAGTTTGAAGGTGGCCTGGTGAGAAACCAGTCTTTCAGCGTATCTGCCAAGAGTACGCACTATGGCCAGGGTTCTGATCCCTCCTGCAGGCAGGTGGTAATTAAAGGGGACCCCGCTTATTCCAGCCAGGGCCATACAGGCCAGAAACCAGGCTGCAAGGCTTAAAAGTGCGGCATTGGCCAAGAGGGTGATGGCTGAACAGACAACTCCCAGGAGCATCCACTTCCACTGGGAAAGCAAGAGTCTGAGTAATGGATAGAGCACGTTCATGATATGTCTTCCAGGCCCTGTCAGGTAATCCGAACTATGTTTCGGGCCCTGGGAAGTATTTCCTCATCGTGAGCAACCATAATTACGCATTTTGTCCGGGCCATTTCCAGAATGGATTCATAAATCATGTCTCTTACTTTTTTATCCAGGCCTGCACCAGGTTCGTCCAGAAGAACCAGGGGAGCATCCCGGATAAAGGTTCTGGCCAGGGCCACCCTTTGCCGCTGCCCTCCTGACAGATGGGCCCCGTCTTCTCCGGCAATGGTTTCATAGCCCTGGGGCAGAGAGTCAATTTCCCTGTGGACCCGGGCCTTGACTGCGGCATCCCGGACCTGTTCCAGAGGTGCTGCTCCGCGGCCTGTTCTGATATTGTCTGCAATGCTCCGGCTCAGCAGGTGCGGTTTCTGGGGAAGAAACGCAACATGTTTTAGCCATGAGGCTTGATCTAAACTGTGCAGGTCCATCCTGTTCACCAGGACCTTTCCTGAGTCAGGTTTAAGCAGTCCGAGAATCAGCCGGAGGCTGGTTGTTTTTCCGTGTCCACTGGTCCCGATCAGGCAGGTCAGGCCAGGGCCTGGAGCCTGGAAGCTGAGATTGGAAATGATTTTTTGACCACCCGGATATGCATAAGAGACCCGGTCAAACTCAATTTCAACTGAGCCAAACCCGGCTGTGATGGTTCCTGATCCAGGGGAGTGTTCTGGCAGATCCAAAAAATCAACCACTTTTTCCGCAGCAGAAACAGCCGACATTTTAGAATGAAAATGGGTCCCAAGGTTTCTTAAAGGCAGGTAAAATTCAGGGGCCAGGATCAGAATAAAGAACGCGCTTCCAAAAAGCATGTCCCCCCAGAGCAGTCTGAAACCGATGATTACAGCCACCACAGCCACACTGACCGTGGCCATGAACTCCAGGACCAGTGAACTCAGAAAGGCTACCTTAAGCACCGACAGAGTACTTTGGGCGTATTCACTGGATACCTGCTCAACAACCTTGGCCTCTCTTTTCCCGGCATTAAACATTTTCAGGGTTGTCAGACCCTGGATGGCATCAAGAAACCTGTGGCTCAGGCGGTTGATTCTCTCCCACTGGGCCTGATTCAGGGATTCTGCTTTTCTGCCGATGACAATCATGAAAAAAGGGATAAATGGTGCAGTAAGAAGCAGGATAAGCCCGGACACCCAGTCCAGGGGAAAAATGAAAAATAAGATGGCCGGGGGAATCATGGCTGCCAGGGCCAGTTGAGGCAGGTATCCGGAAAAGTATCCGTCCAGGGATTCAACTCCGTCCACCATCAGATTGACCATCTCACCGGAAGATTTGAGGCTGGTGTTGACCGGATCCAGAGAGTGCAGTTTCCTGAAAAGGGTTTCCCGGATTGTTTGCTTCACTTTGACTGCAGCCAGGCCTGAGAAATATCTTGAGCACCAGATGAGCCCGGTCCTGCAGACAATCAACCCCAGGATAAGCCAAAGTCCGGGCAGGACATCTACAAGCCCGTGATCATCAAAGATCACATGGTGGACTGTCCAGGCCAGGACAGAAGCCTGAATGATCAGCAGAATACCTGCACCAAGGCCTAAGCCTGTTGATAGTACAAGGCAGGTTGAGGCCGGTCTGATAAATCCTTCCAGCCACTTTTTTACTCGCAAGTCAGGCAATTTCTTTCCTGTTACAAGGAGGGAATAATGGCTCTGCCCAGCCGGGCAGGATACCCGGCTGGGCAGAGTCGGGCCTAATAAGCCTCTTCATATTCAAGGTCTTCCTGAGTGATCTTATGACCGAAGCGGATATGCACCCAGGCCTGGTAGGCAATAACCAGAGGCACAAAGGTCAGGGCCACCCCGAGCATGATCTGGAGGGTAAGGGTGCTGGAAGCTGAATTGGCAATGGTCATGCTGTACGCCGGATCAATGGTGGAAGGCAGGAGTTTGGGAAAAAGCCCGATAACCCCAAACAGAGTTACTCCAATGATGCCTGCAGCCGATGATGCCCAGGCCTTCCATTGTTCGCCATTATCCAAGTATTTCCTGGTAAGGACCAGACCGGTGACCGGGAGAAGCAGGACAATGAACAGGGCCGGATTATTCAGGTAATTGTCAAAAAGGCTGGTATACAAGAGGCTCAACCCCAGAAAAACAACAACCATGACCAGTACAGCCACCCACATCTTTCTGGCCAGGCTGGTTGCTCTTTTTTCCAGTTCTCCACTGCTTTTCACAGCCAGCCAGAGACTGCCGTGCATGGAAAACATGACCACAAAGAGCACCCCTCCGGCCAGTCCGTATGGATTGAGCAGGGTCAGCAGGTTGCCTTCATTGATCTGCTGGGCATTGAGGGGAATGCCCATAAAGATATTGGCAAAGGCCACCCCGAAAAGAAGGGCCGGCAGAAAACTGCCCAGTACATTACATCCATCCCAGAACTTCCTCCACGAGTCACTGTCTACTTTGCGTCTGAACTCATAGGACACGCCCCTGAATATAAGTGCGAAAAGGAGCAGAAGCAAGGGAGTGTAGAGGCTGCTGAAAAGAACAGCGTAGGTTGCAGGAAAGGCTGCAAAGGTCACTCCCCCGGCTGTGATCAGCCAGACCTGATTACCGTCCCAGAACGGACCGGCAGCATTATAGATAACTCGTTTGTCAGTCTCTCCCTGAGCCAGAAAAGGCATGTTCATGCCCAGTCCCAGATCATATCCGTCCAGGGCGAAATAGACCGCCCATAATATTCCCCAGAGCAAAAACCAGGTGGTCTCAAGCATGGGTTACCTCCCAGTTAAAATGTTTGTTAACAGCATGGTAATTGGTTTGATGCGGGTTAATAATTGTTGAATGTCCGCCGGGCTATTCCTGGACTGCTGGTTCCGGTCCTTTGCGTCCGTATTTGGACAAAAGAAACACGCACAAAGCCACCAGAAGTCCGTAGATGGCCATGAAGCCGGCAAGGGAACCGGCAACCTGGGCAGTGGTAATACCTGGAGAAACAGCCTCTGAAGTCCGCATCATGCCATAAACAATCCAGGGTTGTCTGCCCATTTCAGCCACAATCCAGCCCAGCTGTATAGCAACATAGGGCAAAGGGATGATCCAGGGCAGAATTTTGAGCAGCCCGGGAGAATCCTCAGGCACCTTGCGCCTGAACCAGACCCAGGCTGCCAGTATGGGAAAGAGAAATCCAAGCCCAACCATGGTCCTGAAAGAGAGAAAAGTGGTCATCACAGGAGGGTGGTCGTCTCTCGGAAAATCGTTGAGTCCTTTTACTGCTGCATTGAAATCATGATAGGCCAGCAAGGACAGACCACCGGGGATTGGGAACAATTCAAGTCTGTTGCGCTGGTTCGAAGGATCAGGAATTACCAGCAGGTACTGCGGGGCCTGAGTTCTGGTCTCCCAGTGGGATTCCATGGCAGCAAGCTTTTCCGGCTGGTACTTGGCCACTGTGGCCCCGTGGGAATGTCCCTGAACAACGACAACAATGGCGAAAATCAAGGTAAAGGGTGCAGCAATGCGAAAGGATTTCTTAAAAAAGTCAACATTACTCCCTTTGGCAATGTGGTAGGCGGAAATGCCCAGCACAAAGAACCCGCTTAAAACATAAGAAGCACTGAGGACATGGATGAACTGGTGCCAGGCGAATTCATTGCTTATCAAGGCCATGAAGCTGCCCAGCTCCGCCCTTCCCTCTCCAAACACATAGCCCACAGGATTCTGCATCCAGCCGTTGGCCATAATGATCCAGAAGGCTGAGAGGTTGGCAGCCAGTGCTACCAGCCAGATGGCAGCATTGTGCATTTTAGGAGACAGTTTTTTCCAGCCAAAGATCCACACCCCAAGAAAGGTTGATTCCAGAAAAAAGGCCAGGGTAGCTTCAATGGCCAGCAAAGAACCAAAGATATCGCCAACATAGGCTGAATACCTGGACCAGTTGGTTCCGAACTGAAACTCCAGGGCAATGCCGGTTACTGCTCCAAGAGCAAAGTTGATTAAAAAAAGTTTCCCCCAGAACTTGGCCATGCGCCGGTAGGTTTCATCTCCGCTGCGGACGAATTTGAACTCCATGTAGGCCACCAGCAGAGACAGGCCAAGGGTCAGAGGCACAAAAATAAAATGGACAAAAGTAGTCATGGCAAATTGCAGCCGAGACAACAGCAAAACATCCATAAGCCTTCCCCTGTTTTAGATTGTTGAACAGAATTTATTTTTTACAGAACTCTCCCCTGGCAAGCTGTTCAAAATCAGCCTCAGCCAGGGTATCTCGAAGCCTCTGTCTTGCTTTCTGCCAGATCTGGTGCACTCCGCACAAGGGAGATCGAAGGCAGGAGTCAGGGCTCATAACGCACTCATTAAGAAAGATTTCACCGTCCACCGCTTCAACCACCTGCAGCAGGTTGATCTCATAAGGTTTTCTGGTCAGCCGGTAGCCTCCCCTGGCTCCCTGGCGAATCTGAATCAGTCCTGACTTTGCCAGGCTCTGGGCTACTTTGGCTAAATACGCATCCGGAAGTCCCATAGCCTCAATAATCTCTTTTTTGGGCACGATCCTTTCCCTGTCCTGCAAAGACAGATAAAGTACGCAGCGCACAGCATATTCTCCGGCTCTGGTCAGCATCATGGCACACAAACCCCCTTAGAGGACAAATAAGATACGATTAGTCCTAAATGAGACAAAACCTGCTGTCAATCACTTTTCTGAAAACTTCAGCCGATCAGGAAATTATGGGAAGGCAGGCCCGGGTGGACTGAGTCGTAAGCCCGGGCCAACATGGCTGGCACCGGGGTTTATGCCCGGTTTGGGGTCTTTAGCTGGTTGCGAAATAAAGGGCTTTTCCCTGCCAGGACCCTAATCAGTCTGGCCGAGCTACAGCAATATTTTTACTACCGCTTTAATCCTGACCGGACTGGCCTGGTGAAACACGATTGACAAAGGTTAAACAGAAGCCCTAGTCATTAAGGGGTATAAGCAGGATGCAAGTGGACCACCCCATGGGTGCCTTTTATTTTGCCATCAACCATAGGTAATAACGGGATAACCACAACTTCCCCTATTCTTTCATCATGGATAACCCACTGCACACCAGAACTGACCTAATATCTGAGGGCTGGGCAGTAAGGACCGGGCTAGCCATGAAACTGTCCATAAAGAACCTTGAACAGAATAATTCACCAGTCCAAAAACCCGAGTCCGGCTCCAGGCTTTATGAGTTGAATATGAAAAAATTATTATACCTGATGCTTATTATCTGCACTCTTGTTTCCCTGTCCTGCTCAGCTGCCAGGATAAGTGACCAGCAGCAATTGACTTACCTGGATCAATTGCCGCCCTTGCTGGACAGGGAGCTTTTCTTTGACGATGCCGAGGTTGATGGGGCCAGGCTGTCCCCGGATGGCAAGTCCATTATGTTTCGACAAAGATATAATGGAGTTATGAATATCTGGGTCAAAAGCATTGATGAGCCGTTTGAAAAGGCCAGGCCCATGACTGCTGACCAGCGTCCAGTGCATGGCTTCTTCTGGAGTAGAGACAGCAGGCTTATCCTTTATGTCCAGGACCAGGATGGCGATGAAAATTATAATCTGTATGCAGTAAACCCGGCTGATGAACCTGATCCAAAGACCGGCCTGCCTGAACCAAAAATAATCACAGAATACCAGGGTGTTCAGACCAGGATCTTATCGGTTCCCCGTGAAGACCAGGAGCATATTATCATTGGTATTAATGAGCGCGACCCCTCACTGCACGATGCTTATCAAGTCAATCTTCGTACTGGAAAGCGGGAGCTGGTTTTTAAAAACAAGCACAATATTACCGGCTGGACTTTTGATGATTATGGGAAATTGCGTTTTGTTTCCAGGCAGACCCCGGATGGAGGATCTGAAATCCTGCAGGTCAAGGATGATGAGCTTAAGCGGGTTTATCAGGTGGATTTTGGTGAAACCGCCAGGATCTCAAGGTTCTGCAAAGATAATGAGCGGGTCTACATGGTCACCAATAAAGGTGCTGATGTTGACCTTACCAGGCTGGTCATTTTTGAACCTGAAACCGGCCATAAAGAGCTGGTGGAAAAAGATCCTGAAGGTGAGGTCGATTTTGGCGGAGCCATTTTTTCAGATATCAGCCATGAACTGCTGGCCACAACTTATGTTGGGGATAAGGCGCGTATCTACTTTCATAATCAGCAGTTCCAAAAAGATTATGAAAAGATCAGAGCCCGGATCCCTGAAGGAGACATTCACTTCAGAGCAAGAAGTGCTGATGAAAACACATGGCTCATAGTAGTCAGTCGCGATGTTGATCCGGGCAGTGTTTATATTTTTGACCGCAAGGCCCAGGATGTTACTCTGCTTTATAGATCCAGACCTGATCTGCCTTCAGAGCATCTGGCCCATATGGAGCCTGTCAGATACAGCTCCAGGGATGGCTTGTCCATTCCTGGATATCTGACCCTGCCCAGAGGCCCTGAACCGAAAAATCTGGCCCTGGTGGTCCTGCCCCACGGCGGCCCCTGGGTCCGGGATACCTGGGGCTATGATCCCCAGGTCCAGTTTCTGGCCAATCGGGGCTATGCTGTTTTGCAGCCCAATTTCAGAGGGTCTTCAGGTTTTGGCAAGTCCTTTTTGAATTCCGGCAACCAGCAATGGGGCACTGGCTACATGCAACATGACATAACAGATGGAGTCAAATACCTGATTGACAAGGGTCTGGTCGATCCTCAGCGGGTTGGTATTTATGGGACTTCATATGGCGGCTTTGCCGCACTGTCCGGCCTGGCTTTTACCCCGGATCTTTACCAGGCAGGCATCTCCAATGTTGGGCCTTCCAATATCATTACTCTGATTGAGTCGGTTCCGCCCTACTGGCTTCCAGCCATCAAATCATTCCACTTACGGGTAGGAGACCCGGATGATCCTGAAGACCGGGCCAGGCTTAAAAACCAGTCTCCATTATTTTCCGCTGCCCAGATTAAGGCTCCCCTGCTTGTAGTACAGGGCGCCAATGATCCCCGGGTCATTCAGCGTGAATCAGATCAGATTGTGGATGTTTTGCGGGAAAAAGGCAGGCAGGTATACTATCTGGTGGCTCCGGATGAAGGACACGGTTTTACTGCCAGGGAGAACAGACTGGCGTTTTTTGTTAAAATGGAACGCTTTTTTGCCCAGCATCTTGGCGGGCGATATCAGAAAGGAGTTGCTTCAGATATCCAGCAGCGGCTAAAGGAGATCACGGTTTATCCTGAATGAATCTCTGGTCTTTTTTGATCAGCCCTATCCATGCTGGTTACCAAAACTCAACTTGAGCCGGTCATGGCCAGCACCTTAACCGGCCCCATCAATTGGGCCATACCTGCCTCAGCCTTTGAAAAAAGACCGCCATGCTTTGCGCCCAGGCTTAGCCCTGCCTGAATCATCCACCTCTCTTGGGCCAGCCTTGAAAATGACTGACAAGACCAGGCCATGGCCAACACCTTGACCAGACCCGTCTTGGTCCAGCCAATGGAGGAAGCCTGACCACTGCAAACAAAGTTGGCTTGACTTCTCCACCCCGGACCAATTAATGGCAGCAGATGGTCATAAAATGCTCTTAACCATGCCAATCCAGTCAAGCATCATCCCTTGGCCTGACATTTGCTATATGAACCATATCAGTTTGTCTTTGCAAACACACCCAGCCCCAAGAAACTTTTCAAACCAACTGATAAATGGAGATGATATGAAAAAGATTACCGCCACCTTCCTTGGCAACGTCCTGATCCTGCTCTTCTGCTGTTCCCTTGCCTTTGCCCAGACACTGCCCCTTCAAGAAGCATACAATGCCTGCCTCCAGAACTGTTCAATGAACGCTGATGACTGCAAGCAATGCTGCGACCATTATTTTAATCCTGTCACCAAAGAATGTCAGGCCAGATTTCTGAGTTGTCTGGACACTACCAACCATGATGCCGGAGTTTGTGCCTTTCGCCTCCAAAACTGCGGCGCAAAAACCAGCTACAGCTGCCCCTGACAACATCCAGATTGATCCGGTCCTGGCTGTTCTTTTTCAGCTCCGGCCAGGTTTTCTTACCCTGATCAAAAATAATCCCCAAAAAAGGCCTGCATCTGTCTAGATGCAGGCCTTTTGAACCTCATGACACCTGAGGACAAGATTGATCTGAAGTGGTCCCCATGTACCGGACAGTTAGGCAGCATTTAAGGGCCGAATCCTTGCCACTTCGGATTTAAGAGCCTGGTTAGCTTCCCACAGATCAACCGCCAGTTGAGCATTAAGCCAAAATTCTGCTGAATTTCCAAACAACCGGCCAAGCCGGATAGCCATTTGAGGACTGACAGCTCTCCGTTCCCGTATAAGTTCATTAATCGACTGACGTGAAACCCCCATCGCTTTGGCCAGTGCAGAAACACTCAACTCATAATCAGGCATGAAATCTTCACGTAGCATTTCACCTGGGTGAGAAGGTCGGCGTTTTATTCCAGTATTGTTGATAGCCATGGCCTTACCTCCTTTTAATGGTAATCGCATACCTCTACATCATATGCGTCACCACCTTTAAACCGGAAACAGATACGCCACTGATCATTAATAGCAATGCAATGCTGCCCTTCACGGTCATCTGTAAGTTTGTGCAACCTGTTTCCAGGTGGAACCTTGAGATCATCAAGACAAATAGCCAGATTCACATACTCCAGCTTCCTTGAAGCCCGTCTTTGAATATCTGGGGGAAGTTTTTTGGACTTCCCAGTTTCATATAAGGACTTGGTGAGCTTATTCGCAAAGGTCTTGATCATTAAGGTCAACGTAATGCGTCACGTGACATAAATCAATAGCATTTTCATTGTTATCATGAAACAAGGATATGGTTGATTTTGGCAGCATATGAACTGAACAATTCAAGCTTTCTTTGTCAGTCTTCAGGATAATTGGAAAGGACTACGCTATGTCCATAGCCGGAGCCTTGTATCACGCCAAGCGTAGCCGGGTGACTTTAGAGCGCCAGCGGAAAAGCCGACCTGCTTTAACGCTATGGCTAGGCGTTCACTCATGAAGCCATGGTGCATAGCTCAGTCCCACCAATACACCTTCGGGACTCATGAACCTTGCGACTATCTGTCCCCACGGTTCAGTCCGGGATTCGTGTACAAACTCCTGCCCATTCTCTTTCATTTCCTGTACTGCCGCCTCCACAGCAGCGGCATCAGCCAGCTCGAATTCTATAGTTGCTGTGGGCTCAGGAACACTCTCCGGCCATTCATCCTGCCCAAAACAAGACTGGGCGGCCATTGATAAGGGCCATACACCAAAATGATTCGCTCCAGGAAACTTATCCATAAAACGATAATCGCCCATCGTTTCAAGCGGCAGGCCTAGCGCCTTCTGGTACAGGGACTCACTTGCTGCCGGGTCCTTTGTTATTGTAGCAAAACCGGCAATACACATAACTTCCATTGACCCCTCCCTTGCTTAAATTCTCAAATGGTCGGTGTCTCACTCTCATTGGCACAGAGGGAATCCTAAAAAAAGCAACCAACTGAATCGTTACTAAGCATATCTGAAAGCCATTATCAAGTCAGTCCTGGCTCTGGGAAACTGAAAAATCACCCTATGGTGTGTAAGCCTACATGCATCAGGGCTTTGTCTCCCATATCCCCCAACACCCTGCCAGTCCTTGTTTTCAAACCATAGGGTTCCTTTCCTGGTCCGTCCGGACCTGGAAGGCATTAAAAAAAGGACAGCTGTCTGATCTGAACTAAGTACCAGAGAGGTCTTGAAAGGGATGCTTTGCAGGAATGGCCTGGCCAGGGCTGAACAGTCCAAAAAAAAGCCCCCAAAGCTTTGGCTTCAGGGGCTTAAAATAACTTGCAGCCGGTACTGTCACCGGCATTATCTATGGTAACCAGGCTTGCAGCCTGCTGAAAATCTTTGGCGTCCCCAAGGGGGTTTGAACCCCTGTTTTCGGCGTGAGAGGCCGACGTCCTAGGCCACTAGACGATGGGGACGAACTGACTTAAATGGTGGGCCGTGCAGGGATCGAACCTGCGACTCTCTGCTTAAAAGGCAGATACTCTACCGGCTGAGTTAACGGCCCACATGTGAAAGGGACTTTGGATACCCGCCTTGTCCAGGGTTGTCAACCAAAAAAATAACCAGAAACAGATTCCCGGACCGCCCTGCCTTCAGGCTGCTCATGATCCGGATCCAGCCGGACAGACAGGATCAGGCCACCACATCAGCTATCTGAAAGATGGGAAGGTACATGCTGATGACCAGACCGCCCACAATTACCCCCAGGATCACAATCATGATCGGTTCGATAAGCGAGGTCAGGGTATCCACTGCCACATCCACTTCATCGTCAAAAAAATCAGCAATCTTGCCCAGCATATTGTCCAGGGCTCCGGTGGACTCACCTATGGAGATCATGTGGATGACCATGGGCGGAAAGATCCCGGTATCATCAAGGGGCTCTGCCAAGCCCTGGCCTTCGGATATGCTTTTTTTGGCCTGCTGCACCCCAAGCTCAACAGTCTTGTTGCCTGATGTCCTAGAAACTATATCCAGGGCGCTCAGAATCGGGACACCGGAAGAAATCATGGTGCTCAGGGTCCGGCTGAACCTGGCCACAGCCACTTTGCGCAGCAGCGGCCCAAAGACCGGAACAAAAAGAATCCAGTTATCAACAATAATCTTGCCCCGTTCCCAGCGGTAAAAAAGCCTGAACGCAATCACTGCTCCAATGGCCCCCAGGATGATATAAAGAAAGTTGTCCTTGGAGAACCGGCTGAGATTGATAACAATCTGGGTGGGAGCCGGCAGAGTTCCGCCGAATTCAGCAAACATCTGCTCAAAGGTCGGGATGACAAAAATAAGAATTATGGCGATAACCGCCACTGCCACTGCAATGATCACCCCGGGATAGATCAGGGCACTCTTGACCTTGGCCTTGAGCCTGGCTGCCTTTTCAATATACTGGGCCAGCCGCTCCAGGACCACGTCCAGGACTCCTCCTGTTTCTCCGGCATCCACCATGTTGGTGTACAGGTCGTCAAAAACATCCTTATGCCTGTTCAGCCCGTCATAAAGAGAGGCTCCGCCTTCAATATCACTTTTGATCTCATAGAGTTTTCGCCTGAGTATCTTGTTTTCAGTCTGTTCGCACATGACCTGCAGGGATTGGAGAATGGGAACGCCTGCATTGATCATGGTGGAGAACTGTCTGCTGAATACCACCATGTCCCTGGAAGTGACCCTTCCTTCAAGAAAGGTTCCTTCAAGAATGTCCTTGGGCTTGGGTTTGACCCTGATTTCAGCCAGTCCCCTTCTGCGCAGGACGTTTTCCGCCATGTCCAGGCTGGGAGCATCGAGATCTCCCTTGATTTTCCTGCCTGTCCTGGTCCTGGCCTTGTAGATGAATATCGGCATGTCTCGGTTGGGACTCCAGGTTAATGATTGCTGCCAAAACTAAAGGATCTGCAATTTTTACGGCCCAGCATCAATGCTTTTGCGAGCACCCCGAGGGTCCGGGGCAATCTCATGAAAACCGGCTGAAATTCTTACCCTGCCCGCAGCAACAATAAAAATCTCAGCCCGGGTGTTATTTTAACTGGCTGTACTTCTAAGCACCTCTGAAGCTGAGGTTATCCCTTGGACCATCTTGTTCAGACCGCTTTTACGCATGGTGATCATGCCCTCCTGCACCGCCTTTCTTTTCAGCTCGGCTTCGGAAGCCCTGGCCAGGATCAGCTCCTGGATCTTCGGGCTCACAGTGAGCACTTCATACAGCCCTGTTCTTCCCCTGTAACCTGTCTGACTGCACTGGGAACAGCCTGCAGACCGGAAGATCTCGGCTGATTCCGCTTCCTGGGGGTCCAGGCCCATATCCATGAGGTACTGGCCATCCAGTTCATCAGGTACTTTGCAGGAAGGACAAAGCCTGCGGACCAGACGCTGGGACATGATGGCGTTCACTGCTGACGCTGCCAGAAAATCGTCCACTCCCATGTTCACCAGTCTGGACAAAGTTGAAACAGCATCATTGGTATGTAAAGTGGCCAGGACCAGATGGCCTGTCAGGGCTGCTTTGACCGCTATCTCAGCTGTTTCCAGATCACGGATTTCACCCACCAGGATGATGTCCGGGTCCTGACGCAGAAACGAACGCAGAACTGCTGCAAAGCTAAGTCCGACCTCTTCTGCCACCTGAACCTGGTTCACCCCTTTAAGGCTGAATTCCACTGGATCTTCCACAGTGGAGATGTTCACCCCTTCCCTGTTCAACTCCATTATGGCCGAATAAAGGGAGGTGGTCTTGCCAGATCCGGTCGGCCCGGTAACCAGGACCATCCCATACGGTTTTCTTATGGCCGCTTCAAAGGCCCTGAAGGATTTCTCCTCCAGGCCCAGCCTGACCATGTCCACGTTCAGGGCGGACTTGTCCAGAAGGCGCATGACCACCTTTTCACCGAACAATGTGGGCAGGATGGAAACCCTGAACTCCAGACTCATGCCCTGGGATGTCCTGACCTTGATCCGTCCGTCCTGGGGCAGCCTTTTTTCAGCAATATTAAGCTGGGCCATGATCTTAAGCCTGGATATGATGGCGTTTTTCATGGACATGGGCGGATGCATCATATCCTTGAGGATGCCGTCCAGGCGCATCCTGACCCTGAATTCCTGTTCATAGGGCTCGATATGAATGTCCGAGGCCTGTCTGGCAATGGCCTCCATGATGATCAGGTTGACCATCTTGACCACCGGGACCTGGGAGGCCGCCTCAAGGCTGGCAGCATCATCTGTCTGGCTGTCAGCCTCCTGTATTGGCCCGTCCTGATCAGCCATGTCCGCCAGAAGATCTTCAAGCCCCTGGCCGGGCCTTTTTTTAAAATTGGCCAGGGCTCTGGCTATGGAAGACCTGGTGGCCAGGTGAACCATTGGTTCCAGCCCGGTCATGAACCGGATGTCGTCCAGAGCACTGATCCTGCCCGGTTCAGAACAGGCCAGGTAAAGCTTTTGGTCCTGGACAAAAAAAGGAACTGCCTGGTACTTTTCCCAGCTCTCCCTGTCCAGCAGGTCCATGACCTGTTCAGGAATATTCAGAGCCCCTGGCTCCACCACAGGCAGTCCCAGGGCCATGGCCATGTGATCCCGGTATAATTCCTGAGTGATAAGCCCCAGGACCAGAGCTGCCCTGGCAAAGTCAAGTTTTCTGTCAGCCTGTTCCTGCTGAACAGTTCTGACCTGATCCCTGTCCAGGCCTGCCTGCTCAATCAATTTTCGGGTCAAGGAATGGTGGTTCATGCTTCAATGCCAGTCTTTCCAGGATCTCTTGATCAGCCGGCAGAAAATCCCTGGTAACGGCTTCAGCCGGATCAAACCATGCCATCTCCTGCCTTTCCCTGGCCACAATATTTCCGTCATAACCGGTGACCATATAGAAATGGACATGGGCGTTGATATGATCATAACTCTTTTTCAGGCTGGTCCACAACCAGAAATCCCTGGGGATTATACCCAGTTCTTCATATAATTCCCGGACCAGGGCCTCTGCCACCGGTTCTCCAGGCTCGGCCTTGCCTCCGGGGAACTCCCAGAATCCGGCCAATACCTTGCCCTGGGGCCTTTGCACCCCCAGGACCAGACCGTCTCTGACCACAATGCCTGCTGCAACACTTATCCAGCTCATGACCGGATTGGCTCCTGTTTTTCAGGGTTTTCTGGATTCCAGGCTTCCGATCTCCTGCTCCAGTTTCTCCAGCCTGGCCATGAGCATTTCATTCTCCTCCACCAGGGCCTGATACTCCAGGTTCAGGGTTTTGAATTTTTCAGGCTCCTGATAGGTCTCTGGCCGGGCCATAATGGCCTCCACCTCTTCCTGCCTGGCCAGGCACTCTTCCAGCCGGCTTTCTTTGTGGCTGTATTCTGCTTTCAAGGGCTTGAGCAGCCTGTAGGCCTGGTTTCTGGCCTGGGCTTCCTGCCTGCGCCTTTGTTTCTGGGAAGTCCCTTCCTTTTTATCCCTGCTGACAGCCGGCCCCTTTTCCTGAGAACAGCTTTCCCGGCCTTTGGTCAGGAGATTATCATAATAGAGATCAAACCCGTGTCCATGCTGAGTGATCCCCTGGTTTTCCATTGTCCACACCTCTCCAGCCACCTGGGACAGCAGATAGCGGTCATGGGCGATGATGAACACTGCCCCGGGGAAATCCTTTAACGCTGCAATCAGGGCCTCCCTGCTTTCCATGTCCAGGTGGTTGGTGGGCTCGTCCAGGAGAAGCAGATTGGCCCGGGTCAGAAACAGGGAAGCAAGGATCAGTCTGGATTTTTCACCTCCGCTGAGGCTCATGGCCCTGCGCTCCCAAAACGATTCATCCAGCATGAACAGGCCCAGGACTGAACGGATCTCTTCTTCAGTGGGATTGCCTGTGGCCAGCCTTCTTATCTCAGTCAGAACCGTGTTCTCCAGGACCAGGGTCTCGGTCTGATGCTGGGTAAAATAACCGGGATAGGTGTTCCGGCCGAGCCTGACATACCCCTGTTCAGGTTCTAAGCAGTCCATGATAAGTTTAAAAAGGGTGGACTTGCCCGAACCATTAGGACCCATAAGGGCGATCTTCTGGCCATGAAAGAGCTGGAAGCTCAGATCATCCAGCAAAACAGGCTTGCCCGGATGGGTAAACTTAAGACCAGCGCAGGTTATGGCCACCCGGCTGGCCCTTCTTGGTGCCGGCCAGGAAAAATTCAGGGATTTTCCTTTCTGATCCTCCTGAAAATCCTTTATCCCTGAAGACAGCTTGTTGATCCTGTTCAGCCTGGCCTGGGCCTGCCTGGCCTTGGTGGCCTTGTATCTGAACCGGTCCACAAAGGACTGCAGATGTTTTATCCGGCCCTGGATCTTGTCCCTCTCCTTTTCCTTCAAAAGCTCCCGTTGTTCGTGCCAGTCCACAAAAGAAGAATAATTGCCAGGACGGAAATATGGCCGGTCAAAGCCCAGATGCAGGATATGAGTTACCACCCGGTCCAAGAAAAAGCGGTCATGGGCCACCAGGACCAGCATCCCTGAAAAACTCAGCAGGTAATCCTCCAGCCAGAGCACAGCCTCCATGTCCAGATGGTTGGTGGGTTCGTCCAGGATGAGCAGGTCTGCCCCCTGCAGCAGGACCCTGGACAGTTTGGCCCGCTCTCTCCACCCTCCGGACAAAGACCTTAAAGGAGAGCCAAAGGTCTTTTCTTCAAAACCAAGGCCGTTCAGAATTTTTTCCGCCTTGTACTCCGGATTGTAGCCATAGGCCTGCTCCATTTCAGCCTGGACATGAGAGAGTCTGGTCAGCTGGTCACTGTCCTCCCGGGCAATGGCCTGTTTCCACTTCCGCCAGAATTCACCCCAGTCAGGCAGGACATCCAGGACATACTCCAGAAGAGGGGTCTTTAGATCCTGACTGTCCAGTTCCTGAACCACATAGCCTGTTTTCAGCCCCCTGGGCAGATTGATGGACCCGGTATCCGGACCGGCCAGACCGGCCAGCATCCGAAGCAGGGTGGTCTTGCCGCATCCGTTGGGTCCGGTCACGGCAAGCCGGTTGCCGCTGTTGATCTCAAAGCTGAGATCTTTAAACAGATCCTCTCCGCTGTAACTCTTGGATATATTATTGATTGTTATCTTCATTTAATCATCTTCTGGATATCCTCAAAGGCAGTCATGGCTGCTGCTGCCCCCTGACCTGCAGCTGTGACGATCTGCCTGGGACCGCTGGTCACATCTCCGGCTGCATACACCCTGGGGATGCTGGTCCTGCCTCTTTGGTCAGTGCTGATAAAACCGTCCTCATCCCTGTCCAGGCCCAGGTAGTCAATAAAATCCGCATTGGGATTGATCCCTATGGCCACAAATACCCCTTGAACATCCATCACCTTTTCCCGGCCTGATTTCTCCTCCACCAGAACCACCTGCTCAACTGTTGACTCTCCCAGAACCTCTTTGACCACGTGACTCCAGTCCACAGGTATACCCAGGTTTTGCACCTGATCCTTGAGGTGTTTTTCCCCCCGGAACTCATCCCGGCGATGGACAATCCTCACCTTTGCCCCAAGATTGCTCAGGTGCAGGGCATCGGTCAGGGCCGTATTTCCCCCGCCCACCACCAGGACGGTCTTGTCTTTGTAGAAAAAGCCATCACAATGGGCGCAATAGCTGACTCCCCGGCCATGAAACCGGTCCTCACCAGGAACACCCAGTTTTTTCCAGGTCCCGCCAGTAGCCAGTATTACGGCCCGGCCCAGATATCCCCCCCTGGTGGTGGTGACCTCAATGTCCCGGCCCAGCCTGACTTCCAGCACTTCTTCCCCGGTCCTGGTCTGAAAATACTCCCTGGCCTGGGCCTCTATCATTTCCATGAGCCCTTTCCCGGGAATACTGGCAAACCCGGGGTAATTCTCAACCACCGGGGTCAGGGCCACCTGGCCGCCCACCACGGACTTTTCCAGGACAACGGTCCTGAGTCCGGATCTGGCCGCATAGATGCCTGCAGTCAGACCGGCCGGGCCAGCCCCGACTATGATCAGATCATACTTTTCAAGATCCGGGCTGCCCGGATAGGCAAAAATGGTCTGACCCGAAGTCAGGGTCACCAGCTCGGATGCAAAGGTCTCTTCAGCCACCAGGCCCAGGGTGGCCAGCTTGCCCTGATCATACACTGTATGCGGGACTGAACCGACATCATACTCCTTGGCCGCGTCAGGATACTGACCGACTTCTATGCATTCCATGCTGACCAGTCCGGGCAGTTCCACAGCCGCTTTCAGGGCATTGACCACCTGGGCCGGACAATAGGGACACTGGGGATTGACAAAGACCTGGACCGTCCTTTTTTCCTTCAGCCTGGCCAGGATCTTTCTGCTGGACGGGGCAAGGGAGCTGTCCCCGGTTGAGGCCATGATCACGGCCTGGATGAATGATTGCCCCTCTTCCCCGGATGGAGCCCCCATGAACCTGATTCCGTATTTTTCCGGAGCCACGTCCAGGACCAGAGGCCCTCTGACCTTGGCTGAAACCGCCTTTTCATCTTTTGAATCAAGGACCTCAAAGGTAATTTTCTGGTCCAGCCGGCTGAGATCCCGGACAAAATTAACAGCAAACTGACTATAAGGGTCTTTTTGATTGTCCGTGAATATTCTGATGGCCACTTCATGAACCAGGACCTGGGAAAACAGTTTTTTCAGATAGTCCTGCTGCTCCTGGTCCAGGACCCATTCGTCCTTTTTCTTTTTTGAAAAAAAAGCACTCATATTTTTCTCCGTAACCCTGAAGCTAATCGAGTTCAGCCTTAAAATCAATTTCCCCCTGGCCTGGTACCGGTATTTTGCCATTGTTTTTTCACATCCAACCATGTAAACAGACAGATGCAAACAAAATACAAGCTAATTCGGAGGTCATGCTTCATGATACCTAGTGAACTTCTTTACTCCAGATCCCATGAATGGGTCAAAGTTCAGGACCAGACAGCCCTGACCGGGATAACCTTTTTTGCCCAGGAACAGCTGGGAGACATTACCTTTGTGGAGCTGCCCCAGCCTGGAACAGACCTTGAAAAAGGACAGGAAATGGGCGTGGTGGAATCAGTCAAGGCAGCCAGTGAAATCTATGCCCCTGTTTCCGGTCAGGTGGTGGAGGTCAATCATGAACTGGAAAACTCCCCTGAACTTATCAACCAGGATCCCTATGGCCGGGGATGGCTGGTTAAGATCAAAGTCCTTGGTCCGGTAACCGGGCTGATCAGTCCTGAAGAGTACGCCGGACTGGTAGAGGGTGATTAACCTGGATTCAACCCCGGGCCCAATTGCTTTAACCTCAATCTAAACCCAGATATTTTAAGATGCCATACATACCCCACACCCAGGATCAGCAAAAGGAAATGCTTGAAACCATTGGACTCGGTTCCATGGACGAGCTTTTCCAGGATATCCCTGAGACCCTGACACCGGAAAAATTCGACCTGCCCCGGGGCAGGAGCGAAATGGAGGTCACGACTTTCCTGAGGCAGCTGGCCTCCCGGAACAGGACCGGACTCAAAAGCTTTCTCGGGGCTGGATTCTACGACCATTATATACCTGCGGCAGCCCCGGCCCTGGTCTCAAGATCTGAATTCTACACCGCATATACTCCTTATCAGGCTGAAGCCTCCCAGGGCAGCCTGCAGGCCCTGTTTGAATACCAGACCGCCATGGCCCGGCTCATGGACATGGATTATGCCAACGCCTCGGTCTATGACGGCGGAACAGCCATCTACGAAGCCATGATGATGGCGGTCAGACATACCAGACGCAAGAAAATTGTCATTTCCAGCGACCTGAGCCCCATTTACCAGCACATGCTCCAATGCTACACCAAAAACCTGCACCTGCATCTGGAAACCGTTGATCAATCCAATGGTCTGCCCGATACAAAAGGCCTGGCCCGGGCTCTGGATCAGGAGACCGCAGCCCTTATTGTTCAAAACCCCAATTTCTTCGGGAGCATATCCGACTACTCCGATCTTTTCCAGCAATGCGCAGCCATGGGGGCAGTCTCCATAATTTCTGTCTACCCGGTTCTGCAAAGCGTACTTAAAACCCCGGGTGAAATGAAGGCGGACATTGCAGTGGCCGAAGGTCAGTCCCTGGGGCTTCCCCTGAGTTTCGGCGGTCCGTACCTGGGGATAATGACCTGCTCCCGGAGTCTCATCCGTCAGATGCCTGGAAGGATCGTGGGCAAAACCAGGGATTCCCGGGGAAGGGAAGGATTCGTTTTGACCCTGCAGGCCAGAGAACAGCATATCCGCCGGGAAAAGGCCACTTCGAATATCTGTTCCAACCAGAGCCTGTGCGCCCTGCAGGCCCTGGCCTATATCTGCCTGATGGGGCCTGCCGGACTGGAGCAGACTGCCCTGAAAAGCATGGAGCTGGCCCGCTATGCTGCGGACAAGCTGACCTCCATTCCAGGAGTAAGCCTTTTGAACAAGGCCCCTTTTGGCAATGAATTCGCCATCCGCCTGCCTGTAAGCGCCTATGACCTCGTCGACAGCCTGGTACCCCGGGGATTTGTCCCGGGCTTTCCTCTGGGCAGGTACTATCCAGGCCTTGAAAACTGTCTGCTCATGGCCTGCACTGAAAAGATCAGTCCAACAGACATAGGCATGTTGTCCGAGCTCATCAGGGGGGCCCTGTAATGGCTTGCCTGCAGTCCGGCTGCTTTGTCTGAACTTTAATGTTCAGCTGGGTCTTTACAGACCTGTTTTAACCATCAAGGACCGTTTTAAAACACCATGAAGACAATATTTCAAAAATCAATTCCCGGCCGGACCAGCGCCCAGCAAACCAGGACCGGACCAGCACGCCCTGAACTCATTCCCGAATCCCTGTCCAGACAATCCCCGCCGGATCTGCCCAGGGTGAGTGAACTGGACGTTGTCCGTCATTTCACCGGACTGTCCAGACAAAACTTTGGAGTGGATTCCAATTTTTATCCTCTGGGCTCCTGCACCATGAAGTACAATCCCAAGTTCATGGAACAGGTGGCTGCACTCCCGGGCTTTACTGATCTGCACCCTTTGCTTCCCCAGCTCAAAGGAGCCGGGCTTTACACCCAGGGGGCCCTCCAGGTGATCTATGACCTGGAAGACCTGCTCTGCAGGATAACCGGCATGGACGCCTATACCCTGCAGCCCATGGCCGGAGCCCATGGAGAGCTCACCGGAGCCATGCTCATGGCTGCTTATCACCGAAAAAAAGGAAACCGCAAAACCAGGCTCATAGTTCCGGATTCAGCCCATGGAACCAATCCGTCCTCTGCTGCCATTGCCGGATATGAAGTGGTCAGCATCCAGTCCAAGGACGGGATCATCGATCCTGCAGCCCTTAAGCAGGTTCTGGACGAAAACGTGGCCGGAATAATGATGACCTGCCCCAACACCCTGGGGCTTTTTGAAACCCATCTGCCGGAAATAGTGGACCTGATCCATTCGGTGGATGGTCTTCTGTACTATGACGGAGCCAACCTGAACGCCATCCTTGGCCGGATGCTACCGGGCCGGGCCGGTTTTGACGTGGTCCATCTCAATCTGCACAAGACCTTTGGCACCCCCCACGGCAGCGGTGGACCAGGTTCAGGACCAGTGGGTGTGAATAAAAAGCTTGAGCCTTTTCTCCCGGTATCCAGGGTTGTCCGTCTGGAAGACGGCCAGTTTTTTTTAAAATACGACTATCCTGATACCATCGGGTATATTGCCCCCTTTTATGGAAACTTCTCTGTCATGCTCAAGGCCTATGCCTATATCCTGAGGCTTGGCCGGGAAGGACTGCTCCGGGTTTCAGAAAACGCTGTTCTGGCGGCCAACTATCTCAGGAAAAGACTGGAAAAACAGCTTGTCATACCCTACAACCGGATCTGCATGCACGAATTCGTGGCCTCAGCCGTGAACCAGGCTCAAAACGGGGTCCGGGCCGTTGACATAGCCAAGGCCCTGCTGGACAAAGGCCACTATGCTCCAACTGTGTACTTTCCCCTTATTGTCAAAGAGTGCCTGATGATCGAGCCCACAGAAACCGAAACCAAGGAAACCCTTGACACTTTTGTGGACGACCTTCTGGAAATCCTGACCAGGGCTGAAACCGACCCTGAAGCAATCAAGTCTTCTCCCAAGAACCTGCCGGTTACCAGGCTGGATGAAGTCCTGGCAGCCAGAACCATGCACCTTTGCGGATGATGGATCATGAATTTTGAACTGGTCATCATCGGTGCCGGACCCGGGGGATATGCAGCAGCCCTTGCAGCAGGCCGGAACGGCCTGAAAACAGCCCTGGTGGAATCCGGCCCCCTTGGAGGAACGTGTCTGAACAAGGGCTGCGTCCCTACCAAGCTCCTGCTGGGCACTACCAGTCCGGAAGCTGAGCTGGATGGCCAGAAAAGGCTCAGACTGGCCCGGGGTGAGATCAGCTTTGATCTGGCAGCTGTTCAGAACCGCAAAAAAATCCTGATCAGTGCCACCCGGAAATCCATGCAGGACAGCCTGGAAAAGGCGGGAATAACCATTGTCCAGGGCCGGGCCAGACTGGATGGTCCGGGCCGGCTGGTGGTGGAGGATGAGACCATAAAGTACTCCAGCCTGATTCTGGCCATGGGTTCCAGAAGCGGCAGCCCCCCTGCTGTTTCTCCGGACCATGACCGGATCCTGACTTCCACCAGCGCCCTGGAACTGGAGACTGTGCCTGAATCCTTGGCTGTCATCGGAGCCGGACCTGTAGGCATTGAACTGGCTGAGATTTTTTCGCGGCTGGGTACGGAAATCACCCTTATTGAAGCCCTGGACTCGGTGGCTCCCCACGAAGACCCGCAAATCGGACTTGAACTGACCAGATACTTTAAAAGAAAAAAATGGGTCCTGAAAACAGGGGTCAGGGTGGAATCCGTCAGCCCGGGCAGCTCCGGCCTGGTCATCCGCCTGGACAGCGGCCAGGAGGTTGAGGTGGAAAAGTGCCTGGTGGCTACAGGCCGGCTCCCGGCCGGCTCCGGCATGAACCTCAAGTCCGCAGATATTCAGACTCAGGGGCCGGGCTGGATAAAGACCGACCAGTACCTCCGGGCTGCCCCGGGGATCTATGCTGTGGGGGATGTCAACGGAAAATCAATGTATGCCCATGCTGCATCCCACCAGGCTGAGTATGCAGTAGCCCATATCCTGGGTGCTCAAACCAGCCCCTATCCTTTTCCGGCCATTCCCTCCTGCATCTATGGTTCCATGGAGGTTGTCCGGACTGGAATTCTTCCGGACCACCCCTGGCTCCGGGAAAAGGAGATAAAGGTCTCCAAAGCCATGACTGCGGCCAATCCCATTGTCCAGGGACACGGACTGATCCAGGGTTTTATCAAGGTATTCTGGTCCCAGGGCCGGGTGACAGGCATCACCGGTGCAGGTCACGGGCTGTCCGGACTGGTCAACCTCTGCCAGGTCATCACTCAGCAGCAATGGACGAAGCAAGAGGCCAGACAGTATATTTTTGCTCACCCCACCCTGGATGAGACATTAAAAGAGGCCCTTTTAGCCCCCTGGCTTGAAAACGGATGACTCTGCCTAATTACAACTTGACTAAAGCTCAGCAGGTGGATATTTTGCTTATTTACTTTTTTTAAGGAGAAGAGATCATGAAAAGAACATATCAGCCCAGCAGGATCAAAAGAAAAAGGACCCATGGTTTCCGGGTCCGGATGAAGACCAAGAACGGTCGGGCCGTGATCAACCGCAGAAGGGCCAAGGGAAGAAAGAGATTGTCCGTTTAACCTTTGGCAGGCATTTACGCATAACCAAACGGCCCCTTTACCAGGAGTGCTACTCCAGGGGCCGTCGCTATTTTACACCAAGCTTCATTGTTTTTATCCGGGCCAATCACCAGCCCTCATGGCGCCTGGGAATAGCAGTTTCCGGCAAAGTGGGCCCGGCAGTCAAGCGCAACAGGGTCAAAAGGCTTATCAGGGAGTTCTTCAGGGTCAACCAGCACAGCATTGGACTCAAGGCTGACTTTGTTGTGGTCTGCAAAAAAAGCATTGATCTGGACAACCTTACTCAGCAGCAGGTCAACCAGGAAATCACTGATCTGCTTTCCCGGATCGGCAATCAAATACTTTGACCGGGAAAACCAAACTTCCCGGCCCGGCAGGGCTTTGGAGAAGTAAAATCTATGCCGCCAATGAGATGCGATATATTTTTATAAAATTGATAACCTTATACCAGACCGCATTGTCGCCCCTTTTCCCCTGTGTTTGCCGTTTCCAACCCACGTGCTCGGAATACTCAAGAGAGGCGATTCAGGCTCACGGGGCCATCAAGGGCCTGGCCCTGACCATTTTTCGCCTGGCCAGATGCAACCCTTTATTCAAGGCCGGGCTGGATCCAGTCCCGGAAAAATTCTCATTCCGGGCTTTGTTCAAAGCACTCCCTAATCCGGACTCCTCCTGCCCGCGGTCTGTCAAATCCATTCTTAGGAGCCAGAAAACATAATGGAAATTCATAGAGTCCTTATCGCTGTTGTCCTGTCCCTGGGTGTCCTGCTGCTGTGGAATTTCCTGTTCCCTCCTGCTCCGCCCCAAAGGGCCACCACTGATGAGCCTGTTGCAGAACAGCGCATCTCTCCTGATGCGCTCCAGCCGGACTATGTTGCTCCTGGAGAGCTCAGACCAAGGGAAGCAGCCCGGTTTGAAGCGGTGGAGGGCAGACAGATCGTGGTGGAAACACCTCTTTACCGGGCCACCTTCAACAGTTCAGGCGGAGTTCTGGAGCACTTTCTGCTCAAACAGTTCAGCCAGACCATTGACCCAGACTCTGCCCAAATCGACCTCATCACCCCCAGATCTCTGATGCGGGGCCCCATGGGTATCTCCTGGAACAGAGTTCCTACATGGATCGAAGGAGAATGGTCCTTTGAAGGCGATGATATAAACCTTGGGCCCGGCGAAGAAAAAAGCCTCATTTTTACCGGACGGGTAGGCGGGGTTGAAATCATCAGAAAGATGACCTTCCTGGCAGACACTTATGAAATCAGAGAAGAAATAGAGGTTATCAACACTACCGACTCCCAGGTGGTGGGTGAACTGGGCAATATCCTGGCCACGCCTGCTTTTTCCGATGACCGCTACAACCCGACCAGGGTGGCCTATTTTGACCAGAGCGGGCTGAGCCATGAAAAAGACCGCCAGCTCAGGGACGGCTTCACCCATCAAAACGGCTTAAAATGGGGGGCCATCGGCAACCATTACTTTCTTCTGGCCTTTGTTCCCCAGACTGCCCAGGATTCCACCCTCAGGGCTGACCTGGAGAATGAAATCTACCGGATCACCGTGTCCGAAAGTTTGTATATCGAACCCGGCATGGCCAGGATCATGGCCAACACCTATTATATCGGCCCCAAGGACCGGGAATTTCTCAGGGACGCCCCGGCCGAGCTGCACAGGGCCATCTATTACGGCTGGTTCAATATTATTGCCAAGCCTCTGATCATTTCACTGAATTTTTTCCACAGTCACACCGGCAACTACGGGGTGGCCATCCTCCTGCTGACCCTGGTGGTCAAAATCATCTTCTGGCCTCTGGCCCAGAAGAGTTATAAGTCCATGAACCAGCTCAAGAAGCTGCAGCCCATGATGGCCAAAATCAGGGAAAAATACAAAGACGATCGTCAAAAGATGAATGAAGAGATGATGCGTCTGTACAAGACCTACAAGGTCAATCCGGCTGGCGGCTGCCTGCCCATTCTGGTCCAGATACCAGTGTTTATTGCCCTGTACCAGGGACTGATGGGTGCGGTTGAACTGCGGCATGCTGCATTCATCTATTACCTGCCCTTTACAGACATCGTCTGGCTGGCTGATCTGTCGGCCAGAGATCCGTTTTACATAACTCCCCTGGTGATGGGGGCCACAATGTTTTTACAGCAGAAAATGGCTCCGGCACCGGGCGATCCACTTCAGGCCAAGATAATGCTTTTTCTGCCCCTGGTCTTTATATTCATTTTCATCACCTTCCCTTCAGGGCTGGTACTTTACTGGCTGGCCAACAATGTGCTTTCCATTGGTCAGCAGTGGTGGGTGCTCAGAAGTGCCGGCAATAAGCCCCTTGTGAAGGCCGATGACCAGAAAGATGAACCCCAGGTCGAGGAAAAGCAGGACAAGCCCAAGCCGTCACCAGCTCGCAAGGCGGCCAAAAAGAGGAAAAAGAAATAACCCTGACTGCCGGATCAGAATGCCTGCAGCGATCCGGCCCAAAAACCTGTTCTTTGAAATCACACTAATCAGGCAACTCACTGACCGGACATGCCATTGATGTTCACCTCGGTCCAGATTGAACACCTTTCTGCCCGGGGCGGACTGAAAGCGCTTTCCCTGTTTTGCCCGACTCGGGCCTGACGGCGCTTAAAAGCCCATTTTATCCATGTCTGGTTGAATGCAGTCTTTTAAGGAGCAACAATGGAAGATTACATTGAATTCTCAGGCAAGGACGTTGACGACGCTATTGCCAACGCCTGCACCTACTTTGGAATTGATCGCGACAAGCTGGAGATTGAAATCGAGAGCGGAGGCTCTTCAGGCATATTCGGACTGGTAGGGGTCAAAAAGGCCAGAATAAAGGCCAGGAAAAGGTCCCGGATCAACGATGACCAGCTGGACCGTCCCCGGAAGAATGCCCAGCCTAAGGCACCTGAAACCGGGCAGGCCAATGCCAGGCAGCCCGAAAAGGAGCCTGTTCCTCCGCCTGAACCTGCTCAAATGGAAAAAAAACCCCAGGAGCCCGATCACTCCCAGACTGAACCCGAAATCCAGGATGCTGAACCTGAAAAAGCCCCTCAGGCAAAGGAAGTTTATCCCCAAGATCCTGAACTCAAGGAGTTCATATCCAGCCTCATGGTCCAGCTGATCACCCCACTTTCGCCGGACGCCAAAATCACTATTGATGATCAGACCAGGCCCATCAGCGTGGTGATCAAGGACCAGAGCTCGTCTGAACTGCTTATTGGCCGGGATGGACAGACCTTGAGCGCCATCCAGTACATTGCCAACCGGATCATAGCCAAAAGCAGGCCCGGTGCAGCCAGGGTCCAGCTGGATACTGAAGATTTTCTGGAAAAGCAGAATGAAAAACTCCAGCAGAATGCCTATCAGCTGGCCACCAAGGCCAAAAAAATCGGCAAGACCATGAGCACCAAGCCCTTGAGTTCCTACCATCGCAGGATAGTCCACATGGCCCTGCAGAGCGACAAAAAAATTCGGACCAAGAGTAAGGGCGACGGTCCAATGAAAAGAGTACTCATCGTGCCCAAACAGCGACGGAAAAAACCTTCCCAGGAATAATCCGGATAAAGCGGGGCGGAGAAACATTCTCCGCCCCTTTTTTTATTCCAGGCAACTTGCATGAATCACCAGAAAGACACCATAGCTGCCATTTCAACCCCGGTAGGCCTGGGGGCAGTGGGCATTGTCAGGCTGAGCGGACCGGATGCCCTGGCCATAACCGGCAAAATCTTTACCCCGGGCAGAAAAAAGAAAAGCCTTGAGCCCTACAGGCTTGTCCACGGCTGGATTGCCAGCATCAGCGGGGAAGCTCTGGATGAAGTGCTGGTCAGCTTCATGCCCGGGCCGGGATCATATACAGGGGAAGACACCATTGAAATCAACTGCCACGGAAATCCTGCTATTCTGGAAGGAGTGCTGGAGGCAGTGCTGGCCCTGGGAGCCAGGATGGCAGAACCTGGTGAGTTCACCAAGCGGGCCTTTTTAAATGGCAAGATGGACCTGACCCGGGCCGAAGCAGTCATTGAATTGATCAATGCCCCCACTCAGGCCGGAGTATTCATGGCCAGAAACAAGCTCCAGGGACTTCTGGCCGAAAAAATCCAGGGACTCAGACAGAGCCTTGAGGAACTCAAAAAACAGCTCTGCCTGGCGGTTGACTTCCCTGAAGAGGAAATTGAATGCCTTTCCCAAAAGGACCTTGCCGGCCAAGCCCTTGCCTGCTGCACTGATCTCAGAGGGCTGATCACTGATTCGGACCAGAACAGGATCTGGACTGATGGAGCCCTGGTGGTCCTGACCGGACGGGTCAATGCCGGCAAGTCAAGCCTGATGAACGCCATACTGGGCAGGGAAAGAGCCATTGTCACCGAACTTCCCGGAACCACCAGGGACTACCTGGAAGAAGGGCTGAATCTGAAAGGTTTGCCAGTAAGGCTGGTGGATACAGCCGGACTCAGGGCCACAGCTGATCAGGTGGAAAAAAAAGGTATGGAAAGGGGCTGGGAACTGATCAGGTCGGCTCATGTCCTGGTGCTGGTCATGGACGCCACCCTTGCTCCTTCCCCCCAGGACCAGGAAGTCCTGGCCCAGACAGACCCTGAAAAACTGATCATTGCCCTGAATAAATGGGACCTGGCAGCATCGCCTCTGCCCTGGATCAAAACTATTGAACATGATTACCCGGATGTCCTGAAAATTTCCGCCAAAACAGGGCTCGGCCTGGAACAACTCCTGTCCAGGATCAGGCAGAAAGCCTTAGCTGGGCAGGAGCTGGACCCCGGGGGTTGTCTGCTGCCCAATTTGAGGCAGAAGTCCTGTCTGGAAAAAGCCGTTCTTGAGCTTGAAGCCCTGGCTGGGGAAGCCCTGGCAGGAATTCCTTATGATCTCCTGGCTGCCAGACTTGATTATGCATGCGCTGAACTGGACCAGATCACCGGGAGGATCACTCCGGATGAAGTCCTTGATTCGATCTTTGACAACTTCTGCATCGGCAAATAACCTGTTCACCATGAAAATAACAACCATCAAGTCAGTCCCTGAGCTTAAGACCGCTCAGGAGCAGGAATTCGATATGGAAACCCTGTACGTGGAGTGCAGCCGGTGCGGGCGTCCCCTGGTCTGGGCCAGGGGGACCACCACTCACCTCATCAGACATTCAGGTGTCAAACAGGAGCTGGGACCTGAGTGGATGCTGCTGTCCCGGGGATGTCCGTCATGCGCCCCGGATCAGGAAGAGTTCGCCCTAACCCTGAAAATGCCTGAAAAAAGCCTGACCAGAGCCTGGGCCGGAAAACAAAGATTCAACTGATACTGGAGCCTGGTTTTGATGAAGAAAAAACTGGTCTGGATGAATGTCTGTGAAACATCTGCAGATAATTACGGTGCCAGGCTCATGGCTGAACTGAAAAGGCGATCACCCGGTCTTGAAATCATGGGCATGGGAGGTCCGGCCATGCGCCGGGCCGGGCTGCAGACGGTTTTCAGGTCCGAGGATCTCTCCCTGGTGGGTTTGACCGAAGTCTTTAGTGCTCTTCCCAGAATTCTGGGCTATCTTAAGACCATTAAAGCCCGGTTAAAGGCAAAAAGGCCTGACATCCTCATCCTGATGGATGCCCCTGATTTTAATTTTCGCCTGGCCCGGATGGCCTTTGAGCTGAATATACCGGTCATCTACTATATCGCACCCCAAGCCTGGGCCTGGCGCAAGTCAAGGGTTGATTTCCTGAGAAAATACGTGGATCAGGTGGCATGCATCCTGCCATTTGAACAGGATTTTTTCAGAAAACACCGGGTCAGGACGACCTTTGTCGGCCATCCGGTCATGGAAACCCTGGATTTGCCCAGCCTGGAAAAAATCAGGCCTGAACCGGACCGTATCGCCATTCTGCCCGGCAGCAGGAAAAAGGAAATCTCCTCTCTGCTGCCCTTGTTCGTTGCTACTGCTGCCCAGCTGCGCCGGGAAAATCCCGGTTTGATCTTCAGCCTTATCCAGGCCCCGGGGATCAGCCAGGAGTACCTGCAGGAATTTTGCGGATCAGCCCCCTGGCTGGAGTTCATATCCCCAGAAAACCGATATGAATACCTGAAAAAAAGCAGGCTGGCCCTGGCTGCTTCCGGGACCGTGACCCTGGAGTGCGCCATCCTTGAAGTCCCTGCTGTTGTGGCTTATAAACTTTCCTGGATCAGTTACCTGGTGGGTCGGCTGCTGATTCATGTCAAAAATATCAGCATGCCCAACCTGATTCTGGGCAAAACCGTTTTTCCGGAGTTGATCCAGGATCAGGCCAACCCGGAAAAGATGCTGTCAGCCGTCAGGACCTGGCTTTATGATCCGGAAAAGACCAGACAGGTCATGGAAGATCTCAAAACCATCAAGTCCATACTCGGAACCAGGTCCGCCGCCCAAACCACGGCTGATCTGGCCTTGAAAATCATGAACAAAAGGAAAGTCCATGGACAAGCTTAAACTGGGTGTCGTGGGGGTAGGCCATCTGGGAAAATTCCACGCCAGACTGGCTGCTGAAATTGAGATCATCGACCTGGTCGGAGTCTACGACATCAACCAGGATCAGGCTGCAAAGGTTTGTGCTGACTGCAACTCCACCCCCTTTGCAGAACTGGATGAACTCCTCTCCCGGGTGGATGCCGTGAGCATTGTCGTTCCCACCAGCGAACATTTCAAAGTGGCCATGGCCGCCCTGGAGCAGGACTGCCACATTTTCATAGAAAAACCCATCGCCACCTCGGTCCAGGAAGCGGATTTGATCATTGCCAGAGCTAGGGAAAAAAACAGAAAAATCCAGGTAGGACATATTGAGAGGTTCAACCCGGCCATGCTGGCCGTAAAGAACTACAACCTGGCTCCCATGTTCATCGAGGCCCATCGGCTAAGCCAGTTCAATCCCAGGGGATGCGACGTGAGTGTGGTCCTGGATCTGATGATCCATGATCTGGATCTCATTTTGTACATGGTCAACAGTCCGGTGACCCATATAGACGCCTGCGGAGTGGCCGTGGTTTCAGATACCGAGGACATAGCCAATGTCCGGCTGAAATTTGCAACCGGATGCGTGGCCAACCTGACCAGCAGCCGGATCTCTCTCAGGTCCATGCGCCGGATGAGACTTTTCCAGAAAAATCAGTATATTGCCATGGATTTTATGGAAAAAAAATCCGATGTTTTTATGCTGAATCAGGACCAGGGGCAGGAATCAGACGGAATGGTGGTCAGCCAGATCGGGGTGGGAGAAAAGGCCAGAAACATAGTTTACCAGAAGCCTCAGGTCCCTGAAGTCAACTCTTTGAAAATGGAGCTTGAGGAATTTGCCAAAGCCGTGCTCCTGGACCTGGCACCCGAGGTCCCAGGAGAGCAGGGCCGGCAGGCTCTGGAGGTTGCCAACACCATCCTGGATAAGATAGCAAGACCTTAAGGATTTCTTTTTGCAAAACCATCAACTCATTTTCCACCGGGGGCTCAGTTGAACGTACCCTTCATCGACCTTAAGACCCAGTTCAGCCTGATCAAAGATCAGGTCCAGACCAATATGGACAGAGTCCTTGATCACGGCGCCTATGTCATGGGGCCTGAAATCAGGGAACTGGAAAAAAGGCTGGCTGATTTCTGCGGACAAAAGCACGCCCTGGCCTGCTCTTCAGGAACCGACGCCCTGGTCCTGGCCCTGCTGGCCCTGGACCTTAAGCCAGGAGACGGTGTCCTGACCACCCCGTTTACTTTTTTCGCCACAGCTGAAGCCATAGCCTTTATTGGCGCTGTCCCGATCTTTGTGGATATTGATCCCCGGACCTTTAATATTGATCCGGCAAAGCTGACCCAGACCCTGGCCGCCCTGAAAAAAAGAGAAAAAAATGGTCCGGCCCTGCCCAGATCCGGAGGGAAAAGCCAGCTTGGACACCCTGTTCCAAAAGATCCGGTTCCAAGGGCAGTCATCAGCGTGGACCTGTTCGGGCTGCCCTGCGACTATGACCAGCTGGAGGAAATCGTCCGGTCGGAAAACCTCAAACTCATTGTTGACGCGGCTCAGTCCTTTGGAGCTGAATACAAGGGCCGCTCCACCTGTGCCATCGGAGACCTGGCCTGCACCTCTTTTTTTCCAGCCAAACCCCTGGGATGTTACGGTGACGGAGGCATGTGCTTTACCAGCCATACTGCCACCCACCAGCTCATGGAATCCTTGCGGGTCCATGGACAGGGCCGGGACAGATATGAGAACGTCCGTCTGGGCCTGAATGCCCGTATGGACACCCTGCAGGCCGCAGTTCTGCTGGCCAAGATGGAAGTTTTCCCCCGGGAGCTGGAACTGCGCTGCAAAGCTGCTGAAAATTACAACCGATTATTTGAAGGATCCGATCTGGCCGTACCCCGGATATTCCCTGACCGGAAAAGTGCCTGGGCCCAATACAGCCTCCTGGCCAGGGACAGGGACCACCGCCAGGCCATTTTCAAAGAACTTGAGAAAAACAATATACCCTGGGCCATCTACTATCCTCTGCCCCTGCACCGGCAAAAGGCCTTTACCTATCTTGGCTATGAAACCGGGGATTTTCCAGTGAGCGAAGATTTTTCCGAACGCATCTTCAGCCTGCCCATGCATCCGTATCTGGAAAGCCACGTCCAGGAAAAAATTGTCCGGACAGTTCTGTCGGCATGATATGGATCAAAGGCTGATAATTTTCAGGATTTGGCCTGGATTCTAATCCAGGCCAACAACATGATGATCAGACAGACTTTTTTGGATTACCTCAAAAGGAAAAAAAACTATGGAAAGCAAGATATTCAATCTGGGCCTGTCAGTGGAGGCCATTTCCCTTTACCTGATTCTCTTTGACCTGGATTTTTCAAAGGTTTCTCTGGAAATGGAGAACATTGAACCCCGCTGGAACGCACCCCGGGACCTTCTGGAAAAGGCTGTGGATGAACTGGAAATGAACCGGGTGATCAGCAAAAAAGGCCAGGCCCTGGCCATCAACCCGGCAGCGGTCTGGACCGAGACCAAATCAGCCTGACCAGCAGGTCCATGTTTTCCCTTCCTGACCTGTGGTCAGGCCTTTTCTTCCCCCTGCTCAAACTCGGCTTTTTCATCTCCCTGGGCGTTTTCGTGGGCAACCTCATCGAGGCCATGAACTGGACCAGGGCGATGGCCATGCTGGCCACACCCCTGGTCAGGGCCGGAAGACTTAAAGATATTTCTGGGGCAAGCTTTTCCATGGCCTTTTTTTCAGGGATTACGGCCAACACCATGCTGGCCGAGGCCTATGAACAAAAAAAGCTGAACCGCAAGGAACTTGTCCTTTCCAACCTGTTCAATTCCCTGCCCACTTATTTCCTGCACCTGCCCACAACCTTTTTCATCATCGCCCCTTTGATCAAGGCTGCAGCAGTGCCTTATCTTCTGCTGACAATTTCTTCGGCCGTACTCAGAACCTTGGTGGTAATTTTCATTGGGCGGTTCATCCTGCCAGCCAAAAAAGACCAGTGCATCCGATGTGAGCTGCCGCCATCGACCAGGCTGGTCTGGTCCGAAATCCTGGCCAAAGTCCGGCTCAGGTTTGGAACAAGATTCAAGAAAGTGATGATGTTCACGGTGCCCATCTACACTCTGTTCTATATTCTGTTGAATACGGGCTTCTTTGCCCTGGTGGAACAGTTCATGGCTGACCACGTCAGTGCTCTGAGCTTTCTGCCGCCCCAGGCCATTGGCGTGGTGGTCCTTCAGCTGGCTGCAGAATTCTCCGCCGGTCTGGCAGCTGCCGGAGCCCTTCTGGACAGCGGAGCCCTGGGGATCAAGGAAATAGTCCTGGCCCTGATCACCGGAAACATACTCTCATCACCCATGAGGGCCATCCGGCACCAGCTGCCGTATTACGCAGGCATCTTCAGCCCGGCCCTGGCCCTGAGGCTGATCATTTACAACCAGACCCTCCGGGCCGGCAGTCTTATGGTCGTGGGCTGGGGCTATTATGTCTGGGGTTGATTCAGGGTGGGCCTGTCAGGTCCGGACTTCAACCTTTTCCAGGAATCCAAGTTCCTTGAAAACCTTGATAAAGTTCGATGATAAACCTGAAATGGCTACCTGAAGGTTCCTCCTGGCCGCATCAGTAATGATCTCTCCCAGGGCAGCCATGCCTGCTCCGTTGACCGAAGCACTGTATCTGAAAACCAGGCTGACCTCGCTGACCTTTTTTTCCAGGCAGGTGTTATAGGCCTCCCACAGGTATGGTTCGGAAAAGGCATTGATATTCCCGTCAAGGACTATCCTGGCCTCGGACTGTCCGGGGAATTCAAGATAGATGGACTTTTTTCTGGTCTGACCCAGTTCAAGGCGCTGGCCAGCTCTTTTCAGGGCTTTTTCCAGGCTTTCCCTTTTAATGGGTTTATTGATGAAATCCGTGGCATCATAATTCAGGGCCTTTACAGCCAGCTCCATATCGCCGTAGCCGGTGATGACAATGACCTCGGTCATGGGAGCCAGGGATTTGATCTGTCTCAGCACTTCCAGGCCGTCCATGCCCGGCATCTTGATATCAGTAAATACAATGCCCGGTTTTTGAGTCCTGAAGATCTCAAGCCCCTGTTCCCCGTTCTCAGCCTGGAGAGGCTCATAACCGTAAGCCTCCAGGAACATGCAAAACAGGTTCCTGGTTGAAGATTCATCATCAATTATCAGAATCTTTTCCGGTTCATTGACCAGGCCTTTTTTACCGGTGTTTTGATCAAGTTCCGCCATCAGTAAAAACCTCTTTTCCGACCACGCTAAAACCAAACCAATTCAGAGGCAATATCCCGGGCCTGAATTATTGACCCTGGAGGCCAAAAAAATGAAAACATCTTGACTTTTTTTTTACTTTCTTTTCCAGTCGAACTAAACAATCTTTTAACCAGGATCAGGAAAAACTCAGCCCCTGCACCTGAAGACCAGATTTTAAAGGATTCGGATATACCCCCATTAACCTGTCCACAGACCCAGCACCTCTGAACCCGGGACTTTGGTCACCCTGGTCAGAGCAGCCGGCCCGGAGCGATATATGAGCCATGTAAGACTGATGCTTCGCATACTTTTCTGTCTTTTGGCAGTTCTGGCAATCCTTGCCTGTTCGTCGGAATCCAATGAAGACCAGAACGAGCAGGTACTGCACGGAGTAACCGATGACCGGATCTACATCGGTTCATCCCTGGCCCTGACCGGCCATGCCAGCTTTCTGGGCACCCAGACATTGAAAGGGGCTAGGGCCTATATCAACCATATCAATGAGCAGGGCGGAGTCCATGGGAGAAAAATCGAAATAATCGCCTATGATGACGGATACGATCCTCCCCAATGTCTGGCCAATACTCAAAAGCTGATCATCGAGGACGAAGTGTTCTGTCTTTTCAGCTACGTGGGGACCCCCACCACTGTCAAGGTCCTCCCCTTGATTTCCGAGGCCAGAATCCCCCTGGTGGGCATCTTTTCCGGAGCCAATGACTTTCGGGAACCTTTTAACCGCTACATAATCAATGTCCGCCCCTCGTACTATGAGGAAACCAGGGAAGCGGTCAAATACTTTGTGGAAGAGCTGGGACTTGAACGAATTGCCGTGTTTTACCAGTATGATGCCTATGGTTTTGACGGACTTAAAGGAACTGAACTGGCCCTCAAGGAATACGGCCTGGCCCCGGTGGCCAGAGGCAGCTATACCAGAGGCACCATGGATATTGACGAGGGTCTTGACAATATCATCCATTCAGGTGCTCAGGCCGTGGTCATGATCGGGACTTACGATGCCTGTGCCAAATTCATCCAGACCTCCAGAGAAAGGGGATTCAACCCCATTTTTCACAATGTCTCCTTTGTAGGCAGTGAAGAGCTGGCCAGGATCCTGGGGCCGGAAGGCAACGGGGTCATCATAACCCAGGTTGTCCCCCTCCCGGACTCCCTGGAGTCCCAGGCCCTGCTCTGGGGCGTTCAGGAATTCACCGAACTCTACAGACGGTACTATCCGTATGAACAGCCGAACCTGGTGGCCCTGGAAGGGTTTATCAACGCCAGGGTCCTGGTTGAAGGGCTGGAGCGGGCCGGGCGAAACCTGAACCGGGAACGGTTCATCGATGCCATTGAGTCCATCCAGAACTATTCCCTGGGTATTGCCAACACTCTGTCCTTCAGCCCTGACAATCATCAGGGGCTTTCCAGAGTCTATTTCACCATAATCTATGACGGAAGGCTGGCCCTGCTCACTGACTGGCAGAAAGTCAGGGAAATCTATGGTATTCATTAGACAATCTTTCAGACATCAATCCCAACCACCCGGCGGAAACTCATGTTCAGATTCCAGGACATCAGTCTAAAAAACAAGATCTTTTTTTCCACCCTGGCCATGGTCCTCATGCTCAGCATCGCCATTGCCATATTTGCCAGGTGGATACTTGTTTCCAGTCTGGTGAACGAGTTGACCATCCGGGGAATAGCCATTGCCCAGAGTATTGCTGACCAGGGCCGGGGCTACGTCCTGACCAGAGATCATCCCAACCTGGTCAGCCTGGTATTTGATGCTTCTCAGCTGGGGGAGCGACAGATCCTGGTGGATTACATCTTTATCATTGATGACGAGAAAAAACTGCTCTCCCACACTTTTATCAAGCCGTTTCCTGAAGAGCTGATTCATTCCAATCCCATTCCAGGCGACAGAAACTACAGTGTGCGCAAGCTCCAGGTGGCTGATTCCAGTGCCTACGATATTGCCGTGCCCATCTGGGAGGGAATTTATCAGATAGGCACGGTGCGGGTCGGGCTGAAGGAAAAGCACATCCATCAGATCATTCACAAACTGAGGATAACTTTCCTGGGGTTCATCTTCGGAACCATCATCATCATTTTTCTCCTCAGCCACTGGCTGGCCAAGTATATCACCAAATCCCTGTCCCAATTGACAAAAATGGCCGACGAAATCAGCCAGGGAAATCTGGACTTCAAGCCCCTGGCCCTGTTCAAGGATTCCCACGACAACCGGGAAGAGCATTGTCCGGCCTACTACAATACTGACCTGCCCTGCTGGCATGTTGACAAGGTCATGGACGTATCCTCGGACAGTGAACATATTCCGGAAAAAGCCTCATACTGCACCGACTGCATGGCCAAACGAAAAAAAGTGGGCGACGAAGTCCAGCAGCTGGCTGATTCATTCAAAAACATGGTCAGAAGTATCAAACTCTACCGCAGCCGGGTCCGGGAGTCGGAAAGCAAATACCGCTCCCTCTTCAAAAGCGGTCCGGCCCCCATCTTTGTCCTCAGCTGCGGCACTCTGATCATTCTGGATGCCAACCCCAGTGCCCAGCAGACATACGGTTACACCCGCGAGGAGCTGGTCAACATGCCCTTCACCAAACTGGCACCGGAATTCAAGAACAAGTTCATCTCCTATTTTGAGGCCTACCCTGAAGATGAAAGCTTTGTCTATGCCAAGGCCATTCATTATAAAAAAGGTCAGATCCCTTTTTACACCAATGTTGAGGCCTGCAGGACCAGATATCGGAACAAGGATGCCGTCATTGTGGCCACCACCGACATCACAGAAATGATCGACAAAGATGCTCAGCTTATTCAGGCCAGCAAAATGACCAGCCTAGGTCAGCTCTCTGCAGGAATTGCCCACGAACTGAACCAGCCCCTCAATGCCATAAAGATGGGCAGTGAGTTTCTGAGCATGATGCATGAAAACAAGGAAGACATCTCCAGTGAACAGATGGAAAGGATCACCAGGGAAATCAGCCGACAGGTGGACAGAGCCACGGAAATCATCAATAATCTGCGTGAATTCGGACGCAAATCAGACTTTACCAAAGAAAAGACCGACATCAACAAGCCGGTCCATAATGTACTGTCCATAACCGCCCAGCAGTTGAAGCTGCAGAATATCACGGTCAAGCTCAACCTGACCAATGACCTGCCGCCCATCATGGCTCACAAGAATCGTCTGGAGCAGGTCATCTTTAATTTGATAACCAATGCAAGAGATGCCATAATCCAGAAGCAAAGCGATGACCCCGGAGCAGGATCCGGTGAGATAGTCATTTCCACCAGTCTGGAAGATGACCAGGTGGTCCTTGCTGTATCAGACAACGGCACCGGTATGCCCGAGTCGGTCAGAGAAAAAATATTCGACCCCTTCTACACCACCAAACAGACCGGCATGGGCATGGGGCTTGGCCTGTCCATCTCTTATGGAATAATCAAGGATTATGAGGGTGAAATCGACATTCACAGTGTGGAGGGGTCAGGAACGACCTTTAAGATATCATTCCCCAGGCTTAAGAAAATCCCTGTGCTTGTGCCTGGGTGAACAAGGCCTCGGTTCAACAAAAAGACAGCTCAGAAGACCTTGCCAAATCAACAATCAGGTCCGGCCTGACCAACTTGCCGGAGTAAACTGGGGGACTGGAACATATGCGCAAAATCCTGGTCATTGACGACGAAAAACCCACCCTGAGCATGTTTCAGCTTTTTTTAAAGGTCTACGGCTATACTGTATTTACTGCTGAAAACGGTGAAGAAGGGCTGAAGATATTTCAAAAGGAAAAACCTTCCATGGTTATCACCGACATCAAGATGCCCGGCATGGACGGCCTGGAGGTCCTGAAAAAAATCAAGGAGTTGAGTCCAAAGACAGAGGTGATCATCATCACCGGCCATGGGGATGTGGATCTGACCCTTGAAGCCATGAATCTCAATGCCACGGACTTCATCAACAAGCCCATCCAGAAAAAGGCCCTGGATTCGGCCCTGAAAAGGGCCCAGGAAAGAATCAGCCTCCTGGAAAGCAATGAAAAGGAAGTATCATGGTCAATGCTGGATCATATTGCAGTGGTGGATATCCAGGGCAATATCAATGCCTCCCATGAAGACCTGCTCATGGAGATCTACGATGAAGTGGAAAAAAACAAAGACACCCCGGTTCTGCTGCGCTTCAGTGAAAACTCGTCTGTGAGTGGAGCCGGCATCGGGATACTTATTCAGATCCTTTCCAGAAGCCTGGAAAATCAACAGAAAATGGCCATGACCGGCCTTTCCGACAATATGAACAAGTTTTTTGAAATCGTTGGGATAAACAAACTGGCCCGAATATTTCCAACCCAGGAGGAGGCTGTTGCTTATCTCAAAGGTCATGAACCTCCTCCCAAACCTGCAGCGGAGTAGTAAATCATGGCTAGACCCATACACCTGACCCAGGCCCTGTTCATGGTGCTGCTTATTGCCATGTCGGCTGCCCATGTTTCAGCCAAAAATATCATCAGCGTGGATGAATACCTGCCGGAATTCGTATTTCAGGCCCCATACGGACAGGAAGAAAAAAAATACCTGGGGCTGGATGAAAAAGAAGATTTCATGCTCTCAGAGCTTGGTCCCAGCTACTTTCTCATTGAAGTAGTCGGAGCCTACTGCCCAGTGTGTCATACCCAGTCAGCCGAGGTCAATCAGCTGTTCAACCGGATAAAACGGGATGAGATGCTCAGGGAAAAAATACTCATGTTTTCCATTGCTCCGGGGGCTACGGCCATGGAGATAGAATACCTCAAAGGCACCTGGAACGCACCCTATCCCATTCTTGGGGATTATGAATATGACTTCCATAAAACAATCGGCAGTCCGGACACACCCTTCACCCTGATTGTTTCCAGGGATGGAAAGGTTTTGTACGCCCATTTGGGCAGGATTCCGGAACCAGCGGTTCTGATGGAAAAAATCAGGGGCATAATCAGCTTGTCCCTGTCCAACCCTGATTAAACTGCTAAGCACGACAAACCATCCGGTTCTCCTTCAGCCGGACAGATATGCAACCATGACCACTGACAAGGCTTTTACACCTGACCGGACAGAACTTGAAAAACAGCTTGTCCGTCTGGAGCGCCAAGCCTACCACCTGAACATTATCAATGAGTCCCTGAGGGAACTCACCCTGCTGGAGGACCAGGAAGAGATCCTGGAAAAATTCCTGCTGACCCTGATGGGAGCCATGGGCACGGCCTGTGCCTTTGTAATCAAGATTGAACAGCATGGAGAGTCGACTTGTTCTGAAACCAGGGGAATCAGCGAACAGGAAGCCTCCCGCCTCCAGACTGCAGGCAGTGAAATATATGCAAAATTCTTCAGCCACCTGGATTCCCAGGAAGATGTTCTGCCCAAACAGGTCAGGCTGACAGCTGTCAACGAGTATCCTGAAGTCAGCGGACAGGACATTATCTGGCCGGCCCGGACCAGGCTGCTTGTCCAGTGGACCCTGGACTCGGAATGCTTCGGCTTTATCGGCCTGGGTTCCAAAATTGACGAAACAGATTATTATGACCGGGAAACCGATTTCCTGCTCAGCATGACCGAAGTGCTGATGGATTCCCTGAAACTGGCCCGCTCTTCAGCCCAGGTCAGGATGCTGAACAATGACTTGATGCTTAAAAATCAGCAGCTGGGCAATGCCCTGTCCCAGGCCCGCAAGGCACAGATGGACCTGGACAGGCAGCTTTTCCATTTCAAAGCCCTGTCTGAGACATCAAGGGAACTGAGTGGAATATTCGACAAGAAAAAACTTCTGGACAACTTTCTGCTCATGGCCCAGGGAACCATCAGCGCCCGCTCAGGATTCATAATCCTCTTTGATGCCCTTGAAAATACATCCATTCTGTCCAGACGGGGCGACCAGACCAGGGAGCTGCAAAATATTGATAAAGAACCTCTGAAGAAGTTCGTTCTCTCATTTTATCCATCTCCTGCATGCTTTTCCCTGCCGGACTTCAAGGTTCAATCCCTCAAGGAAAGCATTGCCTCGGTCAGAGCCCTGAATCTTCCGGTTGACACGGGAATCGTTTTCAGCCTTGATGAAAACTATTACGGAATCATGGGCTTTTCTTCCAAAATCACCCAGCAGGAGTTCACTGCTGACGAGGAAGACCTGCTGGTTTCTCTGTGCAGGAATTTTCTGCTTTCCCTGGAAAACGTTCTCTCCTTTGAGATCATTCAAAAGCTCAATCTGGACCTTGGCCGGAGAAATTACGAGCTTTCCAAGACCATTGAAGAACTCAGGCAGGCCAGGGACAGAGTCAATGTCCTCCAAAAGGCCAGGAACAGAATCAGCGGTCTGGTTCAAAAGGAAGCCCTGCGCCTGGAACGGGTAGGCGTCCTGGACTTTGCGTTCATCATCGTCCTGACTCTGGTCCTCAGCCTGACCTATAATCTGTCAAGCCCGGCCGGGACCAGCCCTATTCCTGAAACATGGACCTTTTCCACTCCTCCCTCCATTGAAACCGACTGGGCAGCCTTGAAGCACAGAAACAAGGCCTCGATATTTGTCGATGCCAGACCCAATGAATTTTACAACCAGGAAAGGATTGCCGGAGCGGTCAGCCTGCCCCTGAACCTGTTCGACTTCATCTACATGATGCGATTTGCAACTATGGACCCTCAAAAGGAAATCATTGTCTATGGCCGGAACATCAGCCGGAGATACGATGAAAAGGTCGCCCATGAACTGATCCTGCGGGGACATAAAAATGTGCTGATCCTTCCCGGTGGTCTGAGGGAATGGAAAAAGCTCAATCTGCCGGTGGAGCCCTGAAATGAGTAGTGTTTCAAAATACCTGGGTAAATTTCTGACCAGCCCTTATCTGGCCTTGATCCTCAGGGTCTATATCGGCGGACTCTTTATCTACGCCAGCATGTACAAAATCAACTACGGGGCCGAGTTCGCCGAAACCATTGCCGGTTATCAGCTGGTGCCCTACTGGTCGGTCAATCTTCTGGCCATCACCATGCCCTGGCTGGAACTCATCTGCGGTATCATGCTTGTGGCCGGATTCAGGGCCAAATCAGCCACAGTCATCATTTCCTTTCTTCTGGTCCTGTTCACCATAGCCGTGTTCATCAACCTGCTGCGCGATTCCCCCATCAGTTGCGGCTGCTTCAGCAGCGCTGACGCACCCATCAGCTGGATGACCGTAGTCAGGGATCTTGTCTGGCTGGGGATGTGCATTCATATTTTCTTTTTCGACAAAATATTTCATGTTGAAAACAGGTTCACAGCCATGCTGAAAAAAATCTGACCTGTAGGGTACAAGGAATCACCATGTTTAATACCATGATCAAGCTAATCCCTGTAGTGCTGCTGCTGATCGTCATCAGTGCCTGCACTGACCAGTCTGCCATGACCGGCACCTATAAAGGAGCAGAAAAAGACGCTCCTGGTGTCCAGTCTCAGATAGTACTCAAAGACAACGGCGAGGGCACCTGGGAAACCGACATCGACCTGGTCCAGTTCAGGTGGAAAGTCAGAGGAAGCGAAATCTGGCTGCACACCAAGACCGGAGGGGTCATCCTGGGTACCCTGACCCCGGATGGATTCCACCTCGATCTGCCCAATGTGGGAACATTTGTTTTCATCAAGCAGAGCCCATGAACTGATCCGGCCAAAGGTCAAACCAACCAGTACCCCAGCAATCGTCCCGGCCAGACCCACCCACCATATCCAGATCCGGTGTCGCTGTCAGAACACATCTAAACCTGCTTCTGCCCTTTGCACCACTACTTAATAGACAAGCTGAACTATCTATCCCAGAGGTCCTGAAGATCCAGTTGCCTTTCCAGAAAGAACAACTTATGCTTAGCGCAAGATATTGCACTGCTACCGGACTTGCGCCATGAGACTAAATACCTATGAACACATAATAAAATCAAGAAAATCTGCCCATAAGTTTCTGTTGAAATTTTGCTGGAAAAACCATCAGAGGTTCTGCCCCAGGTGCAGCAACAGAAAACTGTACAGTCTGGGTTCAGGAAGACGGAGGTGTTCCAGGTGCAAGTATACTTTCCACGACTTCAGCCTGAGATTCATCAACTTTGCCCGACTGTCCCCCAGGCAGTGGCTGAGATTCATCAAACTCTTTGAGCTGGAGGTTGATCCGGACATGATGGCTGATCAGCTGGGGGTCAGCTACAACACCATCCGCAAGGCCCTGACCATCTCCAGGCTTTCGGTTCTGGCCGGCTCCCTGGACGGTCCCCAGATAATCAAAAACCTGAAGCTGGTATCTCTTCTCAGAAACAGCAGCGCCCCTGATTTTCCCTCTCCGGTCCTGGGGATCCTTCCCAGCCGGGGCAAGGTGTTTATTGATTACATCCCTGACCTGACTCTGGAAACCCTGCTCCATTTCAGGCTGAACTTCTTTCTCCGGACCAGGTGCATGGGTAGAATCATCTATACGGCTCCCTATAAAAAATATCTGAGTCTCATCGCCTGGGATGACGGCTTTTTCTCACATCGCAAGATCAGCTATGAGCGGGATAAACTGCCCTTGGATACGCACAAAGAATTCTGGCCCTATGCCAGTTCCAAGCTGAAAAAATTCAGAACCGTAAACCCGTTGCGGCTCCTTCTATATCTCAAAGAGCTTGAATTCCGGTTCAACCACAGTAACGAGGACCCGTTCCCGGCCTTGTGCTCCCGCCTCTGCTCCTTTGTGCCAGATCTTGAATAAAAAAAACCTTTTGACTTTTCCCCCCTGCTCACCAATCAGTTATCATAAGCAAAAGGCCAAAGACCTTTTGCCCGGTATTGCAGTAAAGGCCGGCCACATTTTTTAATCCTTTTATAAGGAATGGCTATGCTGAATCAATTCACACCTTTTACCGGTCTCGGCTTTGACCTGACCATGGCGACAGAGAAATGCCGGGACATGATCCTTTCCCGGTTTGAAGACCGGGATCAGCCTTTTTTCCAACATGATTACACTCCCTGGGGATTTGATCTTCTCATTCATCTCAACAGGGAGACTGGAGGCAGTTAATGTTAATCAACTTGCAGGAGGAATTATGAAACTAGGCCGAAGAGAATTCATCAAACTGTCGGCTACAGCCACAGCTGTAACCGCCTTTGGCGGACTGGGCTTCAATTTAAAGCCCACCGTTGCCCAAGCCCAGCTCCTTCAAATCAACTGGGCCAAAGAGAGCACCACCATCTGCTGTTACTGTTCAGTCGGATGCGGTCTTATTGTCCACACCGCTCAAGAAGGTCCGGGAAGAATCATCAACACCGAAGGTGATCCTGATCACCCCATTAACGAAGGCTCCCTCTGTGCCAAGGGTGCTTCAGTCTATCAGCTGGCTGAAAATGACAAGCGGGTCACCCAGGTCCTTTACCGGGCCCCTAAAAGCACCAAATGGGAAGAAAAAACCTGGGAGTGGGCCCTGGACCGCATCGCCCAGAAAATCAAAGAAACCAGGGATGCGACCTTTACTGAAACCAATGCCCAGGGCCAGATGGTCAACAGGTGCAACGGCATTGCCTCTGCCGGTTCTGCTGCCCTGGACAACGAAGAACTCTGGCCCTATCAGTCCATGCTCAGGGCTCTGGGCCTGATCTATATCGAGCACCAGGCCCGTATCTGACACAGCGCAACTGTTGCGGCTCTGGCAGAGTCGTTCGGACGCGGTGCAATGACCAATCACTGGATCGACCTTAAAAACAGTGACTGCATACTCATGATGGGCAGCAACCCTGCCGAAAACCACCCCATCTCCTTTAAATGGGTCCTCAAAGCCAAGGAAAAGGGCGCTAAACTGATCCATGTTGATCCCCGGTATACCAGGACAACCAGCCTGTCTGATCTCTATGTCCCCCTGAGGTCCGGCTCGGATCTGGCATTTCTGGGTGGCATGATCAAGTATCTTCTGGATAATGACCTTTATTTCCGGGACTATGTAGTCAACTATACCAATGCTTCCTTTATTGTCGGCCGGAGATACAGTTTCACCGACGGCATATTCTCCGGTTTTGATCCCAGAACAGCCACTTATGACAAGTCCTACTGGGCCTTTGAAACCGACAGAAGAGGAGTGCCCCAGCGGGATAACACCCTGCGCCATGAGCGCTGTGTGTTCAACCTCATGAAAAAACATTATGAGCGCTATGACCTGGATACTGTATCCCAGGTCACTGGAACCACCCAGGAGGAGCTGCTCAGCGTTTATCAGGCCTATGCCGAAACCAGGAGGCCGGACAAGGCTGGGACAGTCATGTACGCCATGGGTTGGACCCAGCACACCACAGGCGTCCAGATCATCAGGGCCATGTCCATGATCCAGCTCTTGCTGGGCAATATGGGAGTAGCCGGCGGCGGAGTGAATGCCCTGCGAGGCGAGTCCAATGTCCAGGGTTCCACAGACCAGGCTCTGCTCTACCATATAATTCCTGGCTACAATCCGACCCCGAGGGCCACAATGCCCACCCTGGCCGACTACAACAAGGCCAATACACCGGTGAGCAATGATCCCAAGAGTGCCAACTGGTGGCAGAACAGACCCAAGTACATTGCCAGCCTCTTAAAGGCCATGTATCCTGATGCTGATCTGGATCAGGCCTATACCTTCCTGCCCAAACTCGACGCAGGACAGGACTGCTCCTTTCTGGTCATGTTTGATGAGATGCTCAAGGGCAATATCAAGGGATTTCTCTGCTGGGGCCAGAATCTGGCCGGATGCCTTTCCCACTCCAACAAGAACCGGGAGGCCATGACCAAGCTGGACTGGATGGTGGTGGTGAACATTTTCCACAATGAGACCTCTTCATTCTGGGAAGGTCCGGGCATGGATCCAAAGCAGATTGACACTGAGGTCTTTTTCCTGCCCTGCGCAGTCTTTATGGAAAAAGAAGGCTCTGTAACCAATTCAGGCCGGTGGATGCAGTGGAGGTACGAGGCTGCCAAACCCCTGGGCAACACCTGGCATGACGGGGACATCATGTACGGCCTCATTGAGCGGGTCAAAAAGCTCTACCAGAATGAAGGCGGAGCATATCCCGATCCCATTGCCAGCCTGGATACAAGCCAGTGGGTTGACGACACCAAACACTTTGATCCGCACAAGGTTGCCAAGCTCATCAATGGCTACTTCCTTAAAGACACCACCATCGGCACCACCACCTACAAGGCCGGGACCCAGGTTCCCAGCTTTGCCCTGCTCCAGGACGACGGCTCAACCTGTTCCGGAAACTGGATCTACTGCGGTTCATACACCGAACAGGGCAATATGGCTGCCCGAAGGGACAAGACCCAGACTGAAATGCAGGCCAAAATCGGCCTATTCCCCAATTGGTCATGGGCCTGGCCGGTCAACCGCAGAATCATCTACAACCGGGCTTCCTGCGATCCAAGTGGCAGGCCCTATGCTCCGGACAAGGCTGTTGTGACCTGGGACGGGTCCAGCTGGGTCGGTGACGTGCCCGATGGAGGCTGGAAACCGGGAGAAAAGCATCCATTTATTATGCGGGCCCATGGTTTTGGACAACTCTACGGTCCAGGCCTTAATGATGGACCATTCCCGGAATATTACGAGCCCCTGGAATGCCCCTTTGAAGAACAGCCCTTTTCCAGTGTCCTGCACAACCCCACAGCCCTGACCTTTGAACTGGACAAGATCGCCAGCTGCGACCCCAGGTACCCCTTTATCTGTTCAACTTACAGGGTTACCGAGCACTGGCAGACCGGGCTTATGACCCGCTGGACACCATGGCTTCTGGAGGCCGAGCCCCAGAACTTTGTGGAAATCAGCCCGGAGCTGGCCAGATTGCGGGGCATAGAAAACGGGGACATGACCATCGTGGAAACAGTCAGAGGAGAAATAGAAGCTGTGGCCATGGTTACCCACAGGGTAAAGCCCTTTACCATCATGGGCCAGACTATCCACCAGATCGGGGTTCCCTTCCATTATGGATGGGTTCATCCCAAATACGGTGGAGACTCAGCCAATCTGCTCACTCCTTCAGTGGGCGACCCCAACACCGGTATCCCGCAGACCAAAGCCTTCATGGCCAATGTGCGTAAAAAGTAAGGAGGAATGACTGATGGATGGAAAAGGTTTTTTTATAGATCTTACCAAGTGCACAGCCTGCCGTGGATGCCAAGTCGCATGCAAGCAGTGGCATAAGCTGCCGGCTGAAGAAACCCGTAACTGGGGTTCTCACCAGAATCCCAAAGATCTCTCGTTCATCACCTACAAGGTAGTCCGCATGAACGAAATAGTTGAAGATAATAAACTCAAAAACTGGGTCTTCTTTCCGGATCAGTGCCGCCATTGCCTGAGCCCGCCCTGTAAAATGGTCGGGGACATGGACGATGAACAGGCCATCCTGGAGGACTGGAACACAGGAGCTATCCTGTTCACCCAGCGCACCCAGAACCTGTTCTTTGATGAAATCCGCAATTCCTGTCCCTATGACATACCCAGGGAAAACGAAAAAAGTCTGATCATGTCCAAGTGTGACATGTGCAATGACCGGGTCACCAACGGAC
>NZ_JMKT01000002.1 GCF_000686525.1 Desulfonatronovibrio hydrogenovorans DSM 9292
TCCGGTAAGTTTCAAGAAAGATGTCGCCTTTAGGCCGCAATTTTTTCTGTATTAGAGGTTCTTTTTTTATTCAGTGTGACTTCAGAAGGTGCAGACCATTTCCTGATCTGACCTGACCACCGTTCCGGGTTTTTCATTTTTGCTCTTTGATAAACAACTCGTCGTCTGGCCAGGATTTCTTTGTCCCTGCCTGTGTGCCGATCATTGGGGGTTACATACGCCAGGCTGCTGTGACGATGCTCATGATTATACCACTGTACAAAACCCTCGACCCAGGTTCTGGCATCACTTAAGCTTTTAAAAGGCTTTTGAGGATACCAGGGGCGATATTTCAGAGTCTTGTATAAGGCTTCTGAATGGGCATTGTCATTGCTTACGCCAGGCCTTGAGAAGGACGGCATTACACCCAGCTGCTGCAAAGTGGCCAGCATGGTTGCTCCCTTCATGGGAGCACCGTTGTCAGAGTGTAGGACCAGTTGGTCTCTGGTTATGTTTTCCAGATAGCATCCTTCGCTGATCAAGCCTCCGGCCAGAGTGGATCCTTCACGGGTGTGTATCTGCCAGGTGATGATCTTTCTGCTGTAGAGATCAATGATCATGTACAGATAAAAGAACACTCCTCTAACCGGGCCCGGCAGATATGTAATGTCCCAGGTCCAGACCTGATTGGGCTCAGCAGCTGTCAGTTCTTCAGGCCTGTTGTGTCTCTTAGGCTTTGAAGGCTGCCTGTGGGTGTTTTGACCTTCTTCCCGAAGGATGCGGTACATGGTTGCCTCGGACGCCAGGTATGTTTCCTGATCAGCCAGATCCGCAACTATTTGATGCGGACTCAGGTTCCTGTATGCAGGACTGTTGATGGTCTTCAGAATCTTCTGTCGTTCCATTTCACTCAGTTTGTTGGCTGGTGTTTGGCTTGACTCTTTACGTCTGTCTTCAAGTTTCTCAGGACTTCTCCACCTTTGGATGGTCCTGGGACTTAAGCCGGTAATGGCACAAGCTTTTTTCAGCCTGGCTCCTGAACTGCAGGCTTCGTCTATAAGTGTCAGGATGCGCTTTTTCTTCTGGGTCGGGATCAGTCGTCCCTGTTGCCCCCCCAGAGGGCATCCACTTTTTTTTTGAGCACCAGAAGGGCCGTTGTTTCAGCTAAAGCCTTGTCCTTGCGGTTAAGCTCTTTTTGAAGATCTTTGACTTCTTTTTTAAGCTGACGGACATTATTGCCTTTGTTCCTTGATTGATCCTTGGAGAATTCTTTTTTCCATTTCTCCAGATGATGAGTATGTATTCCTTTTTGTCTGCACCAGGCTCCCAGCTGTTCGTCTGTAAGCTTGGCAGATTCAAGCAGGGCATCGAGCTTTTCTTTTGAGGACCAGTCCTGTGGACGTTTCTCATGTTTGGCCATAATGGTATCTCCAGTGCTTTGTGCTTTTTTAAGCCAGTATCGCATGGTTGAACCTGGAACTCCCATGTCCTTGGCGATCTGGGCTTGAGAGTCAGTCCCTGTAAGTACCATTTTGACCACGTTTTCTTTAAATTGCAAAGGGTAAGACATTATAACCAGCTCCTGCCCCTTGTTATGTTGAACATGATAGGATGAAAGGGATTTTTGTTCCAAGAGGAGCCCCCCGGGGGCTCCTCTTGGCCCTCCCTCAAATTTCATCCAAGACGACATCTATCCTGACACATGGGGGTTCTGACCGGGTATTCGAATCGGTAGCCGCCGCTAGTACTGGTCGGAAAACGCACGAAGACCGGCCTCGTCCGATACCTGCGCGAAGTCCATTCAGCCTTTAGCAAGAGGTTGGCGTTGTCGGGTCCTGGATTCTCCAGATTCCTGAGTACTGCATCATAGCGAAACAGCTTGATCCAGACGTATTTAGCCCGACGGAACGAAAGACCGAAACCGCCAATGTCTACAGAACGAATCGGACATCTTCGAATGCGCCGGATCGCCTGTCGTGCTATCCGATAAAGGTCTTCCTCTGCGGGGTCTTCGCCAGAGTTGAGGACTACAATGGCATCGACTCTCCTTAGACTTCCTGCGCTGGTGTTCTTCCGATTCCGAATGTAGTAGCGGAAGCACAGAGGAGTGGTGCCAGTCTCGCTCCAGCGCTTGCGTATCTCGACCCCCTGATGTGCAAGGCTGAGACGGAGTGCAAGGCGAACAGTCGAAAGCCGCCTCCGAACATTGGAACTATTGTGCCAAAGGAGGCTCGATTCCATGACCTCACTCAATGATTCTAAGGGTTCATCTTCTCGACGTGCAAGCGCGAGGCGCGCTGCGTCCAAGAAGATTGATCCGCTCACTGAGTGACCGGTATCGAAAGTGATCGCGATTCGATCGAAGTCATCTCCTCCGAAGTCTTGAGCCCTCGCAGCAAGATGTAGCGCATCAAACGTCTGCAGCGTGCGGGAGGGCATGGGCGTCGCGCATACGATCCCTAGCTGGTTCTTACCATGTAGTACCTCCGTTGGGATCAGTCGCTCAACCGACAGAGCGCGATACGACCCGGCTCCTCGAAGGGCCATAAGGGTAGCTCCAAGAGGAATCGCGTTTCCTCGGATGTACGTCGGATTGCGAAGGATGAAGAGAAGAATGGATGCGGCGACTGCGTTACTGGTAGCAATGATTCGGTCAAACAGCCGAAGGAAATCGCCAGGTGTCAGTTCAACGGTTCCGGATCGGTCAACGAACCGGATATCGGCAATGCCATACTCGGTGCTTCCGTGGGAGATCGCGTTTCGCACGGGGCCAAGAAAGCCGTTTCCAAGCTTTGAAAAACCTAGTCCGGGCAAAAGACTCACCCGATTTGTGAGCGTTTGGTTGCAGTACTGTTTGCCGCGCACACGCTCGAGAACGCCCAAAGGCAGGTTAATCAGATGATTGAAGGCGTGCTCCGTGTACCTCTGGTATTCGGGGAACCAGATGCACTCGAACTCTCCGTAGTCAGCCGGAGAAGACAGTGACGGCAGATGTTCGCGTCCCCAACTCGAGCCCTGGGATACGAGCGAGTGGATCGCATGGCTAAGCTCGCGTGCCTGTACTCGCAGGGTCTCAGCGGTCTCTGCCGGGTGGACCTCAAGAAGATCGATTAAAACTTCAATGTCATCGTCGTAGACGTACTTGAGAGGTCGCTTGTCCGCAAAATCGAAGAGCGACAGCGCCCAAGGTTCGCCCTGATGAGCAGCAACCCATCGGGCAAATCGAAGCACAACAGCTCGTTGCCTGGAAGCGGTTTCCAGGCGGACCATCGGGTGCGATGCGAGAAATGCGTTCAGGCTCATTCAGGTATTGCCCTGTTACTCTCTGGTGCCGTCTAACGCCAAGCTCAGCCGAGGAGGCGCGTTAGCGCCGACGTCGGCTGTAGCGCCGTGTTAGGGTCATCTACTGAAGAATGCATCTGGTAATACCTTGCATGACCCAAAATCAAACTGAGTGAGGAACTTCATGGACGGTGCTTTAGCCGTCGATTCGTTAACGATCTTTGAAACGGCTTCAATTTGCGTTCCATCGAGACGTTCATAGCGTTGAATTCTTACGACGAGGGAATTCACATTATCGGTGATATGGTCTCCTGTCTCGGTAAATGCATGGGGGCGCTCACCGTGTATGTACTCCGGAACAGCACTCGCCATGACTTGGGTATAAGCTTGCCCGGTTGTTCCCGATAGCGCTTGTTTGACATTTGGGTTTGATTGGAACAGCGCTGCCATGGTTCTTTCTATCCGAAATGCAACGTCTCCGCATAACCGCGAAATCTTGTCATGATCATCATGTGTGCTGTATTGATGTAACAGGACCAATTGCCAAAGACACTCGTAGTATGCACGCAACTCCGCATAAATCGCTCCAATCTGAGGCGCGATCCTTGGGGCCGCATGTAGGATATTGTGCGCTGCGTGAGTTGTGTTGATCAGCGTGAAACAAACCAGCAGGTCTGGCGACGACTTGTCTCTAGCAAGCACATCATCACCCATTCTCAGAAACGCTTCGGTCATGTTCGCCAACCAATCGGACAGTTGCAGCGCGTCTGGCGTTCGCTTGAATAGACTCCCAAAGAGGCTCATGTATCAATCTCCTTTTCCCCTGGCCTAACGCTTGAGGCGGCGGCCGCTATTGTGCCAGCGGCGATGAATATCGTGGGTGGGATTTGCTCAAACATTTCCTGTGTTGCCTAACAATGTTATTATACGGAATTCAAGAAAACACTTCTCCATATTTCCCCAAAAATTGGTAGCAATTTCTTAAATCTATTGTCAATTCAGCACCTTTCAAAAATCATACTTTCCAACATATTAGTCTGCCTGGGCCGTTTACCCCTCAGGCCAAAAGCCTTCAGGGTTTTGGCCTGGTCAGGGCCTCACTCTCATTGGCACAGAAGGCTGTCTGAAAGATTATGGATAAATGAGATTTGGTAAAATTCAGGCATCAGTATAATGGTGGGCTGTGATGGACAAACAGCCTCAAAGGACTGGTTCCAGTGTTGCGGATGCCATGCTCCGTTCCGGGCAGCACAAGGATATGATCGCCCGGACCCACAGCAGTCCAGTCCTGGTTGACCAGGGCCTCTCCCTGGCCTGATACTATGTAGATGGAATCAGCCTGAATTTCGTGGGTGTGGACCGGCACAGCCACCCCAGGGTCAATGACCAGTTCGGATACACTGACCAGATCTGACTTGCCCTGGGCCACCAGCATGGCCATCCCCACCCCGGCAAATTTGGGATGATCCTGGTATTTCCTTGATTCTGCAGGAGAAAATATGGTTTGCATGGACTGTCTCCTTTATCCTGGCTGCTGAGGCAGTGTTCTAGGGCAGGGTGTTTCAGTTCAACGCTCGGCTTAACCCGACGACTTCGGAGGGCCTGCGAAAAATCCGGTCAGGTTCAAGCCATCTTTAAACTCAATCACAAGGGCCAAGCCACCACATGATTACTTGCCACAAGATCCCTGCAAAACCAACAAGGAAAACAGCGGCCGCGATAATGTTGCCAACCCGAGCTGTTCTTACGTTGTCGAAGTGCTTCAGTTCATCTTTCGCATAGTCGGACAACGTGACCAGAGCTTTCGGGGTCACTTCGTAGTAGTTACCATCCATCATCTTAAGATCACCGGTCTCCACTAGGGAATCCATGACCATCCGCAGATGAGCCTTGTGCTCTTCGTGACCTGGATGGTGAAACCACCATCGCGAGTGCAGCTCCGCGCCTAATAAAAGCGGATGGAACAAAGAGCCTGGCTTCGCTATAGCTTGCTCCGTCAGCATTCTAAGAATGTCCATCCTCTCGCTTCTCACCAGTTGCCGGCGATTGTACAGCTCCTGCGAGAAGCGGTCCTTCCATAACGTTAACCAGTGCCTTCCGAAAACAGTGGCGAGAAGAAAGGAGAAAGAGCTTTCGTAATTGAACTGATAGCCCCGGTAATAGTGCTCAATCCGGAGACGATGGGGTAATGCGGCGAGCGCGCTCATCAGCAACGTCGCATTCCAACCAGCTCGCTGATCTTTCCAGAGAATCCCTGCGTAGCCCCTGAGCTCCTCCTCCTTCACAAGGAACTTCCAGTTGAGGGATGGGATCTCTAAGTAGGTAGCGTAGAAGTCATTTTTCCTAGCACTCTCGCCTGACAGCGGAATCGACCCCGGAGTCGGCCGCCTGAGAGCTTTTCTAATTGCATGACGAAGTAGCATGATTATCCGTTTGTTGCACAACTGAAATTATCCTGAATTCAAAAAAACACTTCTCCATATTCCCCCAAAAATTGGGTAGCAATTTCTTAAATCTATTGTCAACTCAGCACTTTTCAAAAATCATACTTCCCAACATATTAGTCTGCCTGGGCCCTTTAGTTCAAGACCGAGAGGTCAGCTTTATCCAGCAGGCCCTGTGCTTTTCCTGTAATGGGGGACAGAAGCCACTTTTTGACACTTGGGAAAGAAGCTTAACAAACTGTTGAAAATCTCCCAATTGCTGCGTCGCTACAAAAAGTTCAAACTCTTACGTATTCTAAATACGCTTCGACCTTGAACTTTTTTTGCTTCTTGCACTTGGAATTTTTGAACAGTCTGCCGGTTAAGGACTTTTTCAACCCGCTCTACTGACCAAGCTTTCCAGCAATTTCTGCCACCCTGGCCCCCAGCTTGGCCCCGTTTTCCCTGGCCTTTTCATCGGGCTCGCCTTCGCAGGCCGTACCATAGTGGCCAGTGGCACTCATGGGATCACCCACAATGACCATGCCGTAGATCATCATGGCCTGGATAATGGAAAACATGGTGGTTTCCTTGCCACCGGTGGGGTCTCCTGAGGTGGCAAAGGCTGCTCCGACCTTGCCTTCCATCTTTTTTCTCAGGCTGACAAACTCGTCAAACACCCTTTTCAGATCAGCAGCCATGACCCCGAAATAGACCGGAGACCCGGCAATGATCCCCTTGGCATTCTGAAAATCCTCCTTACTCACCTCAGCCGTACTCTTCAGGACAGCCTTGGCTCCATCTACAGTTTCCACTCCCTGGGCAATGGCCTGGGCCAGTTTTTTGGTGTTCCCGGACCTGGAATAGTATAAAACCAGGATCTGCATGCAGTTATCCTCCTTTTTTGATGTATCAGTCTTGGCATCCAGGATTGGAGATACAAAAGTATAACCCTGTTTTCAACCTGAAGCAGCCAGGTCTTTTTTTTGGCTCTTCCGGTTGAAGCGTACTTTTGAGAATTAAACTGCCTCATTTACATTAAGAAGAAGAATATTTCACGCCCGGCCTGAAGCAGGCCTTGAGACCACGGAGCAAGGCATGAGGAAGAGATATAATATTAATATCCCCCGAGTTGGGGGCTATGAATAACATGATCCCCGCCGGGGCGGATGGTCTTTTTCATTACTGCAACTCGCAGGAATGAAAAAATGCCTTCTCTCTTCTCCCAAGCTCTGCGCCTCTAGCGAGTCTTCGAAGCGGGCGAGAGACAAATATTTCTTATCTTTGGCACAAAGATGCGTTCCGCATGGCTTTGAGCCTTTTTCCGGCTACGTACGCTTGAACCGGATGAACCTTTTTCTGTCTGTAATGGCCTGTCTTACCAAAACGCACCAGAAAGCTCCAGGCATCACCTGCCTGTGACCCTGATCAGAGCTTACTTTGGGGTCAATTAATTCTTCTGTCCTTGACAAATTAGAACAGCTGTTCGAAACTAGCGTTCGAAACAATAGCCAGGGACAAACATTGAAAAATACCCAAAAACATAATGGAGACGTCAAAATCCGGCTGATTGAGGCGGCCGGCCAGATCTTTGCTGAATACGGCTACAAAGCCGCCACCATCAGGATGATCTGCACCAGGGCCGGAGCCCATGTGGGTGCAGTCAATTACCATTTCAGGGACAAACAGGGCCTTTTTGCTGCTGTGCTCCAGTATGCCCACCAGTGGTCGGTCCGCAAATATCCCCCTGACCTGGGCCTTAAAGACAGGGCCACTCCGGAAGACCGGCTCAGGGCCTTTATCCGCTCTTTTTTGCTGCGCATCCTGGGTGATGGGGTTCCGGACTGGCACGGCCGGCTCATTACCCGGGAAATAATCCAGCATTCCGAGGCCCTGGACCCCATGGTTACAAACTCTATCCAGCCTTTATACATCTACCTCAAAGAAATCATGGACCAGCTTCTGGACAGCGATCCTGCTGACCAGAGCTGCCAGGAACAGGCCTTTCTCTGCGCCATGAGTGTTCTGGGCCAGTGCCTGAACCACTTTACCGGCCAGAACATTGTTTCCAGAATAAAACCAGAGGGGTTCAACCAGCTGGATATTGAGGGCATTACCGAGCATATAACCCGCTTTTCCCTGGGAGGCATCCAGGACATAAAAAGGAGGAAGAATGAACATATCCCGTAAAAAGCAGCAGGAAATGCTCTGGACCATGATCCTGTCCAGAAAGTTCTCTGACTCCCTGGTGGAGCTGTGCAGGATCGAGGGCAAGATTCCAGGGATGATGATCCTGTCCACCGGTCAGGAAGCTGTGGGCTCAGGGGTCTGTGCCGCCCTGGAGCCAAGCGACGTGATCATCACCAACCACCGCAGCCACAACCACCTTCTGGCCAAGGGAGCCGACCCCAAGGGGCTGATGGCGGAAATTTTCTGCAAAAAAACCGGCTGCAATAAAGGCAAGAGCGGGACCCTGCATCTGGCTGTGCCTGAGGTTAATGCCCCCTGCACCACCACTGTGGTCGGGGCAACCCTGCCCATTGCCGTGGGCCGGGCCTTTGCCCAGCAGTACCAACAGGAGCAGGCAGTAACTGTCTGCTTTTTCGGTGACGGTGCAGCAGATGAAGGCTCATTCCACGAAGCCCTGAACCTGGCTGCCCTGTGGCAGCTCCCGGTCATATTTGTCTGCGAAAACAACCTCTATGCCGGGGCCCAGCGTTATGAAGAACACACCAGGGTCAAGGACATGGCTGAACGGGCCAGGGCCTATGACATGCCCGGCATTATTGTTGACGGCAACGATGCCCTGGCTGTGTACCAGGCCACCCTGGAAGCCAGGCAGCGGGCCCTGGACGGACAAGGCCCGACCCTTATGGAATGCAAGACCTACCGCTGCCGGGGCCACGGTGAAACCGATCCCCAGCACTACCAGCCAAAGGATGAGATCAGGGCCTGGCAGGAAAAATGCCCTATTCCAAGGCTTGGTGACCTGCTCATCAAGTCCGGGGTGATCACTGCTGCTAAGCTGGAGGAAATGGAATCCATGGCCGGAAATATCGTGGAAGAGGCTGTTCATTTTGCTGAGGAAAGCCCGTATCCAGAGCCCCATGAAGCCCTGGAAGATGTTTATGTTTAGCAGGCTGTTGAAAATCTCCCAATTGGCTTGGTCGCTTCAAAAAGTTCAAACTCTTACGTATGGGTAAATACGCTGCGACCTTGAACTTTTTTTGTTTCTTGCACTTGGGATTTTTGAACAGCCTGCCTGATAAGGAGTTTTACAACTTGCAGCTTGACTTAAAAGACCGGAGCCTGTCCGGATTTCGCAATGTTGCAATGTCTGACCGGCCACGGCTCTGTTGGTCAAAACCAGCCCTGACCTGGTTAAACCACAGCTTGAAAAGGTTTTGCCTTACAGAGCCGGGCCAGGGAGTTTGACAACATAAGAAATCCGGATTGGCTCCAGGATAAAATAATGGGTTCCTCGACGTTTCATGTGGATTATTTTAAAGTAAGCTGCTCATCTATTTTTGTGAGCCAAGAGCGATAGGCTGGTGAGTTTTCTTGTGTACGCCAAAAGGGGGAAACCGGACCGCAATGCAGATTTGATTCCACATATATTTCAACTATTAACAAATATTCCCCAAACTTACTCAAACCAAATGGTTAAGAGTCCGGAGGGGGCAGATATCCCCCTTTGGCGGACATTAGAAAACTCCCAGCCGAAAGCGGGGCAAACAAAAATCGTGAGCAGCAATTCCACAACTAACAACGTCGAAGACTGATAATGGTGAAAAGTTGTTATTGATTAAGATACATCAGATGGCCAGGCAGATCCGGCCATAAATAAGCAAGGAAGCAAGCTATGCAGAAATTAGGAATGGGACAGGCCGTAAACCAGGCCTTGAAAGAAGAAATGCACCGCGACCCCAATGTATTCATCGCCGGGGAAGGCGTTGGAGTGAGCATCCATGTCAACCCCATGTTTCCCACCCACGGCCTCCTGGAAGAGTTTGGACCGGGCAGGGTCAAAGACACCCCTGTTTCCGAGGCAGCCATTGCCGGCCTGGCTGTGGGCGCAGCTGAAACAGGGCTCAGGCCTGTGGTGGAGATCATGTTCAATCCTTTTTTCACCCTGGCCTCGGATATGATCGTCAACCACGCAGCCAAGCTCAGATACCTGTCCGGGGGCAAATCATCCTTTCCCCTGGTGGTCCGGATCAAAAGCGGAGCCGGATTCGGAGCCGGATGCCAGCATTCCCACAATTTAGAAGCCTGGGCTGCTCACTGCCCGGGGCTCAAAGTGGTCATGCCCGCAACTGCGGCTGATGCCAAAGGCCTGTTAAAGTCGGCCATCCGGGATGACAATCCAGTGATCTTTATTGAACATATGGGACTTTATTTCGCACCCATGCCGGTACCAGAACAGGACTACCTGACTCCTCTGGGCCAGGCCGATATCAAGCGGCCAGGCCAAGACCTGACCGTGGTCACCTGGTCCGGGATGCTGGGCGTGGCCATGGGCGCAGCTGAAAAACTGAGCCAGGAAGGCATTGAAATGGAAATCGTTGACCTGCGCACCCTGACCCCGTTGGACCGGAAAACCATCCTGGCTTCAGTTGAAAAAACCGGCAGACTGATTGTCCTGCACGAAGCCACCCGGACCGGCGGTTTTGCCGGGGAAATCGCAGCCGTGGTCATGGAGGAGGGATTCAGGTATCTCAAAGCCCCTTTAAGGCGGGTCACCGGACCGGACATCCCGGTCCCGGCCAGCCCTCCCCTGGAGAAATTCTACATCCCTGATCAAAACGACCTGATCCAGGCTGCCCGGGAGATCCTGTAACTGCTTTAAACACGAGCCCGAAAGGGGTGTTTTTCAAACACTTCTGTGGGGGAATATCCTGGCAATGATTCCAGAGAACTAAGCCGGGCATTACAGGGTTCATCCGGCTGAAGCATACTTTTGGAAATATGGGGCTTCAACGTCAGGCCTGGAATTGCTGCTCATCTATTTTGGTTTGCCCCGCTTGCAGCTGGGAGTTTTCTAATGTCCGCCAAAGGGGGATATCTGCCCCCTCCGGACTCTTAATCATTTGGTTTGAATAAGCCTGGGCAATAGTCGTTACCAGCTTAAATACATGGGGAATAAATTCTGGATTGCGGTCCGGTTTCCCCCTTTTGGCGGGCACAAGAAAACTCACCAGCCTATCGCTCTTGCCTCACCAAAATAGATGAGCAGCTTACTTAAAAAATCCACATGAAACATCGAGGAACCGGAAATATTAAAGGGCAATCCAGTGCTGTGCTCAGCAGCTCAAATGAAATCCGGCGGCCACATTACGGCCTTCTGCATAAAGCCGGTTGAACTCCTGGACTGCCCTGGCTGTACTCAGCTCAATCAACTGAGGGCCCTGCTCTTCAAGCTCAGACCTTAAGCCCGGATCAACCCGCAGCAGCCCTGGTCTGCCCCTGCCTATGACCAGATATTCCGGCTGAGCATCAAGGATGTCCTGGACATCTTCCACCAGGACCCTGTGCCCGTTCTGGCGCCACCATCCCGGAATGACCCGGCCCTTGATGATCTTCAAGTCATCGGTATAGTTTTGCCCCATGATCCGCATCCTGCCAAAAGAATATTTTTCAATCATTTCTCATCCTGCCGTCTGTATTCTGGTGCCAGCCTGCATCAGACTGTGACTTTCTGAAATCAAAACCTTCCAGAAAAACTTTTTTCTGTCCAGGGCACGGCGGACTTGTGGCTGTCTGAAATCCTGGACCCCCTTGCCAATTCCAAAAATGCTCCTTAGTTCATATACTTGAAAATTTTCTGACAGACCCATATACTGCAACACACTATTCAACCCTTTGCTGGAGCTCAAGACAATCCTGATGAAATACGACATAGGCATAGATATCGGCTCTGTCAGTATAAATTGTGCGGTCCTGGACAGCCAGGGCCAGGTGGTTTCTGAAACCCCTTACAAACGTCATTTCGGTCTGATCCTGGAAGAAACCAGGTCTACCCTGGATGAAATTTTCGCCCGGTTCAGCCCTGCCCGGGTCCGGTCCATCTCTTTTACCGGCAGCCAGGGCCAGGCCATCAGCCAGCTGGTTGACGCTCCCTTTGAGGTGGAAACCATTGCCCAGGTCCTGGGCACCACCAGAGTCATGCCCGGGGTCCGGACCATCATCGCCATTGGCGGACAGGACGCAGCCCTTTTTCAGCTGGAGTACAACCAGGACAATGAATGGTATCTGGAGGCCTTTAACCTCAATTCACCCTGTGCCTCAGGCACTGGATCGTTCATTGATCAGCAGGCCGAACGCCTGGCCTTTGCCATGTACGGCAATGAATTTGAAATGGATCAGCATAAGCTGCAGGTAGTGCTCCAGGATTTTATCAAGCTGGGTCTGGAAAGCACCTACCCTGCTCCAGTGGCCTGCCGGTGCACGGTATTCACCAAGTCGGACATGATCCACCTCCAGAACAAGGGAGAATCCTTAAGCAATATTATTGCCGGGCTGCACCACGGCACAGCAGCCAATTATTTAAGTACCATTGTCTCCAACCGCAAACTTCATGAACCCATAGCCTTTATCGGGGGCATGGCCTCCAATGAACTCCAGGTCCGGGCCTTTAAAAACTACTATCCTGAACTCCGGGTTCCGCCTCATCACGCTTCTCTGGGGGCCATTGGCACCGCCCTCAGGAGTGCAAAACAGAACATTACCAACTCCATTGACCCGGCAAGACTCAACCCGGCCGGAACCAGAGGGGGCTATACCTTTCCCAGGGCCAGGAAGCTGGATCTCAAGCTGTCCAGGTTTGATCCGGACAACAGCCTGCAGGAGTTTGAACCTGCAGGCAACGGCCCGGTACCGGCCTTTCTGGGCATAGACATTGGTTCGACTTCCACCAAGTACTGCCTGATTGATGACCAGCACAGGATCATCCACAAGCAGTATGTGGCCACCAAGGGCAAACCCATTGAAGTGGCCCAGGGCCTGCTCCAAAGCCTGGAAAAGGATCTGGGCCATAACATCGACCTGCTGGCTGTGGCCACCACCGGGTCCGGCCGCAATGTTGTGGGCGATTTCATTGATGCTGATCTGATCATTGACGAAATCACGGCCCATGCCAGGGGAGCGGTCCAGGTCAACCGGGACATTGAGACCATCTTTGAAATCGGAGGCCAGGATTCCAAGTATATCTCCATTAAGGATTCCCATCCGGTGGATTTTGTCATGAACAAGATCTGTGCTGCAGGCACAGGCAGTTTTCTGCACGAGCTGGCCAACAAGATGAAGATCAATATTGTCGGCCAGTTCCAGGACATTGCCCTGTCTGCTGAACACCCGGTCAACCTGGCTGAACGGTGCACAGTGTTCATGGAATCAGACCTGGTCGGCTACGCCCAGAAAGGAGCCCACAGGGATGATCTCATTGCCGGGCTGTGCTTTGCCATTGTCCGCAACTACCTGCACCGGGTCGTGGAAAACCGGCCCATTGGCAATAAAATCATGTTCCTGGGCGGACCTTCTCTGAACAAGGGTATTGTGGCTGCCTTTGAACGGGTCACCGGCAAACCCATCATTGTGCCCAGGCACAGGGAGGTCATGGGGGCCTTTGGTACTGCCCTGGCTGTCAAGGAACTGTACCAGTCCGGCGAAATCACCCCCAGGCCCAGGTCCCTGTCCGGGCTGGCCGATATTACCGTGAGCTTCAAAGAGTCTGTCTGCCGGGCCGACAAGAACTGCCACAATGAATGCAAACTGAAGATCTACAGATTCGGAGACCGGAAAAGCATCTGGGGAGGCGACTGCGGAAGATACGAAAGCTCGGCCGGAAAAAACCAGACCACTGATAATTATTTTCTGGAACGAAAAAAAATCTTTACATCCTTTCTTCCCAAGGATGCCATGGTCAGTCCCCAAGACAACCTCAAACCCCGGCCCGGCAAACCTGTTGTGGGCATTCCCATGGCCCTCCATTTCCTGGAATGGGGGATTTTCTGGACCAATATCCTGGCTGATCTGGGCTTTAATATCAGACTCAGTCCGCCAACCAGTCAGGCCATTGCCTCAGCCGGAGTGGAATCCATGACTGCTGAAACCTGCTTTCCGGTCAAGGTCTTTCAAGGCCATGTCAAGCACCTGCTGGATAATGAAGTGGATTATCTTTTCCTGCCCAATCCCATCAACATCCCCACTCCTGAAGGCATGGAACAGGAAAAAGGCCTGCTCTGCCCCATGGTGGAGAGTTCCCAGTATATGGTCAAGGCTGCCCTCAAGATCCAGGACCGGATGATCATCAGGCCCACTGTATTTTTGCGCGAAGGTCCGGAACAGGTGACTGATGCCCTGCTTGAGACCCTTCCCCCTGGTTTCAGACCGGGACAGAAAAAACTTCTGGCCATAACTGCCTCTGCCTGGGACAACCAGCTGAAATTCAAACAAATGATGGCCTCCAGGGGGCAGGACATCCTGGACAGCCTGGCCTTGGACAGGCCGGTGTGGATAGTTACAGGCCGGCCATACAACCTGTATGATGAACGGCTCAATTTAAGGCTTGGCCAGCAGCTGGCCAAACTGGGAATCCCTGCCCTGCCCATGGACTTCATCTCCCAGGATGAGGTGGATCTGTCCGACTTTCCCAGGATGTACTGGGGACTGGGCGGAAGAATCCTCAGGACTGCCAGGCTGGTGGCAGACAATCCCAACTGGTTTGCAGTGCATATGACCAACTTTTCCTGCGGGCCGGATTCTTTTCTGGAACACTTTTTCGAGTATATTTTAAAACATAAGCCGCCCCTGGTTCTGGAACTGGACGAACACAGTGCAGTAGCCGGGATGATCACCCGGATCGAAGCCTATGCCAACGTAGTCAGAAATATTATGAAAGAGCATGCCCAGGGCATTGAAGCCTGATCAGGGCCGGGAACATACTGCATCAATTGATGATTATCGAAAAAAACCGAATCTCAACCATTGCCCGGACCGGCTGAATACTCCGGACTTATTGGCTCCGGGCAGCGGAAAAACCATGAATAAAAAAACGCCTCCCAATTCAACATTTCAGGAAAGGCTGACCTCCAAGGTCGGTCAGTTTGATCTTTCAGGCAAGACACTGCTCATCCCGGACATGGCCCCTCTGGGCTCCAGGTTTCTGGCTGCCGGATTCAGGGCCTTTGGGGTCCCGGCCAGGGTCATGGAGACCTACACCGGTCTGGACCTGGGCAAACAGTTCACCTCAGGCAAAGAGTGTTTTCCCTGCCAGGTGACCCTGGGAGATATTCTCTATTGCCTTGAGACTGAAAAAAAACGGCTGGGAGATGAATTTAATCCTTCTGATTATGTCTATTTCATGCCCGAGGCTGACGGACCCTGCCGGTTCGGCATGTACAACAAACTGCACCGCCTGGTCCTGGACAAGTTTCCTGAGTTCCAGGACGTGGCCATAACATATCTTTCCACAGCCGACGGATACCAGTCTTCAGCCATTCTCCCCCCTGAAAAATCCCGGCTGTTCCGACGGCTGGCCTACGTGGCCACCATTATCGCTGATGTCATGGACCGGGCCATCTGGAGAATCAGGCCCTATGAGCAGGAGCAGGGTCAGACTGACCAGTTTTTTGCCCGGGCAGTAAAGGATATGGAAGAGGCCATTGAAGAATCCGGAGAAAGCAGGGATTTCAAATCCCTTTATTCCCTGCTGGCAGATACTGTGCATCAGGGTAAAAAGATCATTGACCCGTCCAGGCCCCGCAAGCCCAGAATCGGTATTATCGGTGAAATCTATCTGCGCACCCATCCCCCTTCCAACCAGGACATCATCCGGGAAATCGAAGCCCATGGCGGGGAGGTGGTGGATGCTTCCCTGGGGGAATGGATCAATTTTGTCACCTACAGCAATCTCAGGGACACCCGCAGAAAATGGCGCCAGGCCTGGAAAAAACTGGATATGAAGGGTTTAATGGCGTCTTCACGCAAGTGGCTGGACAGCAAGATCGAGATAAAATATCAGCTCTGGCGGCAGCAGCAGGCCTATGACCAGGCATTGCAGCATCTGGACATCCAGGCAGATCACCCCATCAGGGACCTGGAAAAGCGTCTGGACAATGACCGGCTGTTTAATTTTGACATCGGCACTGAAGCTGCCATCAGTATCGGGGGAGCCCTGGAATATGTGCATGAGGATTTTGACGGAGTGATCAATGTCTTTCCCTTTACCTGCATGCCCAGCACCATCTGCTCGGCCATCTTGAAGCCCCTGCTTCTGGAGAAAAAGGTGCCTTACCTGGATGCCCCGTATGACGGGTCTATTCAGCCCAACCGGGATATTGCCATCCGGACCTTCATGTATCAGGCTGCCCAGAAAAGGAATAAACCGGACCAGCCCGCCTGAGGAAAGCGGGCTGGTCCGGTTCATAAGGCTGCCAGACAGATAGGAGGGTCAATGCTTAAAGAAAAGGAAGGTACTTCTTGATTTCGTATTCAGTGATCTGAATGCGGTAGTTGTCCCATTCGATTTTCTTGTTATCGATGAATTTGTTGAAGATATGGTCGCCCAGAGCCTCCTTGATTATGGTGCTCTTGGAAAGTTCGCTCACTGCTTCAAACAGGCTTCCAGGCAGACTTTCAATGCCATGATTTTCCCGTTCCTGGACATTCATTTCAAAGATGTCCTCTTCCACTGGAGCAGGAAGCTCATAACCGGCTTCAATACCCTTCAGACCTGCGGCCAGCATTGAAGCAAAGGCCAGATACAGGTTGCAGGCCGGATCCGGAGAACGCAGCTCCACTCTGGTGGCTGCTTCCTTGCCCGGCTTGTACATGGGCACTCGAACCAGGGAGGACCTGTTTCGCCTGGCCCAGGCCACATAAACCGGAGCTTCATATCCAGGGACCAGCCGCTTGTAGGAGTTGATCCACTGGTTGCATACTGCAGTCAGCTCCTTGGCATGGGTCAAGAGTCCGGCAATATACTGCTTGCCTTCAAGGCTCAAGCTGAAGTCGCCTTTGGAATCAAAGAATGCATTCTTGCCGTTTTTGAACAGGGACTGGTGGACGTGCATGCCGCTGCCGTTTTCACCAAACAGAGGCTTGGGCATAAAGGTGGCGTAGCAGCCGTGCTTGCGGGCGATTTCCTTGACCACGGCCCGGTAGGTAATGGCGTTGTCAGCCATTTTCAGGGCTTCCTGGTACCTGAGGTCTATTTCGTGCTGACTGGGGGCCACTTCATGATGGCTGTATTCAACATCAATACCCATCTTTTCCAGGGCAAAGATGATGTCCCTGCGGATATCATTGGCCAGGTCCAGGGGAGGGGCATCAAAATATCCGCCCACGTCCAGGATCTTGGGGGCACTGGAATCCTCGAACAGGAAGAACTCCAGCTCCGGACCGACATAAAATGTGTAGCCCTTTTCCGCTGCCTTGGCCAAAGCCCTTTTCAAGACATAGCGGCTGTCGCCTTCATAAGGTGTTCCGTCCGGGTTTTTGATGTCGCAGAACATCCTGGCCACGGGCTTGTCCGAAGGCCTGAAAGAAAGCATCTGAAAGGTGCTTGGATCAGGAAAGGCCACCATGTCACTTTCATGAATCCTGGAAAAGCCCTGGATGGATGATCCGTCAAAGCCCATACCCTCTTCAAAGGCGCCCTCAAGCTCGCTGGGAGTAATCTGAAAACTCTTCAAAGTACCCAGGACATCTACAAACCAGAACTGGATAAAACTGACGTTGTACTCTTTGACCGCCTTGATCACGTCATCTGTGTTCTTGCAGTTGAATACCGGAAAGTCTGCCATATTAAGCCTCCATAGGTGTTAAAGATTGTTTGCCTTTATACTCTTCACTTTTTGGACCAAGACTTATTTTTATATCAATATCAAATAGATGTACGCCAAAGCCCTGAACTGGACCTGCCTCCCCTGCTCTGTGTTTTACAAATATGTACAACTTATCCTGCCTCTCCAGGAGGCATCTTGACATATTTGTACATTGTCCTGCCAAGGGCTGTTTTTTCGAAGCTGAATAAAGCCTGTCTCAGGTCAAAAAAAGCTATGCCGGCCAGATAGTTCAGAGAAAAAGGGATTTAATGGAGGAATAAAGGACAGCTCCCAGGGTTTTCCGGTCTTTGTCCAGCTTCATCCCGCTCTGGTCCCTGACATAAAAGACATGGGAGCTCTGATCCATGCTTGCCGCTATCAGGGCAAAGGAGATATCCACCCCCTGATCAGCCAGGCAGGCGCTCAAAAGCCAGGTCAGGCAGGGGTGATCAGGTGCGTCAACTTCAATCAGGGTGTAAAAGTCAGACGAGTCATTATCAACCTTGACCCGGTACCTGGAACCGGCAACAGCTGTCTTCCTGATCCGATCACAAAATTGTCTAACATCATCCTGCCCGGAAATCAGGCCTTTCAGATCCTGCCGGACCTCCTGCCAGGCCTGGACAGGGTAGAGAGGATCAGCTGGAGGACTGACCTTGAGCATGTCCACAACCAGGCCGTTGTCCCAGGTGAAGAGTCCGGCCGAGTAGATCTTTACCTGATTCATGGCCAGGGCCGCAGCGATCCTGGTCAATAGACCGGGTCTGTCCCTGGTGACCAGGGTCAGACTCCAGTAACCGTAACTGCCCGGGCCAGGTTTGTCCGTAAGCAGAATAAACCCGGGGTCATTTCCGGCTTGGTCCGGATTGGCGTTAATGGCTGTAAACTTTTCCACCACCCGGATATGCCTTATGATCTCCGGGATGGGGACCCTGAGCAGATATCTGTAGGGCATGGCCTGGAGCATTTCCTCCCAGAACTGATTGTAATCCCGGTCTGATCTGACCTTGTCCCTGACCACGGCCATTCTGTGCCCGGCATGGTGTCCGCCCAGGATGGTATGTTTCATGAGTCTGGCTGCCCTGAAATAAAGTGATCGAACCAGATTTTCCTGCCAGTTATTCCATACTCCCGGACCTGTGGCCCTGGCATCAGCATAACAAAGCAGAGTCAGCTGGCCCAGGCGGTCCAGGGAGCCCACCTCCTGGACAAAATCAGCCACCACTCCCTCTTCATCCAGATCCCGCTTCAAGGCTGTCCCCACCATGAGCAGATGGTTGCGGACCAGGAAAACCGTATCCTCCAGAACTTCCTCGGCTATGCCCCAGGCCTTGAGGACCTGTTCAGCCAGTCTGGCCCCGGTCTGACAGTGATCCCCCTCTCCCTTGCCCAGATCATGGACAAGAGCTGCCAGTCGCAGGGCAGGGAAAAAGGCATAACTATGGAGTTCTTCCTTTAAAAAGCCTTTTTTCCCGTCCAGACCGGCAATATTGTCCAGGACATGCAGGGTGTGTTCACCCAGAGGATAGATATGGACCCCGTCGAACTGGACAAAAAACCATTTTTTCTCCAGTTCCGGCAGCACAAAACCCAAAAGTCCGCTCCTAAACATCAGGCGCAGCCACCGGCCTGGAGTGTCCTGCATGACTATTTCCAGAAAAACATCCTGAACAGCCCTTTTAATGACCGGACTGAGTCCGGCTGTTTCCAGAAATCTTCTGATCCCAACCAGGGAAGGTCCGGATATATCCAGCCCGGTCTGGACACCGGACCGGAATATCTCCGGAATCAGCTCTGGATTCTTCTCCAGATCCGCCCTGCTGGAAAGCCACAGCTTGCTGTTCTGTTGCTGAATCAATTGTTGATCCTGGACCGGAAACAGCTTTTTCCTGTTTCGGCTGGAAGAGTGCCGGTCTTGCCGGGCCAGAATAAGATCCACAGCCACCTGGGCCTGCTCCATGATCCGGCTCTGCCTGGTGAATAACTCTTCCAGAAACACCTCCACCCCGGATTTGCCCCCCAGCTCGTGAAAACCCATTATCCGGGCTGCTTCAGGCTGCAGATCCAGGTAAAGCCGGTCATTCTTGGTCCTGTTCATTGAGTGGAGCCCACTGCGCAGGTCAAACAAAAAATCCACTGCCTGGTAAAAACTGCGGCTGTCTTTGCCCCAAAAGGGCAGGTCTGGTTCCGGCTGGATGTATTGAAAGATCTTTTCAGTCCAGACCACCAGATTGTAATCCCTTAATCCCCCGGGATCATCCTTGAGGTCCGGCTCCATAAAGTAGTCCGATCCAAGAAGATGCCATCTGGAATCCTTTGACCTGGCCAGGCTGTGCAGCAGTCTGGTCCCTTCATCCCTGAACAAGGGCTTCAAGGCCCTGGACAGGGCAGCATAAAGGTTGCGATCTCCGCAGATATACCGGACATCCACCAGAGAGGTCAGCACATGATGATCCTGACAGGCCAGTTCCAGGCACTGACTTATGCTCCGTACGCCGTGTCCCAGGTCCAGCCCTGAATCCCACAAGGGGTGGAGAAGCCGGGCTACTGTCTGTTCAGCCTGCTGCTCATGGCTGGAATCAATAAGGATGAGCAGGTCAATGTCTGATTTTAAAAACTGTTCCTGCCGGCCGTATCCACCAACTGCAGCCAGGGTCAGGCCCTGGACCGAAGCCAGTTTGAGCTCATCAAGCCTGGAACAGAAATACTGATCTGTTATGCGGGATATTTTTTGCGCTGCAGACCTGCCCTGCCCAGGGAGGTAAAGCCTTGGATCGCTTCGGCGGGCAAGGAAGGTCTGCAGCGCTGAGGGGGTCATGCCGGGTTGTGATCAGGGTTGCCCCTGATCCCGCTATATGGCCTTGTCTCCGGTTTCACCCGTTCTGATGCGCACGGCATTTTCCACCGGGTAGACAAAGATCTTGCCGTCGCCGACCTTTCCGGTCCTGGCAGCCTGGACCACTGCTTCCACAGCCCGTTCCACCAGGTCGTCATCAATCACAATCTCCATCTTGACCTTGGACAGAAAATCCACCTGGTATTCCGCACCCCTGTAGACTTCCTTGTGTCCGTGCTGCCGGCCAAAACCCTTGACCTCGGTCAGGGTCATGCCCTTGATGTTCAGCTTGGTCAGTGCATTCTTTACTTCATCGACTTTGAACGGTCTGGTGATGATCTCCAGCTTTTTCATAATTATGCCTCCGCTAATATATATTGTTGACTTGATATTGCTGATTCCCAGGGACTATTTGGAGCCTTTGGAGCGGACGAATTCCGGATATGCTTCCATTCCGCATTCAGCCATATCCATGCCCTGGTATTCCATTTCCTCGTCAACCCTGATTCCCATGACCACTTTGATCAAAGCCCAGACAACCAGACTTGTTCCGAACATCCAGCCGAAGATGACTGCTATGCCGGCCAGCTGACCGAACAGGGTGGCCTCAGGATGAGAAAAGAGAACCGCCAGAAGTCCCCACACACCAACCACACCGTGGACTGAAATCGCACCCACTGGATCATCGATCTTCAGCTTGTCCAGGGCCACGATGGAGAAGACAACAATTATTCCGCCCAAAGCGCCGATAACGCAGGCCAGAGGCATGGACGGGAAACTGGGTTCAGCAGTAATGGCCACCAGCCCGGCCAGAGCACCATTTAAACCCATGGTCAGATCAGCCTTGCCGAACTTGATCTGGGAGGTAATCAGGGCAAAGACCATGCCCGAAGCTGCTGCCAGGTTGGTATTGGCAAAGACCATGGCCACGGCATTGGCTGATTCTACGTCAGACACCTTGAGCTCTGATCCTCCATTGAAACCGAACCAGCCCATCCACAGGATGAAAGTCCCCAGGGTGGCCAGGGGCATATTGGCTCCAGGAATGGCGTTTATCTTCCCGTCCGGACCATACTTGCCTTTTCTGGCCCCCAGCAGGAGCACCCCGGCCAGGGCAGCTGAAGCACCAGCCATATGCACGATACCTGAACCGGCATAATCAGCAAAACCCAGCTCATCCAGGAAACCCCCGCCCCAGGTCCAGTAACCATGCACCGGATAAAGCACACCAGTCATGACCACTGCAAACAAAAGAAATGCCCAGAGCTTCATCCGTTCAGCCACAGCCCCGGAAACTACGGACATGGCCGTGGCTACAAACACCACCTGGAAAAAGAAATCCGAAATATTTGAGTAATACGGAGCATCAGCTCCTCCAGCCACCACATCAGCCACGGTATTGTCCCCGCCCACAAAAAAGCTGATGCCCGGGATGATTGAACCGCCTTCCCCGTACATGATATTGTACCCTACAATCATATACATGATGCAGGCAATGGAATAAAGACTTATGTTCTTGGTCAGGATTTCCACCGTGTTCTTGGATCTGACCAGGCCTGATTCCAGCATGGTAAACCCGGCCGCCATCCACATGACCAGCAGTCCTGAAATCAGGAAGTAAAATGTGTCCAATGCATAGCTGAGCTCAAGCAAGTGTTCCATCTTCATCTCCTCCTTAAAATGTTCATTTTTGTAAATTCAATCTATAAAAATCAAATCGGCGCCCTGGAATGGCTTCCAGCCAATCAGCCGGACATAAGCTGCTAACCTACCATATCAGCTGATATCTATTGACATAAATAAGAAAAGTATCCATGCCCAACCTCCTTGATTTATTTTTTCTAAACCCATGCCTCCCTAAAAAGCAATGATGATGCCAAAGAGGCAATATATTGAATTTTAAGACTTATCTTTCCCAGGCCCAAAATGACCTGACATTTTTGTAAAAAACATTGAAAGGGATGTGATGGTCCAGGCCGAGACTGCCATTCCAAAGCCACCCCCCGACCCCAGGGGCAAAGAGGGCCCAGCCCGGGAAAAGCCCTTGGCCCTACTGGACAATGGCCCGAACCTTGCTAGCCCCAAGCCTGAATCAGACAACCCTTATTTAACATTCAGGACTTCAGTATCATGCCCACCACCCCAGACTTGAACCTTGATCTTATAATCCGGAAACAGAGCCTGATGACCCATTTCCAGCCTGTGGTATCCATAAAAAAGAAAAAAATAATCGGCCTGGAAGCCTTGAGCAGGGGCCTGGATCCCATATCCGGAAACCTCGTCCAGCCCTGTCTTCTTTTTGCTGCTGCAGAGCATTTTGACAAAACAGTAGAAACAGACAGGGCCTGCCGAAAGGCCGCATTGACTGCATTCAGGCCGGTTCACCAGCAGCATCCGGACCTGCTGCTGTTCATCAACTTTGACACCTCAATGGTTGACAAGGGAATAGTGGGGTCAGGGAATTTCTTAAGGATGGTCAGGGATCATGGAATCGATCCCAGGAACATCGTCATTGAGCTGGTGGAATCAAGGGTCAGGGATTTTTCCGAGCTGTGCAGGTTCATTTCCATGTACCGGGAGCACGGCTTTCTCATAGCCCTTGACGATTTCGGGGCCGGCCATTCCAATCTGGAAAGGGTCTCAATCATTAAACCGGATATCATCAAGATTGACCGCTCCCTGATCAAGGACATTCACTCCCAGTTCTACAAACAGGAAATCATCAAGGCCGTGGTCAAGCTGGCTGATCAGCTTGGAGTCATGGTCCTGGCCGAAGGAACTGAAAACCCCCGGGAGGTCCTGAAATCTCTGGAATTGGGGACCGACCTTTTTCAAGGCTATTTTTTCGCCAGACCCCAGAATATTCTCGATGTAGATTTTGACAAAATTGAAGATAAAATCAGAGAGACTGGAGATGGTTTTTTCAAATGCGTCATTAAGAGGATCAAGGCCAGGAAACAAAAATTCAGCAACTACCAGGCCTTAAGTTTTTCTATCCTTTCCGGGCTCAGCAGTGGCCAGGATATGGACTTGGAAAGCCAGCTCAAAAAAATGATCAAGTCCAGTAAAGTGATTGAATGTGCCTATGTGCTGGATGAGTCAGGCAGGCAGGTTTCACCCACTGTAGTCAACAGGGGCTTTGTCCGGGAGCGAAAAAGCAGGTTTCTTTTCCGGCCGGCGGAAAAAGGGGACGATCACTGTCTGAAAGATTATTACGTCTACATCCAGGCCGGGCTGGACAGGTTCATAACTGATCCCTATATATCCCTGGCCACCGGAACCCTGTGCCGGACCATATCCATGACCTTCAGCACCCGGAACGGACAGAAGCATATCCTGTGCCTGGACATGCGGGAAAAAGATTAGCCTGAAGATGAGTTCATCTTTCACCCTGGACCGGTGCTGAACCTATTCTTCCTCTTTAAGGGCCTGATGTCCGGTTCGGCTGCAGCCAAGGCTGCTCTGAAGATAGTCCCCCCCGCTGACCAGCCTCCCCCTGGCTGTCGGGAAAAAATAGATCCAGGCCAGAATTACCTCTCCCATGTCCAGGCACACCCGGATTTTTTCCCGCTTGTACCAGGCGGGATGGTTTTCCAGGATGTCCAGCCGGGCCAGTCCCTGGGTACTGACCTGATAGACCTCGCCCTTGACCCTGGACCGGGGCTGATCCTTGACCAGGTAGGGATAGTCGTCAACATATAGGGCGTACCTGTCCTTTGTCCTGGCGGTTCCCAGATATTTCTCATCCTTAAGCAGGCCATGATTGGAACAGCCCTGTCTCAAGGTCCCATAGACAAAGACCAGGTGGTTCATGATATTCTCCGCTGCTCATCAGCCTGTCCCGGTCCTGGTTCAGGAGTGGACCGGCAAAAGCTGGTTATTATCTCCAACCGGTCTTAACAGTGTGAAAAAGTCCTTATCAGGCAGGCTGTTCAAAAATTCCAAGTGCAGGAAACAAAAAAAGTTCAAGGTCGCAGCGTACTTATCCATACGTAAGAGTTTGAACTTTTTAGGTTCCCCGACGTTTCATGTGGATTCTTTTAAAACAAGCTGCTCACTTTTTTTGTATGCCAAGAGCGTCAGGCTGGTGAGTTTTCTTAAATACGCCAAACAGGGGGAAACCGGACCGCAAAACAGGTTGGTTTCTCCATATACTCTTACAATCAAAAAATATACGCATAACTCCTCAAACCAAATAGTTAAGAGTCCGGAGGGGGCAGATATCCCCCTTTGGCGGATATTAGAAAAATCCCGGCCAAAAGCGGGGCAAACAAAAAACAGTGAGCAGCAATTCCACGCCTAACGTCGAAGATCCACTTTTTTTGAGCAACACAGCCATTGGGAGATTTTCAACAGTTTGTTAAGCCCATCAGGATGCTGGTCCAGCCCAGGGCTATCCAGGCCAGGAGCCATTTTAACCGCAACTTTTTACAACCCCGGGCCTGGCAGGCCATTGGCCTGGTTCCTGGTGGATCCCTGTGACCACCTGTTCTACCCGCACCCTCCGAACAGGCCGCCGGTGCAGCATCCCTTGGCCCCGGCAGGTTTAAGCCTGGAAACATCCTTGCCCTGGTAAATCCATTCCAAAACTTCCTCCACCAGGCCATCTGTCTCCACCACCTGGACCCCCTGGGAGGAAAGGACCTGCCTGGGCGATTCTCCCACTGCATTTACAAGCACTGCCCTGCAGTCTCCAAGGATCCGGGCCAGGTCACGCCATCTGCCTGGTCCTCCCCCAGGAGGCGAGGCCTGCCTTTTTTCAAGCAGCTCATAGGAACCTTCCTTCTGACCCCAGATATCAAAACTCCTGGCCTCGCCCAGGTGCTGGTTTACCAGCATGCCTTCCCTGGAGGCAGCTGCCACATATGGCCTTGACTGGTCCGGACAGGCAGCCTGGGAAGCAATCTTACGGACCAAAGGTGCCATTTCCAAAGACCTGTCCCTGTCCAGCAGCCCCACAGCATCAGCCCTGCATCTCTGGCAATGGGTCATCTGGGGCAGATACCTGCCGGCCGTTTCCCTCAGCGAATCAACCTCATGCCTGCCAGGCTCGGTTATGTTCTCAAACTTTGTGCCTGGATTGGGAAAAACCGGAATCAGATTGAAGAGATCAGCTCCCAGTGCGGCAACAGTACGGGCAATCTCCGGCATATGCCTGTCATTGATCCCGGGAACAAGTATGGAGTTGACCTTGACCTGCATTCCATTTTCCTTGAGCCTGGAAATGGCCTCCTGCTGCCTGGACCAGATCAGCCCGGCACCTTCCAGACCCCGGTAGACTACCTTGCGGTCCCTGACCCAGGCATAGATTTTTTTCCCAACTTCCGGATCAACCGCACTCACAGTAATAGTTACATGGGTCAATCCCAGTCTTTTCAACTCCCGGACATGTTCAGGCAGGTGCAGACCGTTGGATGACAAACAAAGCAGCAGATCCGGAAAGGCCTTTCTGACCCTGGCCATGGTTTCCAGGGTTTTCGGAGCATTGGCCATGGGATCTCCTGGACCGGCAATGCCGGCCACAGTGATATTCCCCATCCTCTCCATGACCTTTTCCAGATATGTTACGGCCTGAACCGGGGAAAGTACGGCCGAGGCCACCCCGGGCCTTGACTCGTTCACACAGTCAAACTTGCGGTTGCAGAAATTGCACAGGACATTACATTTGGGGGCCACAGGCAGATGAACCCGGCCGCAGCCGCCTTTGACTTTCTCATTAAAACAGGGGTGGCTGGAATTATCCGGATTGCTCATTTTTTTTCTCCAGTATTTTTACTATGTTATTTACTGATAACCTGGCAGGCCTGAAACATCCGGGGCCGCCCTTGCAGCCTTGACTTCCGGGATCATCCCTGAAAATCATGGCCTGGACAGGACCGGGCAGCAGCCACTGCCATTCAGGCTCTACATGTAACCGTAGCCGATCTCTGATTCAGTCTGCTTTTTGTCCAAAATGGCATTAACGATCCTCATCAGCAGCTCATGGGCTCCGGCATATCCCAGATGTCTGATCCTGGCAGCTCCGAACCGGTCATGAACAGGAAATCCCACCCTGATCAGGGGAATATTCCACTCTCTGGAAGCCACCCGGTAACCTTTACTGTTGCCCACAACCAGATCGGGTTTGAGCTCCCGGGCCTGTTCCACAATCTGGTAAAAATCCACCCCGGAAAGGACCCTGGGAGGTTCAGGCAGTATTCCGGCACAAACTCTGGATACTTCCTGCTCCAGCTTTCCACTCCGGCCCCCGGAAGCAGCCAGCACCGGCCTGACCCCGATTTCAGCCAGCAGGGAAACCAGGCCCACCACCAGATCCTCTTCTCCATATACAAGACACTTTTTTCCAAATAGATACTTGTGCCCGTCAACATAGGCATCAATGAGCCGTCCCCTTTCCAGGAAGTGTTTCCGGGGCACTGGTCTTTTGCTGACCTCTGCCAGGACATCCATGAACCGGTCCGTAGCCCTGAGTCCCAGGGGCATATCCAGCCTGTATGCCGGAACCTGGTGCTCTTTTTCCAGCCACAGGGCGGAACTGAGTTCATCTTTGATGCAGGCTCCAAACTCCAGGCTGGCCCGGCTTGAACCCATGGACTGGATATCCCGGACAGGGGTACCGCCGGAAGGAATCATTTCCAGATCCTCCTTGATGGGACCGTCCATGGTCTCGGAAATATCCGGCAGAATTATGCCTCTAATCTCAAAATCATCAAGAATACCGGCTAAATGCCTGATATCAGCTGGTGATACAAATCCCGGAAATAAATTCACTCCGGAATGGTCCGGACACTCCCGGACCAGGTGGACAAGGGCCGCTTTGACTGCTGCATGGAAACCGTCCATGTGGGTACCTGCATAGCTGGGGGTGGACACATGAATCAGCTGGGGCATGTCCGGCCGCGGGAATTCCTTTTTAAACTGGGACAGAATCATGGGCATATTGTCGCCGATGGTTTCAGTAAGACAGGTGGATGCAACTCCAATAACCCCGGGCTGGTATTTATCCATGACATTCAAAAGACCCTGCATCAGGTTGGGTCCTCCCCCGTAAATGGCTTCCCTCTCGCCCAGGGAGGAAGATGCTATGTCCACAGGCTCGCGGAAATGACTGATAATATATCTGCGCATGTATGTGGCGCACCCCTGGGAACCGTGCAGAAAAGGTACGCAGCCTTCTATTCCCCTGAAGGCAACCCCGGCTCCCAGGGGTGTACACAGCTTGCAGGCATTGGTGGTGGAAACATATGGAACTGATCCTCCGCGCATCTTTACTCTCCCTGGGTTGATTTTTTCTTTTCCTGTACCCCAAAAGGCTAGGTCTCTTGTCCGTCTCCGGCATACCTGGCAGCCCTCCTGGGCACAAAGCGCCATACCGGACTCATAACCGTGGAATGGACTTCTCTGGCAAAGTTGAGCATGCCCTGAAAACCTTCCAGAGCTTTTTTACGCTCATGATTGTGATCACAGAACCCCACTCCCAGCTTGTAGGCTATGGGCCGTTCCTTGACCCCGCCCACAAAAATGTCCACGTCCCTCTCTTTGATGAAATGGGCCAGCTCAGACGGGTTGGAATCGTCAACAATCACTGTGCCCGGATCGCACATTCCGGCCATTTCCTGGTACTCCTCTTTGGTCCCTGTCTGGGAGCCCACCAGCTCCACCTTCATGCCCAGGTGCCGGAAGCACTTGATCAGGGAAAAGGCCTTGAATGCTCCGCCCACATATATGGCTGCTTTTTTGCCTTCCAGGTCCCTGCGGTACTCCTGGAGGGCGGGCTGAAGGATGGACAGCTCCTCCCGGACCAGATCCCTGGTCCGGGCCAGAATCCCGGAGTCATCCTGCTTGAAGAAGTCCGCTGTATCATAAAGGGCCTGGGCCATATCCTCTATTCCAAAGTAAGAGACCCTTTTATAAGGGATGGAGTACTTTTCCTGCATCATCCTGGCCAGCTCAACAGTGGCCCCGGAACACTGGACCAGGTTCAGGGACGCGCCATGAGAACGCCTCAGTTCATCTACCCTGCCGTCTCCGGTGATACAGGCCACCACTTCCACCCCCATCCGCCGGTAATACTCCTTGATCATCCATATCTCCCCGGCCAGATTGAAATCTCCCAGGATATTCACACTGACCCGGGGTATGCCACTGGTTTCACCAGTGCCCACCAGGCGGAACATGGCCCTGCAGGCAGCTGAATAACCGGCCCGCTTATTGCCTTTGAACCCTTCTGACTGGACAGGGATGACTGGGATGCCCTTTTTTGCTTCCACTTTTTTGCAGACCCCTTCCAGGTCATCTCCGATGATGCCCACGATACAGGTGGAATAGACAAAAGCCGCCTTTGGTCTGTGCCGGTCAATGAGCTCCACCAGGGCCTGGTGCAGTTTCTTTTCTCCCCCAAAGATGACGTCTTTTTCCTGCAGGTCGGTGGTAAAGCTCAGCCGATGCAGTTCCGGTCCGGAGGACAGGGCCCCCCGGATATCCCAGGTATAGGCTGCACAGCCCACAGGCCCGTGAACCAGGTGCAGGGCATCTGCTATGGGGTACAGGACCACCCTGGACCCGCAAAAGACACAGGCCCTCTGGCTGACTGCTCCGGCCAGGCTGTTTTTGTTGCATTCCATGTCAAAGGCTGCTGAGCCTTTTTCATAAACCTGCTTTTTTCTTGTCTTCAGGATCCTGGCTTCCATTTTGCTTCCTGTTGTTTTTGCTTGGTTACTGAATTCTTCTGGTCTACGGCTTTTCCAGGCTGCTCTATTTCATCCAGGCCGGCCCATCTATAATACCAGCTCAAACCGCTCCTCAGGAGCGTCACGGTCCATGCGGTCCAGAATGGTGTTGACAATAGTGGACAGCAAATGCATTCCGCCCCGATATCCCACTGATGGGAAATAGCTGTGCCCGGCCCGGTCCAGGATGGGGAACCCGTAGCGCACAAACGGGATGTCCTCAGCCCTGGCAATGTATTTGCCGTAGGTATTGCCCATAAGCAGGTCCACTGGTTCATTCTTGATCAGCTGATGCAGGTAAAACAGATCCTGATTCTGGGCGATGACCGGTTCAAAATTGCCGTCACTGGTGATTGAGGTCAGCCTCTTTTCAAAGACCTTGCCCGGGGTCCCTGTGACCAGGTAGACCGGCTTCATACCCATGCTCACCAGGAATTCAGCCAGACTTATGACCTGGTCGGGATCACCCCACAGGGCCACTTTTTTTCCATACAGGTAGTGCTGGTAGTCGGTCATCATGTCCACCAGCCTTCCCCGGTCATCCAGCATGGATCCGGTGGGTTCAGCCCCGGTGGCATCCATGATCCCCTGCAGAAACCTGTCTGTTGCCTTGACCCCGATGGGAATGTCCACCAGGGTGAAGGGTACATTAGCCTTGTGATCCATATAGGAAGCCGCATCCAGCGAAGAAAACTGCCCCAGGGCCATGGTGTGCAGGCTGGAGCCGGTCTTCATCAGGTCCGGAACAGTTATTCCGCCTCTGGGATACATGTGGTATTCACCGGTCTTGGGTGTATCCAGGACATCCGAAGTGTCCGGGAAGACTAGCGGTTTCAGCCCCATCTCCGATACCATGCCCTTTATTTCGCGCATATCCGAAGGTTCAACATAACCGGGCAGGATATTGACCTGGTCCTTGTGTTTGACTGACGACTCCCTGGTGAAATAGCTGGCCATCCCCTTGACCATGTTGGAAAAACCAGTCACATGCGATCCGACATAACTGGGGGTGCTGGCATGGATGACCCACTTGCCTTCAGGCACGATGCCGTCGTCCGCGGCCTTTTTGACAATGGTGGGTATGTCGTCTCCAATGGTTTCCGACAGGCAGGTGGTATGCACGGCCACCACATCGGGATCATAGACCTGAAAGATGGTCTTCAGGGACTGACGCAGGTTGGGGCTTCCGCCGAAGACCGAGGCACCCTCGGTAAAAGAACTGGTGGAGGCCATGACCGGCTCCTTGTAGTGTCTGGTCAGGTGGCTCCTGTGGTATGAACAGCACCCCTGGCTCCCGTGGCTGTGAGGCAGACACCGGTTGATGCCCAGGGCAGCATACATGGCCCCTATGGGCTGACAGGTCTTGGCCGGGTTGACTCTTAGAGCCTGCCTGGTGGTCATTTCCTTGGGTGTATGGCTTAACACTTTCTTTCTCCTTGATACTCTGGTTTTAATAATATGACTAAGGAACAGGTTTCCTGCTCCTGGCCGGCCCTGGATAGGCCTTGATGGCTGCGTTACTGATCAGTACCCAGTCCGGCCTGGAGCAGGGGTTTTCTCTTGAACGGATTGGAAACCAGCTTCCAGGCCGGATTGTTGATCATCATGTCGATCTCCCCGGCAAAATTGACCGCTCCCCTGTAGCCTGCAAAAGGCCCGGAATAATCATAGTTATGAAGCTGTTTGCTGGGGACTCCGAACTTTTCAATGATGTACTTGTCCTTAATGCCCGACAAAAGCAGGTCCGGCTTTAAGGTCAGGATGAGCCGTTCCAGTTCTACATGGCTGATGTCGTCCACCACCAGAGTGCCCTGGGGCATATCCGGGAGCATGCCGTCATAGCTCTTCAGAACCTTGTCCTTTTCCAGCTGTTCCAGCTTTTCAGGTGAAAGCCTCGGTCGGTACCTGTCCGGATCTGGATTCACCTTGAGCTCTTCAATATTCCGGCTGTCCGCGTCCAGCTTGATGTCTTTGAGAGCCTGTCTTCCTTCATAATCGTCCCGGTGGGCGAATTCATATCCGGCAGCCACAGGAATCATGCCCAGATCCCTTAACAGGTCCTGGTAGTGGTGAGCCCTGGAGCCTCCCACAAACAGCATGGCAGTCTTGCCTTCAAGCCTGGCCCGGTACGGAGCAATGCCATCCAGGGCGAGCTTTTCCTCTTCTGCAATGACCTGTTCAATCCTGCTGGTGAGCTCCGGATCATCAAAAAAAGCAGCTATTTTGCGCAGGGACTTGGACATGGCCCTGATCCCGATAAAATTGACTTTGGCCCAGGGTATGCCGTACTTGGTCTCCATCATTTCAGCCAGATAGTTGATGGATCTGTGGCACATGACCAGGTTAAGGGAAGCCATGTGGGCATAGGTCATGGTTTCGTATTTGCCGTCTCCACTGAAGGTGGCTGCCACCTTTATGCCGCACTTTTCCAGGACCCGCTCTATCTCCCAGGCATCTCCGCCGATATTGTATTCCCCCAGGACATTGACTGAATAGCCTTCAACAGCCTGGTCCTTGGTCCCGACCACGTCCGAAAAAAGCCTGTTATTGGCAATATGATGACCTGCCGACTGACTGACTCCCTTGTACCCCTCGCAGTTAAAGGCCAGGACCTTGACTCCCAGTTCCTTTTCCGCCTCCCTGGCCACAGCTGCAACATCATCGCCTATGAGCCCCACCGGACAGGTGGCATGGACGCTGATGGCATTGGGCCTGAAAGTCTCATAAGCTTCCCTGATGGCCTGTTTTAACTTCTTCTCTCCCCCGAATATGATGTCATGCTCCTGCATATCCGTGGAAAAGCAGTACTGGGAATAATTTTTCTTGTCCGGTCCCGGTCGGAACAGGTTACGCCTGGTCATCCAGGAGTAGAATCCGCATCCGACCGGACCATGGGTGATGTGGACCATGTCTCCGTAGGGACCTATGACCACTCCTTTACACCCTGCATAGCAGCATCCTCGCTGGGTGATGATCCCGGGAACCGATCTTGCGTTGGCATTGATGGTCTGATTCAGACCTTCTTGGCCCCCGTCCCGGACCAGCATATGGCCCCGTCTTTTCTTGGCCACCTTGGCCGGATAAATACTGATTGTTTCTTCAATGAATTCGTCCAGGTCTACGCCCGGGCCAGTTTTCAAGTCGGACATACATCCTCCGGTTTTTCTGCCTTTCTGCCGGATCAGCAGGACAAAAGTTAGATAAATAAAAGGTCAGGAACTGGGGAAACACTTGAGCACCTGTTTGATATTCCGGTATGTTGTCAGCCCCAGCTGCAGGCAATGTCAGGTCTTGAGGTCATCCTTTCATTTCATCAATGGCATCAAGGCCTTCTTCCCTGGTCCTCACCCTGAATACGTCGCTCACCGGCAGGACAAACACCTTGCCGTCGCCGGGAGTTCCGGTCTGATTGGTCTTGATGATCACCTCTACAATTTCCTTGACCCTCTCCTTGGGAACCACCATGCTCAGCATCCTTTTGGGAATGAGCCTGGCTCCCTGGGCCAGGCCGGGCAACACGTCCGTTCCCATGGACGGGTCCCGGTTCAAGGCCTCAAGGGTCTCAAAGTCCACCGGGCGTCTTCCCCGGCCCACACACCTGCTGCCGGTGAAGGAAGGCAGCCCGGCAGCCACCAAAGCTTCTTTGGTCTGATTGATCTTATTGGCCCGAACAATGGCCAGAACTTCTTTCATGATCCTCTCCTTATGCTCAGCCTGAACTGGGCACCTGATGAATTTAATTTTCCTGTTTTTTTGGTTGCTGCCTGCTCAGGCTTCCTTGACCCCGGTGGAAACCGTGTACACCTCATCCACCGGAGAAACGAAGATTTTTCCATCTCCAAAACTGCCTTCACCGGTGCGGGCGCTGTCCATGATGGCCCGGACTACAAACTCCTTGTCCGCATCCGGAACCACCATCATGATCATTTCCTTGGGCAGTTCATCATACACCACCTGGCCCAGCTTCAGGCCCCGCTGCTTTCCCCGGCCGGCCACTTCGACCTTGGTCAGGGCGGGATAACCCGCATCAAGGAGGGATTTCATAACTTCCGTGGTCTTTTCCGGCCTGACTATGGCTCTGATCATAAGCATCTTGATTCTCCTCTGTTTATCATCTTATCAGTGTGTTTCAGGGCAATGGATCATCTGAGCCGTTTGGATGCCCTGGGTTACTGTATTGGTTTATGTGCTTTCCAGGTCTTTTGACTGGATGTTCCGGTCATTGTTCACCACCCGGGTCAGAACTTCCGGCTGTCTTGCCCGGCTGACCCCATTAGCCGCCACTCCTCAGGCGTCCAGCAGTCCGTAGTCCAGGAGTATCTTTTCCAGCTCATCAGTGTGCATGGGGTCCGGCACCACAAACATCTCATTGCTGTCTATGGCCTTGGCCAGACTCCGGTAGTGTCCGGCCTGGACGCTTTCCGGACTGTAGTCAATAACGGTCTTGCGGTTTATCTCAGCCCGCTGCACTTCATTATCCCGGGGAACAAAGTAGATCATCTGGCTGCCCAGCCTCTTGGCAAAAGCAGCGATCATTTCCCTTTCATTGTCCACGGCCCGGCTGTTGCAAATCAGCCCGCCCAGCCTGACTCCTCCGGCATCAGCAAACTTTTTGATGCCTTTGCAGATATTATTGGCTGCATACATGGCCATCATCTCCCCGGACACAACAATGTAGATTTCCTGGGCCTTGCCTTCCCGGATGGGCATGGCAAATCCTCCGCACACCACGTCCCCCAGGACATCATAAAACACGTAGTCCAGATCCTGGTTCTCTTCATATGCACCCAGCTGCTCTAAAAGATTGATGGATGTAATTATGCCCCGGCCTGCGCAGCCTACCCCGGGCTCAGGTCCGCCCGATTCCACACATAGAGATTCGCCGAATCCGGGCAGCCGGACATCATCCAATTCCACGTCCTCACCCTCCTCCCGGAGGGTATCCAGAACAGTCTTCTGACTGAGACCGCCCAGAAGAAGCCTGGTGGAGTCGGCCTTGGGGTCGCAACCCACCACCATGACCTTTTTATCCAGCTCCACCAGCCCGGCCACAGTATTCTGGGTTGTGGTGGACTTTCCGATTCCCCCTTTTCCGTAGATTGCAACTTTACGCATTAGTAATTCCTCCTGGTTTGAATTTACCTCTCTAAAAGGCAAAGGACGTGCCATGCTGACCACAACCGGACATCCCGGAGATAACTATCTTGTTTTTATTGTTTTTTTATCATTATCTTCAAAACAGCTTCAGCCTCTGCCTCTATAAAAGACTTCAAAATTGTAGGTCAGACCGACAAAATAGAAGAGTCTGTGTAGTACTCTGGTCCATCTGCTAAGGGCTGCTCAAAATACGGGGCTGCTTTGCTTAAGACTTGACAGAACCTGTAAATCAATGGATGAACCGGATCTTCGTCATGAGCGCCAGTTTGGGAACCAAGGCCCAGCAGATCAGGATGACCGGAAGATTGGAGGGCAATCAGACCGGATCCTGGAGCAGGAGCAGAAACCTGGACCGGAATCGCGGCACAAATATTGCTTTAAGAAACTTATGCTTATAGATACCACTTTAAGAGAAGGTGAACAGCGCTTCGGCCTGTACCTCGGCAATCAGGCCAGACTCAGGATCCTCAATCTGCTGATCAAGATGGGTGTGGATGAGGTGGAAGTGGGACTGGCCGGAGAAGACAGCCAGCTGCGGGAACTTATCAATTACACAGCCGCCTTTGATCTGAAGCCGGAGATAAGCGTGTGGGCCCCGTTCAGGGTAAAACACCTGATAATGGCTGATGCCCTTGGTCCGGATATCATCAATACTGCCCTGCCTGTTTCTGATTTACACATTGAAAAGAGACTGGGGCTGAACCGAAACACCCTTTTGCAGCGTCTTGAACAAACCCTGAGCCAGGCCGGAGAGATGACCGCCAGGATTTCCCTGGGGCTTGAGGATGTATCCAGGGCTGACCCCACCTTTGCCCTGGACACAGCCAGGATGGCCAGGGATCTGGGCGTATGGAGAATCAGACTCTCGGACAGTGTGGGGCTGTTTGAGCCGACCAGTGCTGGCCGGATTATTGCCGGGTTCAAAAAATCCCTGAACATGCCCCTTGCCTTCCATGGACACAACGATTTTGGCATGGCAACAGCCAATGCCGTGTCAGCCCTTTCAGCTGGATGCGATTACTCAGATGTCAGTGTTCTGGGAATAGGAGAGAGATCAGGCATTGCCCGGCTGGAAGAGGTCTTGGCCTGGCTGGTTTTCAGGACAGACCACCAAAAATACGATTTGACCTGGCTGCCCGGCTTGAGCGATCTGGTGGCAGACCTGGCTGGAATCAGAATAGACGAGCACCGGCCCATTGTCGGTTCAAAGATATTTCACGTGGAAAGCGGGCTGCACGCAGACGCTCTGTACAAAAACCCTGAACTATTCGAACCTTTTGCCCCTGAACAGCTGGACTTGAAAAGAAAAATCCAGCTGGGGGCCAAAAGCGGAAAAAGTGCTGTCCAGGGCAAGCTCAAGGAGCTTTTCATGGACTATGATCCGGGCCGGCTGGAAGCCCTGGTTTCTGTGGTCCGCCAGGAAGCAGGTCTGAGAAGAGCTCCTTTGTCCGACACTTCGTTCAAAAGGATATGCAGGGAAGTTGAAAGACCGCCGGCCAAGGATTTAACCCTTAAAAATCCTTTGATAATACAGGATGTTCAAGCTGATGAGTCCGACCTGAATGCTTTTTCCTGCCCATCAGGAAAAAGCTGCAGAGCCCTGGCTGAAACCTCCAGGTCCAAGGCATGAACTTGTCCCCCATCAATCAGACCGGGGCTGCCGGCCAGGTTGTCCTGGGCAGGTCCTGCTGCCTGAGATTTCATGGACATGGCTCCTGGACCATCCTGCACAGGCCGTGCCTCTGATAGACCTCCATGGCCTCTGCTGACCCCAGAAACGAGATCAGTTTTCGGCCCCACAGACCCCCGCCATGGATCAGGCCCATATGGGTCCTGCTGATCACGTTTCCCGGCAGTGGGTCAGGTGATTCAATACTCCCGCCCAGGGGAATCAGGGTGAATAGTTCCGGAAAGATGCGGATATATCTCAGCCCAAGGTGGTAAAAGACCACTGCTACATCAGCCACACCGTCCACCAATGCCTGCGGGGCTTCCCGGTGGTGAATGCTTCTGCCCATGACCACCTGCCCGGACCTGACCCTGCTCTGGACAAAATCCGGGCCAGGTGCCAGGGCCTCCAGGGTCCGGGTGTAGGCCTGATAACTTGCCTGTTCCGTCCTGGGATTGGAAAGAAAAATCCTGACATCCTTTTGAGCCAGGTCCCTGACCCTGGTGATTTTTTTAGGGTTGCCCTTTCTGACCAGCAGGACATTGCCCTGATTGCGGACAAATGGTAAATGATCGGCCATCCAGCCCTGTTTGACCAGATTATCCAGAACACCAGGGGGACTGATAAAGACATGGGGAGAGAACTTGAGCTGCAGGTTGCCCAGTTTGATGCTGCCTTTGCTTAGCAGCTTAAGAATGGGGCCTGGAGGAGTGGTCAGATAGAATATGCCTTCAAGCTCAGAGTTCTGTTCCTGAAACAGATCCAGACAGTCTTTAAGGGCCATATGATGGTTGCCGTCGGAAAAGACAACCAGGGATGCATCTGCAGGATTGCCGTGAAGATCCAGGCAGATGTTTGATCCAGGTTCTGACCAGGACAATACCTGCTGATCATTGTTCAATGATTCCTCGGGCCAGTCCAGCCAGAAACGCGGCCGGCCCTGGCTGTTATGAAACATGCCCCTCACAGGTCAGACTCCTTAGTTTGCAGAAAAAATAAAAAAAATCTAAAAGTTCCCTGGGCATTGATTTAATGCTGATGCCAATATACCAGCTAACTGTTTTTGAGTAAAATTGTCACCACTTTCAGGGTACCGGCCAGCAGCTAAAACCGTGAACGCCCTTTTCCAGTGGACAATTATGGTGCCCTGACATTTCTGATGGGGATTCTTTTAAAAGTAAGCAGTAATTCCACCTAGCATCGAAGATCCACAATTATTTTTTGCAAGGACGGGCCTGAATGGAGCATACTGAACACCTGTTTCTGCTCGGCGGGGCAATGCTCCTGCTGTTCTTCTTTGCCAGCTATATCTTTCAGCGCCTCAAGCTTCCTTCTCTTCTGGCCTATATCTTTCTCGGCGTTGTCCTGGCCGGCCTTCTTTCAGATTCTGAACTGAATATTGTTGACCAGATTTCCAGGGTGGGCATCATCCTGCTCTTTTTTCTGCTGGGACTGCACTTTCCCCTGGCCAGGCTGATCAACATCTCCCGCAGGATCTGGAAAGTCGGAGTCATGGACATCGGGCTGAACTTCGGTGGAAGCTTTGTTATTGCCTGGCTTTTCGGCTTTGATCTCCTGGCAGCCCTGATCATCGGCGGAGTTGCATACGCCACCAGCTCTTCCATCACTGTCAAGATGCTCGAAGATACCGGGAGGATGAAGAGTCCGGAAGGGGAATTCAAACTGGCTCTGCTGATCTTTGAAGATCTGGCAGCACCGGTAATGGTCTCTTTTCTGGTGGGACTCAGCACCCATGGGGTCATCTCTGCCGGGGCCATAGGCATAATCTTCATCAAGGTGGTTCTGGTAACGGTCTTTTCCATCCTGATCGCCTACCACGGTTTTCGCAGCCCTCTGTGCCAATGAGAGTGAGACACCGACCATTTGAGAATTTAAGCAAGGGCGGTTAAGGTGGCTCACATGATGCACAAGAAGAATGAACATGATGTTTTCAAGTTAACCCCTGGCAGCTGCCAGGGCAGTCCCACCCCCTTCCGGAAGGGGGTGGGAAACGGGAACCAAAACGATCCTGAGGTGGTTCCCAAGAAAAAAAGACGTTATTACACCGCCAACTACAAGCTTCGCATCCTCCAGGAGGCTGATGAGTGTACCAGCCAAGGCCAATTCGGAGCCCTGCTGCGCAGAGAAGGTCTTTATCACTCAAACATCAAGAGGTGGCGGG
>NZ_JMKT01000003.1 GCF_000686525.1 Desulfonatronovibrio hydrogenovorans DSM 9292
TCCGGTAAGTTTCAAGAAAGATGTCGCCTTTAGGCCGCAATTTTTTCTGTATTAGAGGTTCTTTTTTTATTCAGTGTGACTTCAGAAGGTGCAGACCATTTCCTGATCTGACCTGACCACCGTTCCGGGTTTTTCATTTTTGCTCTTTGATAAACAACTCGTCGTCTGGCCAGGATTTCTTTGTCCCTGCCTGTGTGCCGATCATTGGGGGTTACATACGCCAGGCTGCTGTGACGATGCTCATGATTATACCACTGTACAAAACCCTCGACCCAGGTTCTGGCATCACTTAAGCTTTTAAAAGGCTTTTGAGGATACCAGGGGCGATATTTCAGAGTCTTGTATAAGGCTTCTGAATGGGCATTGTCATTGCTTACGCCAGGCCTTGAGAAGGACGGCATTACACCCAGCTGCTGCAAAGTGGCCAGCATGGTTGCTCCCTTCATGGGAGCACCGTTGTCAGAGTGTAGGACCAGTTGGTCTCTGGTTATGTTTTCCAGATAGCATCCTTCGCTGATCAAGCCTCCGGCCAGAGTGGATCCTTCACGGGTGTGTATCTGCCAGGTGATGATCTTTCTGCTGTAGAGATCAATGATCATGTACAGATAAAAGAACACTCCTCTAACCGGGCCCGGCAGATATGTAATGTCCCAGGTCCAGACCTGATTGGGCTCAGCAGCTGTCAGTTCTTCAGGCCTGTTGTGTCTCTTAGGCTTTGAAGGCTGCCTGTGGGTGTTTTGACCTTCTTCCCGAAGGATGCGGTACATGGTTGCCTCGGACGCCAGGTATGTTTCCTGATCAGCCAGATCCGCAACTATTTGATGCGGACTCAGGTTCCTGTATGCAGGACTGTTGATGGTCTTCAGAATCTTCTGTCGTTCCATTTCACTCAGTTTGTTGGCTGGTGTTTGGCTTGACTCTTTACGTCTGTCTTCAAGTTTCTCAGGACTTCTCCACCTTTGGATGGTCCTGGGACTTAAGCCGGTAATGGCACAAGCTTTTTTCAGCCTGGCTCCTGAACTGCAGGCTTCGTCTATAAGTGTCAGGATGCGCTTTTTCTTCTGGGTCGGGATCAGTCGTCCCTGTTGCCCCCCCAGAGGGCATCCACTTTTTTTTTGAGCACCAGAAGGGCCGTTGTTTCAGCTAAAGCCTTGTCCTTGCGGTTAAGCTCTTTTTGAAGATCTTTGACTTCTTTTTTAAGCTGACGGACATTATTGCCTTTGTTCCTTGATTGATCCTTGGAGAATTCTTTTTTCCATTTCTCCAGATGATGAGTATGTATTCCTTTTTGTCTGCACCAGGCTCCCAGCTGTTCGTCTGTAAGCTTGGCAGATTCAAGCAGGGCATCGAGCTTTTCTTTTGAGGACCAGTCCTGTGGACGTTTCTCATGTTTGGCCATAATGGTATCTCCAGTGCTTTGTGCTTTTTTAAGCCAGTATCGCATGGTTGAACCTGGAACTCCCATGTCCTTGGCGATCTGGGCTTGAGAGTCAGTCCCTGTAAGTACCATTTTGACCACGTTTTCTTTAAATTGCAAAGGGTAAGACATTATAACCAGCTCCTGCCCCTTGTTATGTTGAACATGATAGGATGAAAGGGATTTTTGTTCCAAGAGGAGCCCCCCGGGGGCTCCTCTTGGCCCTCCCTCAAATTTCATCCAAGACGACATCTATCCTGACACATGGGGAGTCTTTCAGCCCGTGCTTGCCAAGTATAATTCTTTATAAACTCATCATGGGCTGTTTTTCCCAATTGCTTGGCAAGTTTTTTGTCTTGCCGTAGCCTTTCCAGAGCTCTTACCCACTCATCTACATCATCCGGTGGACACAAAAGCGCATTTTTCTCATGCTCAACAACTTCCCTGAGCACCGGCAGGTCTGAACAAATTATAGCCTTTCCAGAAGCCATATATTCAAAGAGCTTTAATGGGGAGGTCCAGTCTCCAATATTCCCTCCACCACCATGGGCCTCAACTTGGTTTTGATTCGGCAAAAGAACCACATCAAAAGCATAGATATACTTTGAAACCTGCTCGTGTGGGACGAATCCATAGAAATTTATATTTTTGCTGTTACCAAGATTTTCTTTCCAGTAAGATATATCTTTCTCCAATCCACCCACCACATGAAAATCAGCCCAAGAACATTGTAAGGCAAGTTGGCCAACGACCTCCATACCCTTTCCGGCATACAAGTGCCCAACATACCCCACCTGCAAACGCTCACATTTATTGGGCAGGTCAACAGGCTGGGTTCCTTCAGGTACTGGATCTGCGCCGTCCGGGGCGACCTGGATCTGCACACCATTACAGGAATAATTTTCCTGATAGTATTTTTTCAGGGCATGGGTAATGACCACCAGCTTTTGCAGTCTGGAAGATTTCAGAAGCCGCCTGAACATCCATTCGCTGACTGGCCCGCTGTCTTCAAGAGGTGCGTGAGATTCAAATGTTACTGGCAGACCAAGCTTGGATGCAAAAAAACATCCAGATGCATTCCGACAGTATACGAGATCCGGCTTTAATGATCTGGCCTTTAATCCGGCCAGCAGGCCATATATATGCCCCCGTCCTCTGATGGGCAGCCAGGGTAGTTTGATGATCTCAAAACACTTGTCCACACCGTAAAATGCATACGGATCAGGGACATTGGGCTCGGCATCATCGCGTTTGTCCGGGGCCAGCAGGGTGACTTCATGCCCGTTCCTGGCAAAGGCTTGGCACATCTTCATCACGTGGATGGAGTTGGCGGTGCGGGAGGGGATGGTGGAGGAGGAGAGGTAGGCTATTTTCATAAATGAACAAGCAGCGGTCAATATCTTGGATGATAGTTATGCCCCGCCTTGTCTGCGTAGTTTGGAATTAAGCTTCCAAATCGGATAAAGCAGGGGAAGCCACAGATTGGCAGACATTCTATATTGCCATCTGTCATCATACACAAGTTTTGTGCGTTTGGAAGTGTCATTTTTCATCCTGTTGCCAAAAACATCGTGAACATTTGAGGTACAAAGCACCTCTTCGATATCTTTGCCTTCACTTTCCAAGCTGCAGAATTCATTTATTCTGAGAAGCTGGGTATCAGCTTGGAATACAAGGGATTCGTAGGAAACAAAGAGTGGATCCATCCTTTTAAGATCATTGTTGATATAGCGAATCGTGCGCAACTGATTTTTCCACCAAGCCAGCATGGACATGACAATTGGGCGTGACGGCCTGTTTTTTCGTTTTCTGGTATTTTCATCTGAGACCGCCCACCCCCGGGCATCCCGAACTATATAGATGATATAAACATTAGAGACTAATCCTTCACCTCCCAAATCGATCCAGGGCTGGACCGTGTGTATCGACTTAGAAGAATCCACAAGGTGAGTTGCTTGTGGGTAAAGTGCCTGGGACTTTTCCAGCAGACGTTTATACCATTCCAGTTTGCTATCATTTGGGTTAGGTTGAAGTCCCTGCCACACAGGACAAAACTGAACAGCCTGTCCACAAGAGCAATCACCAGCCTCATTCTTCCACCCCCGGCCATCCGCCAATTGCCGCACTTCACCTAAGCCCACAGCATTTTGGTTGCCTGCAAGCAGATACTGCAAAATAGTAGATCCGCTGTGGCCTGAGCCAAGGATGTAAATTATTGAGGGTTTCATTAATAAATAAAAATGTTATAAAAAGAGGTAGTCACTCAGCTCTTTCTCGATAACATCCAACTCATTCCTGGAAAGAATTTTCATAAACTTATCGACATTTCTTTTTGATGCTTCAGGATCATAGGTCGATCTGGCAGTAGGGGATAGATGAAGAATATCGCAAAGCTTTTCCGTCTCTCTTTTGTGCTCCAGGACAAAAGATTCATACTGGATTGTCGTCACAAGCGGGCTGGCCCATTCCTTTTGATCTCTCAAACTCATAACCTGTCGATACCATTTGCAGAAGAGCTTCACGTCGCGGCCTGGATATGCATAGCCGCCAAAAATGAAGCTGGCAAAGATGCCTCTCGGGTCTCTGTTGACCACGACCACATGCCGATCACCGTAATACTGCGTTGAAAAGACGGGTCGCCAGTATGAGCCGCCCTGGTTGAGTACCACCGGTTTGCCCTGGAAATCACTTCCTGCGCTGGAAAAAAGATCATCAATGAATTGATTTGCTTCCTGTAAAAACGTTTGTTCTTCAACGGGAACAAAAATCTGCTTGCCTCCGGCCTTTTTTCCCCAACGTTTGAGCAGTCTTTGCCGGATGCGCCATTGCACGGAGCCCCAGGCAGAAAGTTTGGTTCTTTCAACCATGGGCATGCCATCATAAGACAAAGCGGCAATACGATTTACAAAGCCATTGACAATTTTCTGGTAGCCTGGAAATAGCCTCAGATAGCTCAAGCCGGGAGGGTTTGCCTTTCTTGGCGGACCAAGGCGCCGGCAAATGTCAATGAATTCATGAATTGCGGAACTTGCTGAATTGACCGAAAATCCCTGGCCAAGGGCAAGGTGCAGGTCCATGAGGCCGCCTGGGTCTTGGATGAGTCTAAATTCCCTGCCTGAAAGGGGATCAAAACAGTCCGGCCGACCAGCGAGGTAGTCGAACACGGCTCCAGAGCCGCAATTCCCAGACCCAAGAACGGCAATTTTAAATATGCTCATATGATCAGACTGGGTTTTTCATGATACAAGAAAATTCAGTAAGACGTTTTGCTATTAAATCATTAGCTTCTCGGCTTGTGTGGGGTCCAATAGGACCCTCAACGTACAAAGACACTTTTTTCTTGTTTTGTTTAAAAATATTTGTAAAGTCAAAAACATGAAGATGCTTTTTCATGTTTAAAAAAAAGTGCTCATGGTTTTCTGGACCTTGCCTATTTACATCACCAGGTTGAGGCAAAACAATCAATGCAGGTATTGCTTTGTTTTTCTTGCATGAATTCGCAAAGCGTTGTATTAGAGATTCGAGCAATAGACATGAATCATTATCGTTGTAAAGCCTCTGCACCCATTTTGCATTCTCTCTTAATATTACCTTAAGTGCATTTCGTTTAGCGATATCAGGCTTACCAATGGCAAGCCAAAATATCAGACTTCGTATTATTCCCATGTGTCGCCCTGGCTTACGCAATAAGCACAACATGGATGGGAAGCCGATAATATCTTTAGTGAACTTTTTGCAGTAGAAGCCATCCAAATTTTGAATGTGCTTGATATGTTGACGATAGGTAACGTAATCTTGAGGGTCTGAAATAATTGACGAATGAAAGGTTAGCTCATTGTCATTAATTGTAAATCGTGGCTTAAATGCGAGAAGATTGCCATATTCAAAGTAATGCTTCCAGTATGATTGAATCCGGACTATTGTCTCAGGAACTACGGCCATAATGACAATTCGTGCTTCGGTTGGAGGATCGTTTTCATAACGGATCAGGGCCTGGTCGAACCCATAATTACCTACGCCATAGTTACCCACATGACAGTGAAGATACTTGGACATAAAATGCGGCCAAGTACAGTCATCCGGTACCAATCGGCAAAAAGCATAAGAATCTCCATACACAGCAACAGGCATTGGTGCATTTTCAAAACCTGGATTGTTGCGCCTTCCTCGACTATCAATCCTATAGGTTACTGCTCCATCTGATGTTGTGTTATGCCATTGTGCATTTGGTCTATGGAGCCATCCAAGTACAGGGTGGAAGGATTGCTTTGCGTGTTTAGCAATTTTTTCTTCAGGGATAATCGGAGCCTTGTCCTTAGTGATTATCAGCCACGGAAAAAATGAACGCAAAATGCGAACCAAGCAAAATAATATCAACTCAACGCAAAAAATCCAGATAAGTAATTTTATAATCACAACGTTTCTAAATATTCAACAATTTGTTTAAGAGATGTTTTTGGCGTTCCAGAACGTCCAGATGTATCCACAACCATATCAGAATTTTTCGGAACAGGGAAAGGGATATCAACCCCCACGACATTTTTGATCAGACCGTCTTCAGCATCTTTATACAACCCTTTTGTATCGCGATCTTTCAGTATTTCCATTGGAGTATCCAAAAAAAATTCAACATATATAGAAAAATTATTTCTGTTCCAAATTTGCCATTCGGGAAAAATTGAAAGAACAGCCGCAACTACATCAATACTCTGACTATCCAACATCCTGCATAGATGAGATATGCGATGAGCATTCAAACTTCTGCCTCTTACATCGTGCCCAACAGCATCGCCCCAAACATCACGAAGTATATCACCGTCAAGAAATACAGTCGCTGGATTCTTGTTCTTTAATTCACTGTAGAGCATCTTTCCAATCGTTGTCTTACCAGATCCAGACAAACCTACAAGCCAGATTACCATATCCTTGATATCTCCTTTGCTACCTGCAAATCTATTTCATTATCCACCTCACACCAAGGTCCATCCCAGGGGACTGCCTGAATGGACTTGCCCTGGTCCATGAGCAGCTGCAGCAAAGAGGTCATGTCCAGTCTATCTACAAGCTCCTGGCTTTTATCCAGCAGATCAAAAACCCATCTGGCAGCTTTGGGGGTAAATTTCAAAAGCCCCATATACTGACCCTGGATTTCCTCAATAGATACTTGTTTGCGGCCTATATCCACCAGACTACCTTGTTCATCCAGCCTGAAGCTCTCGGCATCGCTCAATGGATCTTCAAATCTTTGCTGCCAGAGATCGAGCCAGTTGATATCGTAGAGGATGCTTAAGGAAGAACCATCCTGCATAAGCCGATGTATGGCTTCACAGGGATAGACAATATCTGCGTAGGAAACAATGCAGGTCTGATGCAGCAGCCAGTCCCTGGCAGCCATAAGCGTGGCCACCATATTGGTCTCATTCCACCTGGGGTTTTCCGTGGTCTCAAAGTCACCGGTTATCTGATCCTTGCAGTACCCTCGCACCACAAGGATGTCATGTATGCCGGCCTCCCTCAAGGCTTCAAGCTGCCAGTGCAGCAGTGGCTTACCCTTTAATTCCACCAGGCACTTGGGCCGGTCATCGGTCAGGGTCAGGAGGCGGGAACCACGCCCAGCCGCTAAAATTACTGCTTTCATCATAGTAAACCAAAAAATTTTCTAATCATTTTAATATTCAAATCTGTTGCCTGACATTCTCTCTCTGGATGCCACATTATGGCCATAAGAGGCTCCTGGACATGTCTGAACCCCTCAATTCGACCCTCCAGATCCCTGGCAAAGGCCATTAAAGGCGGTTGCATCTCTACTGGTCCACAATTGTCATGGTAGGAATTAACCATGTGCTTATCCCCATTAATGATTACTTCATGTGTTGTAGCGGCATGGTTTGAGCAAGGTTGTATTTTAAAACCAAAATAGTGGGCCATGATTTGAAACCCGCGACACACTCCAAAAATCGGAATATCATTGGCAAGAGCATAACTTATCAAGGCCAGCTCTGTCTCATCACGTTCAGGGCATTCAAAAAGGTTATTTCCGCCGGTGATGATAAAACCACTCAGATTCCAGGATTGAACATAACTGGCTATTCCTGATCCAAGATTGGGCATGGGCATCCATTTGTATTCTGGAAGAACCTGATGCATAAATCCGGGCCAGTCTTGAGCCAGGGCATCGCGCTTTTCGGCATATTCAACCGCCTCAACCACTCTCATGGTCAGGCCGATGCGTAATTGATCCATACGATTAAATCGACCTTATAGTTTTAGATCCGCAGTCAAGAGAAATTTTCCTGGCCCTGCGCAGGCGCTCGAACATTTCTTCGCCACAGCCTATGGCGGCAGGCAACTGCAACTCTGCACAACGGATGGCCATATGCGAATTTGCGCCTCCGTACTTGGTGATCAATCCGGCTATGCCCTTGGTAAAAATCCAGTCAAAGCCGGGATCGGCGTTTTCAATGCAAACAATATAATCATTCAAAGTGCCGTAGTTTGTTGTAGCAGCCTTGAGAAAAACTGGCGGTCGCTCTACCTGTTTGTTGGAAATATAATTAGGTTCGGAGCGGTGTATAGGCACTACATGTATATCCCTGACTCCCCGAACCAGATAGCTGAGCTTGAACACTCTGGCCAGTGACTGCTCAATCCGGGCCTGATCCACCTTATGCATAAGCAGGGTGGTTGTTTCGCCCCTGGTTGAACTGTGGCAGGTATCTATGATATCCTGGATGGTCAAATGGGACAGGTCTTCCCTTCCAAGTCCATATCCTCCTCCCCAGACGGCAATGGCTTCCAGGGCCGCGGACAGGTTCCGGGTGAAAATAAACTTTCCGTACTCCCGTCCCTGAATCGCTTTCATAGAATATGCAAAAAGACCTTGCGCATCTACTGTATTGATACCCGCCTCTTGAAGTAACGAGTTGATGTTATTTTGTTCATCATGCGTCAATTCAAAGGGTTCAGGAGAATGGACTGCACTGTCAATTTGACAATTGTCGAATAAATCCTGGCGATCCTTGTAGCAAGGGGACATGATATCGAACGTCCCAGGCCTGAGATGCCCGTATTTATTCTGAAAATCACGCTCTGGCATTTTACCCTGACACACAGCCTTGGTATCACTGGCCAGATCGCCCATGACCGTGCGAAATGAGGATTTAAACATTGTGAGTCGTTCCTGAGTCAATGCACCGCGCGAGACAGCAGATCTGAGCAGGGTCTCAGCAATAAAGCCGTGTCTGGCGATAATGGTAAACGGAATGGTGCCGTATTGCAGGCAGTCTTCCAGCAGGTTTTGAGTATAGCCAGCAAGCGCCACAGGACTTTGTGAAACAAAGCTGAGATATTCAGATGTTTGCAGCGAGGCAAGATCGTCGACATTTTTCAGGGCTCGAGGTAAACTGCCCTTATCAGATATATCCAAAGCCTTATTGGTAAAAGTGCAGAGCAGTTCCTTGAAAGCTTTTTTTTCATCAGAATTGAGTACATCAGTATATCTTTGATTGAAATTTTCATCAAAAGAAAAATCCAGGACAGTGTGGGCAACCTCAAATTCCACTTTGTCGTGCAGGCTTGGGTTATACGCCAATCGGTCCAGCCAGGCATTGACTAATTTCTCGCCGATTTCCGCTGGAACTTTCTGGGGCAGAAAGGAGTTAAAGCTGGCCCGGACGTCTATGAATGTCCGGCCTCCGAGCAGGACCATCAGTTCCGTCCTGGGAAGTCGGCGATAGCCCATCCTGGCCCGGGCATGGCTCCAGGCGTGTGAAGAGATAAGCCATCTGAACAGAGATGCAGCAAGAGGCGAAGGAATCACGCCGATTAACTCAGCAGGATTCCAGTCAGGCATGTTGCCGAAGATAGTATACGTTCCAAAAAGCCCGTATCTTGGGGCGGTCAGTTGGGAAACAAAGCGCTCTGTATAAGGGATAATTCTCTTAACCCTATGTTCGGTGTCTGGATGCCAACCCCCAGCAGTGCTTATCCTGCGCACCTGAAGAAGATGCATTAAGCCACGCTTGTCCAGGGCGAACTCAATGTCCAACGGAATGGACCCGCACAGGGCCTCGACTTCCCTGGCCAAATCCAGCATTCCGCGTACCCGTTCGGAATCGCAATACTCAGGTCGATAATCACGATAGACCAGTACAGTCTTGTGAATACCTGATCCGCTGGTAACTCCATCAGATCTGCCAGATTCGTCGTAGTTGAGCACATAATAAGGAGAGCCATCGTCAACGCACCGGGTCATGATGACGCCACTGACATCAATATCAGTAACCATTTTCTGAACCAGAACCTGATCGTCGGGGTTCTTCTCCGGATAGGAGGCAAACACAGCCTTAACCGCCTCCCGAAACCTTTGCTCATTGGCTGGATCAACATCAAGCACGGACATAAACGCGCCAGCATGGGAGTTGCTTCCCCCGTCTTCACACACTGCGGAACTGCGCACGGCCACAGCCCCAACATCAAACCGGCGGGCAGCCTTCTGCAGCAGTACATGGGCATCCTGCTGCCATTCCTGCAGACTAAAATAAAGAAAGGAAGGAATCTTTGGTGAAAGCGACGTCCCTTGAAGCTGGCTCAGGGTGTCCGCTTTGGAGCCGAACTTGATTGATGTGGTGCATTGTGGTGTTTTCATTGTTTAGGTAAACCTGCAATCCTTGAAGATCCATTAAAGCAAGCTTGTTACTTGAACCATGCGTACTGAGGAGCGTCAGGAACTTTCCAATTTGGCCCATATCGTTCTTCGATTATTTTCTCTGGATTCTTTGGAATGTTAAATGGAAAACCAAAAAGATAGCCAGTTTCTGGTGATTCAAGATGATCCTCGTGAATGACATCTAGCTCTTCTCCGTTTTTTATTCGTAAATAAACATAACCATCCTGTGTTGATTTGGGTGATAAAAAAAGAAGAGTTATTTTACAACCTCGTGGAGGAAAAAGATCAATTTTGGATGACAGATGATATTTGAATTTATATCCAAGTGCGTTTAAATCTTGTTCATAAGAAACAAATTGATCATAATACGAACTCTTGACATATAATTCTACATCACCAGGTTTACCAGCAAATGCACCCTGCCTAACGGCACCTAATAAATTACCATGGCCCAGAAAATAAATTATCTGCCTATTGTTAAGGAAATTTATAAACTTTAAGAGGCTGTCAAAAGATGCAGTCTGTCTAAACGGAACACCATGTTTTTTGTATCGAAGATATAATATATAAACAATAAAATTAAGATAGCCGGGATTAGCAAAGCAAATCACATAACAGTTGTAAGCAAATGTTTTTTTTAAAAAAACATTAAGCTTTTTTATAAAAGCCAAAAACCCTTCATTCCTAATTTCATATAGATGTCGTATATGTTTTTTCATCTTGTTAGTAGTGTTATATGATAAAAGACAATCCGAATAATGACCTTAATTTATACTATGATGCATCATGATTTAAATCAAGTCAACGATAAAGCAAGCTATAAAAAATCATCCTCAATTGATGAAGGTTGCAAGCCGACCCTAAAGTATAGGGAATTGCGCTAAGTTGTATATCCATTGGCCCAAGATATTTCGATAGATAGACACCAGCCGAACTCCCATCTGCTTTTCTGCAATGCAAAAATATAAATTTATGTTTATGACTGATAATCATGACGAGCTACGTATCCAACTAATTCTTCTCCACCACAAATACATCACCATAAAGATGTTTGATGCTGCATTCATTGTACTTACTGTTTACCTTTGAAAGATTGTTCTGAATCTGTTTCAACTCCTTAAGCCTTAGCCCTGGAAACTTGCGCATGGCTTTTGTTTCCACGCCTTTGATTCTATTTTTAAGCCGCGCCAATTCTTTTTTGGCGCTCATTTTCCAGCCAGTCAGCCCCAGCCTGATTGGAGGCGACTCTGGAACGTCCAGTGTCTCCAGCACATCCACGATTTTCTTAGCCGCTGTGTCACCTTCAACATTGGCCAGCCTGTTCCTGATCAGCTCGTCATTTTCCGGGGTGCGGTGGTCATTGACCTCTTCTCCACTAAAAATCCTGGCCAGGACATCAGAAACTTCGTCCTCGGTTGTACACTTGATGCTCAGCTTGTTGGGAATTTCCCTGTTGATGGGGCTCTCAAAAGGGGTGTAGGCAATAGCCGGTGTACCGGAAACATATGCCTCCATTCCGGTTGTACAGCCGTTGTGGATGACTGCGCACGCCGCTCTTTCCCAGGAACTGATTCCTCCCTCAAACAGGACGTGTATATTATCCGTAGTGGGCAGAACATTCTTCCAGCCTTCTATCTTCTCCACAGGATGAGGACGGACTACAAAGCTGATGTCAGGGTATTTTTTGGCCAGGTCTCTGATGAGCTGGGCATACAGAGCAAACATTCTTTTGCTGTCCTCAAAGATATTGCGTATTCTTTGCTCATCATCTGCCGTCACTATGCTGCCGTTTTTACGGCCCTGCGCAATCCGCTCCTCCAGAGTCATGTAGCCGTGGGCGGAAGCAAAATTAGAAGAAACCAGCACATACTTGCCAAACTGTTGCTTGATATTGTCTATATGATGCTGAAAGTACGGCAAAAAATCATGACGCCAGTAGTCTATGCGGGGTGACCCGGTGGGATAAAATTTTTCCTTTTCGGCCGAATACTTATCGCTCCAGGCTAAATGATCAAACTCACCCCAGCAAAACACAAGACTTGCCATTCCCACAGTTTCCGGGGTGCTGCGAACGGAAAGGAACTTGTCGTAAGAGTAGGAAAGCAGTCCGCTTTCTTCGTCCTGGGAGGCTATCAGACAGCCAATATCAGCTAATGAAGCAAGCTTCCCTTCTTTCCCTCTTGTTAAACTTTTATCAAGATAACAACCTGGAGGAAGACACCCGCATTCTAAGCCAGTATTAATGGCAGACTTGTGTCCAAAAACCACCCGAAAACCGCGATTGGCGGCTTCGAGAGCTAGAAGAAATCTTCCCTCAAGCTCCCTGGATTTTATTTCCATTAAAATATAAATAATTGGTTTTTTATCAGATCGGTTCATTCTTTTCCTTTTATCGGAATTATTTCTCAAGTTGAATCCAGATTCGACTGTATTAGCTCGACTGACCACCGACCCTCAGTCAAGTTTGAAACAAACGCGACCATGGTTTTGAACTCGTCCGGTTCCAGCGAAAAGGCGCTGTCCGGGCCGGGTTTGGCTCGGGACAGGGTGAAGTGCTTTTCAATGATGCAGGCTCCCAAGGCCACGGCAGCCACAGCACCAATACCCAGAGTATGGTTGGACAATCCCATCTCACACGCTAGCTCACACCCTCACATCAGCTCACACCTGTGCTTCATACCTCACATCAGCGCCTTTGCCTTTTTTGACAACCAGACCGGCATCCAGCAACTTATTCAGTCTTTTTATCGCTGTGTTCTGGTGGATGTCCAGGCTGGCGGCTATCTGACTGCTGGACTGTTCCCCATGTTTGCGCAGGAAATCATATACAGCCTTGAGATCCGGGGGTAGCGTGTTTTGCGCCTTAAAGAAAGTCACCTTGAAATAACTGCCGACCTCTTCAAACCTCGGCTCTGCCAGGCCGGCGTCCCGGCAGCTTTCCCGCATGCGGATAATCCCCGTACCGAGTTGTTCGATATAACCGGCTTTGCGGAAAATTTTGACGATCTGCCTGTTGCGGATTTCAGATGCACCCAGGCCCAGGTCCGCAACGGCAATCCCGGTAGGCAGGGTGCCCGGACTGATGACCTCGACGCGATCGGCAAACACCTCCACCTTGGATTGGGAGCCCTGCATGGCATAGTCCCTGTGGCAGATGGCATTGACAATGGATTCGCGCAAGGCAAGCAAGGGAATATCCAGCTGTTCCTCCCTGTGCAGACCGCTTATTTCAACCTTGCTGCCGAGATAGGCCCCGACAGCATCGAGAACCATTCCCGGCATGTCCAACAGAGCACAGGATATGGCCTGGGAATGGACCAGGCTTGACCTGCTGTCGCCGCTGTAGCGGACCACGGCAAACCCGGCGTATGCATAAGGTTCGGGTAGAATCTCGCTGAATAACAGCAGCCCCCCGACAGTAGGGTGGCAACTTCCGTTGTAGCGAACAGCCAGTTTTTCCTTTACCAGGTATTCCAGATCGGCCTGGGCTTGCAGGCCTCTCCACTGCATGTACCTGGAAAACACCTGACTGGAAAAAACTTCGCACCCGAAACGGGTTTCCACCTCTTCGTCCAGAGAACGATTCCGTCCCTGTCTGCGCAGGTCCGCCAGCACCCATTCATCAGCAAGCCTGTTGGTGGAACCAACGCGGATATAGGTTCCTTTTTCCGGGCCTTTTGATTTCAAGTAGTAGGGTTTGTTCGGCCCGGGCAAAACCTTGATTCTGAAAAGAACATTGCGGTCAATAGATATAGTCTGGAAAAACACGCCGGGAACAGGGGCAATCCGGTCGTGGATCGAACTGGCCAGGCGCTCTTCAAGGTCAAAAGGGTCTTGGTCAATGCCGATGATATTCCGATCATCGTCAATGCCGATAATAATCTCTCCGCCGGAACCATTGGAAAAGGCGATCACCGTTCGCAGGATACTATCCAGCTTGCCCGGAACCTGACTTTTGAATTCCAGTGTCCGCCCTTCAGGGCTTTTTATTGTCTCATTGATGTTCATGTCAGCACTTCACATTAAGGGAAAAGGTCATCCTGCCAAGGGCTACGGATACCGGGCTACGGCCCCCGGGTTCACCCAATCATCTCCCACCCCACCGGCGTTCCCTTCTTAACGTCCCTGTTCACCTTCTTGCCCAATACCACATCCAAATACCTTGGATGAAGGCCATGGCCTGTGCGTGAGATAACTCTTTTCTTTTGCCTCTCGCCCACTCGAAGACTCGCTAGAGCCGCAGAGGTCACAGAGAAGAGAGAAATCATTTTCATTCCTGCGAGTTGCAGTAATGAAAAAAGCTCTCAGCCCCAGGACTGGGTTTTATGTACCGTATCCTTCTTCATTTTCCTTGGCAGTAAAACCAATTTTCTTCTTAGGCTCAGCTTCTTCAGCCAGGAGATGGTCCAGGGTTTCAAAAATGATCTGGAATTTTCCCTGAGTTTCCTGGCGCAAGCTTACAATCTCCCTGCGAAGCTCCTCATTATCTAATAAGATATGCCTCAGTTTGGTGAATGCACGCATGATCTGGATGTTCACCTGGATTGCCGTTTTACTTCGCAAAATACTGGAAAGCATGGCCACACCCTGTTCAGTGAAAGCCATTGGCGGATGGCGAAGACCCATTTTGTCGAAATTGGAGATCACAAATTGTGATCTCCAATTCTGAAACTCATCCTTGGACAGCTCAAACATGAAGTCTGAAGGGAAGCGGTCAATATTCCTGCGAACAGCCTGTTTGAGTGACCTGGTTTCGACTTGGTAGAGTTCAGCCAGGTCTCGGTCCAGCATAACTCTCAGCCCTCGGATCTGGTAGATCCTGGCGGTAATATTCTCTATTGGTACAATCTCATTCATAACGGTGTATAATTATTTTTGCCTCTCCGCCCCACCGGGGGAGCATGTTATTCATAGCCACCGGCTCGGGGGATATGAATACTAAATTTCTTCCTCCTGCCTTATCTTCCTCATGTCTTGCTCTGTGGCTCAAGGCCTTCTTAGGCCGGGCGTGAGATATTCTTCTCTTTTCTTCTTGGTAAAGGTTGCCGACTTCGGGTTCACCCAATCATCTCCCACCCCACCGGCGTTCCCTTATTCACATCCCTGTTCACCTTCTTGCCCAGCACAACATCAAGATACCTCGGCGGCAAACCATGCCCCGGCCGGATGGAGCGGACGTTTTCCCTGGTCAGGACGTCGCCCACTTTGAGGTCTTTGGTTATGTAGAGTGAGCGGCGCCGCATTCTGGCTTTTTCTTCCGCCTTGGTCGGACCGTATTTAATAACTCCTAAAGCCTGCCAGGCCCGTTTTGTCTCTTCAACTAAAGCTTTCATTTCATGCGGTTCCAGAGAAAAGGCGGCGTCTACTCCGCCGTCTGCACGGCTCAAGGTAAAATGCTTCTCAATAACGGTAGCCCCCAATGCAACAGCGGCAACAGCAGCGCCGATACCTAATGTATGATCAGACAAACCCACTTCGCATCCAAAGAGATCCCGCATATGCGGGATAGTCAGCAGATTCGTGTTCTCGGGTGTAGCCGGATAGGTGCTGGTGCATTTAAAGAGTGCAAGATCACTGCATCCGGCACTCTGAGCTGTATCCACGGCTTCGGCGATCTCTGCCAATGTTGCTGCTCCGGTTGAAATAAGCATGGGCTTACCTGTTGACGCAATTTTTTTGATCAAAGGCAGGTCCACGCATTCAAAAGAAGCGACTTTGTAGCAGGGCACCTTCAGGTCCTCAAGGAAATCAACAGCTGTTTCATCAAAAGGGCTGCTGAACACTATCAGCCCCAACTCCCGGGCACGGTCAAATATGGGCTTATGCCATTCCCAGGGTGTTTGTGCCTTCTGATAAAGGGAATACATTGACTGGCCGTACCACAAAGACTTTGGATCACTGATGAAAAACTCCCCTTCATCCAGGTCCAGGGTCATAGTGTCAGCGGTGTAGGTTTGCAGCTTGAGGGCATGAGCGCCTGACGCGGCAGCAGCCTCAACAATCTGCAAGGCCTTGTCTAAAGATTGCTTATGGTTTCCAGACATTTCAGCGATGATGAAAGGCTGGCTTTGGACTGATATTTTATGCTCTGCAATTTTCAATCGTGTTCTCCTAATACATTTCAACTGTGTTTAACGGCCAGTCTGCATCCACCTTTCCCTGAATTCCTGATAGGGTATCATGGGCCTTCGCCCTGAACGGATCAAGTCAAGAGCCTGCTCGTATCCACAGTTCATAAGCAGATCCAGTATGCACATATGACTTAGAAAAGATGATCCTTGCTGGGGATACTCTGGATGTTCATAATTGTGATAAAACAGCTCAACGCCTGCATCCGGAAAAGTTCCTCCAGGTTGATCAGCTTCAATATAAACGGCACTCCCTTGAGGCGAGAGGTACTTATCAGCGCTTAAAGCACGACATATTTTAACCAGGCGGTCGTCCTTGCGCCCGTCAATGTCACTTATTTCTGAGGAACAGCACAACCTGGTTTTTATGCCGATTTTGTCTACCACCATGCGGATTATCATAATGTTCAAGTCAGCTATAGTAGGGTATTGAGTATTGATGAGTTTTTCAAAATCCGGGTAAACTTTTTTAAAAAACGGTGCCTTTGAATATGCTTGGGCTATAGTTCGAAGATGTTTTTTCTGCCAATTATGACTGTAGTCAATGCCTGTGTTAAAAAAAAACCGGGATACACGGTTTGCATTGCTTTTTATGGGTACAGTCAAAAATACTTCTTCTTGAGCTGTCTTTATTCGATTTCTTACCCCCCAGCTTCGCTTTAGCACGTTAACGTCATCAAAAAAAACAAATTGATCCACTTGATCAATCAAGTCAAAATAGCCAATCCACGGCAGGTATGTGGGCTGCATAATAGCAACTATGGACATGTTTCCTGCTCTGCCAGTCTGTAGAGGCATACTTGAATCTGATGCAACAATCCAGAGTCCATACTTTCGGCAACAGGGCACAACGGGGGAAAACCTACTGTTCTATCTTCCAGGCCAGGATAGGCGTTTCCTATAGTCTCACCAATTTGACTGAGCTCTTCATTGGGATTCAGGCACAGGTCCGAAAATGACAGGCAATGCTTTCTATGAGCAGGCACCATTTCCATTTGCCTGTCTAACTCTTTTTGGGTGTAATGGATTTGTCCGGCTATCTGCTCAGGAATGTCTTGACTCTTGAGATGTGAATACTGCTTTGGTTTTATGGAAAACCATTGGTTTATGTCCTTCATGTATTTGATTCGTCCGTTAAAAAGAGAAACAGCAACGGATTCGATATCTCTTTTTATATATATGAAAAAGGAAGTAGATAACATATTTGCTAAAAATTCCGTTTGTAAAGGGAGTGCTGCTGGATTTTTAAATATCAAAGGCCGTTTCCAAGCATTTTCCATAACGGCCAGGGATTTTTGCAGCCCTCTTACATCTATTCTCGATTGTGCTTCATGGTCCAGAAAATGATTTTCCTTGAAATCAAACCAGCGCCTCCAAAAATATCCAAATTCATGATGGCCCTCATATCCGGCGGTGAATCCATAATTTGATTCTAAGCCTGAAGATTCGTGCCCCGGATCCTGAGATAGTTCCCTGGCCAGGGATATTCCAAATTCAGGCGCGTTCCAGAATTTTGCAATCAGATTGGATGCGTAACCCAGTCTAAATCTTTGGATCATCATCTGGGCCAAAGGGGTCGTGCCTGACCTGGGCAAACCAACAATGAAAATTACCGGCAGTTGTGGAGTGGGGGGAATATCTTTATAAAATTGGTCAAACATCCTCTCCCGAGCCAGTACGTTGTTTAATTGTTCAATCAGGTTAATCATCGTAGTATCGCCTGGCAAAACTCATGCATGCCCGATGCGGGTTCACCCATTAAGTGAATGCACTTCTCCCCGATCTTGCGCAGCTCTTGAGGATTCGTGAAAGCGAAATTTATCGAGCCAACTATTTTTCTGACCTGGACTTCCTGCTGTCTACCGAGATACAAGGCCGCCCCCTCACGCGCCAATGACCTGCAGTTATCGATCTGGTTGTCTGCAATTGATATCATAATGCTCGGAAGCCCCATATAGCAACGCTCCCAGGCCATAGTCCCCCCCGCCCCCAAGCATAGATCCGCGACGGCCATAAGCTTTGCCATATCAAACGACTGTGCATGGTAGTTCATTTTTGCATGAAAACGGCTGGCTCTTTCCAAATCTGCCATGTAAGGATTGCCGACACCAGCAACAACATTCACGACAATTCCGGACAAATCAACATGCTTAAGTGCCGTCAATGCCATTCCAGTAGCATTATTCTTGTCAACACCTCCAAAGGCGATAAGGATATTTTGAACATGACCGTCACGCCTTCTTAGCCTGCTCCGCTCTTCTAAGAACTCAGGCCTTAAAAAGGCAAACCGTGGACCCAAAAACAGCTTGCAATGGGGAGGCACTAAGTTTTTCCACCGTTCAGCAGCTTTGCAGGTAAGATTTGGATCAAGCAAAAAATCGCATTCATGAGGCCTGTCAAGCTGCCCATCAATTACTGCAAGATTTGCTGGTGCATGATTTTTAACTCGCCTCTCCCAGGAGGCATCAATTCCAAAGTGATCGACTATGAGGCAACTTATCTCTTCTTGTAAAAGAACATTAATAGTTTCATCAGCATCTTTCTTCCAGGAAACACCAAGCCAAGATGCGCAAGATGAACTATTTGCCATATCAATTTGCGAATTGTTACTCTCTTTTTGCACAGACAAAGGAAACCTGTACAATTGAAACCCTTTTTCCTCAATATGTTTGCAAAGATGTCCAGGATGTTCCCGACAAATGAATATTATCCGCGCTCCCTTACGCTGCAATGTCTCGGCAAGGGTCAGGCAACGCATGACATGGCCGGTGCCGATTTGCAGGGATGCGTCAACGCGGATGGCGATTTTCATGTATTGTAGCAATTCTCTGATAAGTTAAAAATATTCAAAAATCATCTATAGTTATGCGTCAGTTCAGACACCAGGCCTTGAGCCGCCCTTCTATTGATCGGTTCATTACGAAGCCTGAATCTATTAATCCGGTTACGAAAAAAAGTTTTTACGCACTTACTAAATTGATATACATAGAAGTCTCTCCAAGAAAGAGATGGCCTTGCCTCATATTCAGTATTATAATCCAAAAAACGCATAGTATTCCAACACACTGATTCAATAATCCTGACCTCTTTGTGGCTCATTAATGTTTTGTACTTGTTAAAATTCTGCTTCATGGTTTGTTTATGGACATTCTTTAATTCATGAAAATTATACTCGGAAATACTCTGCTCCACCCCGGCTGCGCACCCCTGAATATCCATCCCAAAGATTTGAAGTATTGAGTACTCGTGTTGAAGAAGCTGCTCATATGAAACAGAAAATGTCCTACCTTGAACAATCGGGCTATTTACAGCCCTTAAACAACTGTTGCACTCCTTTAGCCAGAGTCGTGCCATATCCAATGCCGACTGATTACCAAAAGGTCTGTTTTGCTGGCTTAAAACGTAGTCCCGAGGGTCACGGTAAAGATGAATGAACCTTGCATGAGGTAATTGATGGGCAATGCTTTCCGCAAAATCAAACAACCATATTTCCTTACAGAAATAACCGGAAAAACCTTTATGCGCAGCGTACTCTCTGTACAACACATCTGTCAGACGTATAACTGACCTTTCGTTTCCATAATAATCAGCATATACATTTGCAATATATTCAGGGGAAAAGACTATCTCCCAGGGTACTGCTCTTTCATAGCAACAACGCAGGGCATATCTTATTGTGCTCATCCATTTAGCGTCATCTGAAAATGGACCCATCAATGGTTCCCAGTAGCCTAAAGTCCTCAAAATAGTGGCTGGAGGAACACTGCATAAATTATCTGCGTATTGACATATTCTATGCCTAAGCAGATTGCTTCCGCTACGCTCTGAAGATAATAAATAAATACTTACAGATGGTTGACCCATTTTTTTATCTCAGTCAAAATTTTACCTAACGTCGGTCTTGGCTATTAAAAGACGCTCAGCCATTGCCAAGTCTTCGTGTTCATCAATATCTATTGCTTCATATGATTTAAGGATGTAGCCAGACCTGGACATGGTCCATACAGGGCCTTGGGCATCAAGAAATGCTTGACTTCTCATCCAGTGAAATGCGCCCGCAGGAGCAAAAAAGCTGGGCAACTGCTGCCCCTTTTTGGTGAAGTGCTCAGGAAAGGCAGGAAAAAGTACATTCTTTTCATATGAGAGGGCTTTGAAAGGATGAGGCTTGAACTTTTGGATCGCCAGAACGCAATCGACATTTCTGGTTGAGAGCAATGCATGGCTTTCCACAAGGTGCCTCGGCTCAAGCAGTATCGCTGTCGGATAGATAATGCAAAAGCAACCCGGCAACTCTCCAGCTCTTTCCAAACTCGCCAATGTATGCCTGACAACCTGGTGCACTGTGGCTTGGTCCGTTGCGAGTTCAGAAGGCCGGGGCACAACTTCCGCTCCGCACTTAGTCGAAATATCTGCAATTTCGTTATCTTCCGTGGAAACCAATACCCGCTCAAAGACCTTGCTCTGAAGCGCTGTGCTGATTGGGTAAGCTATCATGGGTTTGCCCATGACGCTTTTGATGTTTTTACCAGGTAAACGTTTTGATCCCCCCCTGGCAGGTATTAAGGCTATACAGTTCATGGCTCGTCCAAGTCGGCAAATGATAGTCTGTGGCCTGCCTGCAAATCTTTAGAATAAACATAATTCTGCAAAGACTCAAAAATGTGAGGGGCAATCCCGTACCCTGGCCTGCGAAATTCAATATCCTCCAGCGAAACAGTCTTTCCTTTGCCTACTGCTTGTTTGACAAAGGCGCTTCTTCGTCCCCTGAGCCTGTCTTTTCTTTGTTCAGGATGCAAAACCCGCCTTGTTGTCCCCATTGCTATTTCCACATCCCTGACAGTCTTGATGAAATGTTCCATTTCACCTGGCTCCAGGGAAAAAATATGTTCAATGCTTCGAGTGGTCCGGTCCATTGTGATTGTTTTTTCAACAAGATTCGCACCCAGGGCCACCGCGGCAACATCCATTTCCCAGCCCGGGGTATGATCTGAATATGCAATTGCGTAATTCGGGAACATCCTTTTAAGAGTCGAGATAAAATTCAAATTAATGCTTTCCAGTCTTGCTGGATAGCCTGAAGGGCAGTTATGAATTATTATCTTTTCGTTCCCCTCTGATCTACATACTTCGACAGCGTCCTCCAACTCTCCAACCGTAGCATTTCCTGTATCCAGCTGGATGCACATGCCGGTCTTAGCTGCTGTTCGAATCAAGGGCCAGTGATTTATGTCAGCCGAAGCTATTTTGATGGAGTGACAACCAAGTTCTACCAGCAAATTGATATCTTCCTCAAATCCAACTGTAGCAAAGAAAGCAAGATCAAGCTCGTCACTATACCTCTTTACTTCAATCCATTCCTCACGATGTAGGCATCTCCGGGAAAGGATATCGTACAATGTCTCAGTGATGATTTCAGTTTCTCCGGTTTCCCGGTCCACCAGTATTTCATATGGACGAGTCATTTGTTTGTCCGCAACTAACTTGTCTGGGTCAAATATCTGAAACTTGACCGCGTCCGCTCCTGCCTCCGCAGCCAGCTTGACCAGCCGCTTGGCTGATTCCAGCCCGTCATGAGTAGGCCCGGCTTCAAAGGTGATGAAGCAGGGATGGGTGTCGCCGATTGTTTTGTTTCCGATTGTAACTGGCATATTTTTTAGTTGTAAGTTATAGGTTATCAGTTGTATGTTATCAGGAATCCGAGGTCCTGGGTCCGCAAGCTTTAGTATACCTCATCATGCGTACCCATTGTTTCCAGAAAAATGGCCTCTTGACCTTCATGCCGACCAAGACGGAAGATAATCCTGAGATCATATCCGACACAGCATGCCCATGATCCTGATAACCTGCCTTGAAGCTTATGTGCTTTCAGACCTGGATGGAAAACATCGTTCTCAAGCAAAGTCAGCGCTTTTCGTAGGTCATCGCCACATTCAGGACGTTTTTTGATAAACCGTTTGGCGGCACGAACGAAGGATGGAGAACGAATCAGAAGTCGCTTCATTTGACGATTTCGTTCATCAGGTCGTCTACACTGACGGGATGGCATTCTCCCGCACTATATTCCGCTCGTGCTTTCTGTATTTCATCAAAAAGCTGGTTACGTCGGCGTTCCATGAGTCTCTTGGAGAGAATTTCCTTGAACATATCCTGTTCTTCAAGTGGCAGTTTCTCCACCTCTTCCAGTAGGCCTCCAAAAGTCGATGTTTGAGACATATCAATTTCTCCTTTTAAACCCGGGTTCCGGGGACTGATCCAGAAAAAGAGTTTGGCCCTAGCCCACGGAATACACGGAAAAGCACTGAATAAGAAAAGAACTTTCCGTGTCCTTCCGTGTGTTCCGTGGGCAGAATTCTTTTTAAGGCATCCACCATCCAGATAAGACAGAAGAGTTTCGCCCACCCCAGTGTAACACTCCAGAGGGGGCCCCGGTTACACGGGGCAGGCGGAATTCACGGAAATGCACGGAAAAAATATTTTCTTCATGTTCCGTGTTATTCAGTGTGTTCCGTGGGCAAATATGCTTTAATGTTTTCCATGGACAGTAATTGTCTATATTATCATCCGTTTCCACTCAAGCTTTGGATGGTGCCCAAAGTTGACCAACAATCCCAGGCGCATCCCGGTGGCGTGCAGGTAATTCAGCACCTGAGCCTTATGTTCCGATGCGATCTTGTCCACGGCCTTGAGCTCTATGATGATTTTCCCGTAGCACACAAAGTCCGGCATATAGCGCTGTTTCAAACGTTTTCCCTTATACTCCAGGTCCAGTTCCTTCTGGGAATCAAAGGGAATACCGCGATCCGAAAATTCTATTTCAAGGCATTCCTGGTATACAGACTCCAGAAATCCACAGCCCATTGTCCTGTAAACCTCGAAGCAGGCACCTTGAATGGTGTAGCTCAGTTCTTCGTAAAGCATGAATCTCAACCCACGGAATAGTCATTATCAAAGACAGAAGATTATCGCCCACGGAATACACGAAAGGGCACGGAAAAGGAAATCTTCAAGTTCAGTGTCCTTCCGTGTGTTCCGTGGGCAGGATTCTTTTCAAGGCATCCACCACCCTGTCCTGCTCCTTCTCGGTCATGGCCGGGAAGAGGGGCAGGGTGATGGCTTCCTGGTAATATTTTTCCGATTCAGGAAACATGCCCCATTCAAATCCCATAGCCTGATAATATGGATGGGTATGAACCGGGATATAATGTACGTTGATGCCTATACCCTTTTTTCTCAAATATTCAAAGACCTGTCTACGTGTCAGGTTCATCTTTTCCAGATCCAGACGGACCACGTACAAGTGCCAGGCTGAGCTGCCGTTCGGATGCTGCCATGGTGTTGTTACAGGAAGATCTGACAATAATTCATCGTACCTGGCCGCAAGCTGGGAGCGTCTGGCAACGAATTGATCCAATCTTTTCATCTGGCTGATGCCCAGTGCCGCCTGGATGTCGGTCATGCGGTAGTTGAAACCGAGATCTATTTGTTCATAATAATAAGCAGGTTTGGGGGTATCTATGTATGGGTGTTTGGGCGTGTTTGTGTATGGGGGTATGGGTGTGTGGGCGTATGGGTGTGTTTTACTCCCAGACTCCCTTACTCCCATACTCCCATACGTAGTTACATTCCTTGTGATGCCGTGACTCCGCAATAATTCCATCCTCTCTGCCAAAGTCTGGTCATTGGTAACGGCCATTCCCCCTTCGCCAGTAGTGATGATCTTGACCGGATGGAAGCTGAAAATTGTTATATCGCTATAGCGGCAATTGCCGATGGGTTCTTGTTTGTATTTCCCTCCAAGGGCGTGACAGGCATCTTCAATGACTCGGAAGTCATATTCCTGCGCCAGGGCATGAATTGCCTCCATGTTGCAGGGCTGACCGCACATATGCACCGGAACGACTACTTTGGGAAGACTTTTGCTTTCCCTGGCCTGTTTAAGCTTTTCTTCCAAAGCCTCAGGACTCATATTGTAAGTAGCCGGATCAATATCAACAAAATCAACCTTTGCCCCGCAATAAAGAGCGCAATTGGCTGAAGCCACAAAGGTAATGGGTGAAGTCCAGAGTGTATCGCCAGGACCCAGGTCAAGGGCCAGACAGGCGATGTGCAGGGCGGACGTGCCGGAGTTGACGGCCACGGCATCGCCGACGCCGCAATACCTGGCAATCGTCTGCTCGAATCGCGGTACCATCGGGCCCTGAGTCAGGAAGTCGGATTTTAGCACCTCGACTACGGCATCTATGTCGGACTGATCTATTTGTTGCTTACCATATGGAATCATTCGCTACACCGTGAAACTACTGTCTATGTTAATTCGGATTAATTCCCGCAATTGTTCCACAGTCAAAAAATCCGGATTAGAGCCGCTGTTGTAGGCAAAGCCGGGAGTAACCATTTTGCATCCATTTTGATCACAATAATGCACAGGGCCATGCTTGCCAGTGGTGGGCAGAATAGCAAAGTACCTGCCCAGATCAACAGTATTAAAACTGTCGCTGGAAGTAATCATTTCCTCATGGATCTTTTCCCCCGGCCTGATCCCGGTTACAGGCTTCTCGCATTCCGGACCAATAGCCTCGGCCACATCCAGGATGCGGTAACTGGGGATCTTGGGCACGAAAAGTTCACCGCCCCGGGAGTTTTCAATGGACCAGAGCACCATGTCCACCCCTTCCTGCAGGGTAATATTGAACCTGGTCATAGCTGGGTCGGTGATGGGCAGGACCCCGGTTTTGCGCTTCTCCAGGAAAAAGGGGATGACTGAACCCCTGCTGCCCATGACGTTGCCATAGCGAACCACCGTGAATCGCAGGTTTCTTCCTCCAAGAATATTGTTGGCGGCAATGAACAATTTGTCAGAACAAAGCTTCGTTGCGCCATACAGATTGATGGGTGCGGCAGCCTTGTCCGTGGATAGAGCCGCGACGACCCGGACTGTTGGAGTATCCAGGCAGGCTTCAACAAGATTTTGCGCTCCCAGTATGTTGGTCTTGATACATTCAAAAGGATTGTACTCAGCCGCCGGAACCTGCTTCAGGGCCGCGGCATGGACAACTACTTCAATTTGCTCCAGGGCTCTGCGCAAACGTGAGTAATCCCGTACATCTCCGATAAAATAGCGCATGGCCGGAAATTCTTGGGGACTGAACTCCTGCTCCATTTCAAACTGCTTGAGTTCATCTCGGGAAAAGACTACCAAACGCTTTACATCTGGATAGCGTTCCAGAACAGTTCTAACAAAAGCTTTGCCAAATGAGCCTGTACCACCGGTGATTAATATGGATTTGTTGTTGAGCATGTTCTTAATATGTTAAAATGTTAAAAGTACTGCGTAAGGTCAAAAGTGCTAGTTAAAAGTGCGAAGGTTAAAGGTGCTAAAGCAAGGTAAAAAGTACTTCGTAACGTTACCGAAAGTATAATGTTCTTGACTTTCCCACTTTTAACTTTTTACCTTCCCACCTTCCTTCCTCCTGAGCGTAGCCATCAAACTTGAAATTCTTTTGGAAAGCACCTCATATTCTGAAATCAGCCTCATGCCGGTATCTTTGTCAATATGCCCCACGTCCTGGGCCAAGTACAGCATGCTCCTGGTCTCGCCGCTGGAGCCCTTGGCGATATCCAGGAAGCGGCGGAATTCGGCTCTGGACCGTCGCTCAAAACCTTCTGCTATGTTGTTCATAACAGATACTGAGGCGTCCTGAATCTGGTTTCGAAATCCAAAGTCCCTGCAATCTTTGAACTGTAAATAAATCTCAACTGCCAAACGTCTGGCCTCTTGCCATATTTCAAGATCTTCAAAGCGTTTGGCAAACTCTCCCATTTCTTGCCTCTTCTCTTCCTGCCTTTTAGTTCCCTACCTGCGCACTTTTAACCTTCATACATTTTACTTTGGTACCTTTTACCTTCCAACTATCACTCATTCACCACCGCCATCCTCCTGAACTCCTGGTTTGATTCCAACAACTCATCATAAGTTCCCTGTGCTACAAGATGGCCATGTTCAAGCACAAAAATCTGGTCGCATTTTTCTACTGTGCTCAATCTGTGAGCGATGAGGATAATGGTTTTGGCCTTGCCCAGATTATGTACGGCCTGCATTACTGCTTTTTCCGTAAGGTTGTCCAGAGCGGATGTGGCTTCATCAAAGATGAGCACTGCCGGGTCATGGTACAGGGCCCGGGCAATACCGATGCGCTGGCGCTGACCTCCGGACAGGCGCACACCGCGCTCGCCCACTAAGGTATTGTAGCCTTTGGAAAGCTCTGTGGTTACAAACTCGTGCAGCTCAGCTATTTTTGCTGCTTTTTCCACTGCCTGCATATCAATTTCTTGAGGCGGAATGCCAAAGGCAATGTTAGCGGCTACAGTATCGTCAGCCAGGTAGATATGTTGGGGGACGTAGCCGAGGGTACGTTGCCAGGACCTTAGGGTGTTATCGGTTATCAGTGTTCGGTTATCAGGGCTGGCAGTTATCGGGCTTCGGTTATCTGGTGAAGAGCCAAAGATTGGGAAATCGTCAATAAGAAGTTGGCCGGATTGGGGCTGGAGAAGGCCCAGGATGATGTCCACGGTGGTGGTTTTGCCTGATCCGGTGGAGCCGACGAGTCCTACTGTGGTCCTGGCCGGGATGTCCAGATTAAGACCTTTAAGGGCCGGGGAATGGGCGCCTGGATAGGTAAAAGTGATATCATTGAGGGTGATGGATTGTTCAGGAACCAGGGGTGCTAATTTTTCCTGCCTTGTAAGCCCCAGCTCATCCTGAAACTGTCTGATGTCCTGATAAAGGCTGTCCAGGGCAGGCAAAGCAAAACGCAGCTTGCTTAAATGAGAGTAAACAGCCTGCAGAGCAGGCAAAAGCCTGTACCCGGCAAAGGCGTAAACAGCCAGCAGGGGCAGGATGCGGGAAAAATCACCATGGGTCCTGAACAGAAACAGGGCAAGGATAAGAATCCCGCCAAAGGCCATGATTTCCAAAGCAAACCTGGGCAGCTGACTTAGAATGGCATTGGTGGCCTGGTGCCTGGCAAAACGTAAAGACGGATCAACAAACCGGCTGAAAAAAGGCATTTCCCGACCGAATATCTTGACTTCCTTGATCCCGCCCAGAGCCTCCTGAGCCACCTGGAAACGCTCTTTATTGGCCAGGACCCGGTCAGTGCCGATGCGGGACAGATATCTGCGGATGGTCAGATAGATGAGAGCGTATGCTCCGCCAAGGACCAAAGCAATGACCACTGCCAGGACCGGGTCCACCAGAATGAGCAGAACGACCAGGAAAACTGCTACAACGCCGTGGGCCAAAAGCTGCATAAAGGGAATCATGACACCATTAATCACCTGCTGGACTTCCGACAGTATACTCTTGCCCAGGTCTGCACTATGCCGGTTAAGAAACCAGGTATAGGGCCGACCCAGATAGCCTTTGAACAAACGGCAGGACAGAGAATAGTTGCGCATGTGGGTGAAGCGCAGCAGGACGTACTGGGTCAGGGCCTTAAAGGCTATGGATAATACTAGAATGACAAAGACTATCAGACCCAGGAAGAACAGAAAATCCCTTGGACTGGTAAAGCCCAGTCTGGTATAGACAAGGTTCAGCCAGGGGTTGGTCTCCACTACTTCCGGATTTCCCAGGACAGACATAAAGGGCATGATAGAAGCCACACCAATAGTGTCCAGAAAGGCCATGACCAGGATCATGCATAAAAGCAGATATGCCCGGCGGCGTTCTTTTCTGGTTAGGAGAGAGTGGATTTTTTTGAACACGTGTCGGTTATCAGTTATCGGTTAACGGTTAACGGTTGTCAGTGCCATATTCTGCAAATTGTTCGTGCAGGTTGGTGCTTTTTTTCTTGCTCTGCTTGTAGAGATAATTCATGTACCCGTTTAGCAATTTGATGGCATGGTGCGACAACTCCCTGCCCCGCTGGTAGATATCATCTGGTATAAGTTCTTCATCATATGCTGTTATCAAATGATCCAATGTTTCCCAGCAGGAACCCCTAGCATTACTGCAAAATTTAGCATTGTCCAGATAGTGAAACCTGCCGTAGCCCTCAGCTGTATTGGCAGTACTGGACCGGGCAGCCCGCAATATCTGATCACCCAGTCGATATTGCTCATATTTTGGAAGTACAGGAACTACCTCCTTGGCAACAAATATGCGCAGCTTGCGGCAAGCTTTCCAGCATTCAAGGTCTTCAAAGGTTTGGATGTTCATGGTGTCAGTTATCGGTTATTGGTTATCAGTTGTCGGGGGTGAGTTATCCGTTATCTGGAGCCTGATAACTGTTAACTGATAACTGTTAACTGATAACTGATAACTCTCTGCACGCAACTCCTCAATCTCCGCCTTTAACCGGTCATACTCCTTTTCCTTGCGCTTCAAGAAACGGCAGGTGACCCTGGCCTTTTCCTTCAGTCCTGTGGGAGTCAGCTTGTACAGATAAGCGGATTTTTTACGGGAATTCTTGAAGTTTATGGCCTTGATAAAGCCCTTGTCCACCAGGGCTTTCAGACAATAATTGACCTTGCCCAGGGACAGGCCGGTTTTCCTGGCCAGATCGCGCTGGGACAGGTCAGGCCGGCCATGTAATAGCTTGAACAGCACATATATGTGGGCGTCATCCGGGATCTGTTCAGTTTCTGAACGCATGGCCGAGTTGTTATGGGAGTTATGCAGGGATGTCAAGGGGTGTTGTCAGGGATAACTGACTAAGGACCCAGAATTTCTTGTGCCTTTATGAGCGTCAATCTGCGAGATCAGCGGTTAAACCTCTTCTGTCCTTAATATCTTCCGCAGAGCATAGAGACACTGCTGCTGCGGATGGAAACATAATACAAAATACAAAGAAA
>NZ_JMKT01000004.1 GCF_000686525.1 Desulfonatronovibrio hydrogenovorans DSM 9292
TCGCGCCCATCGCTATGGAGCCCGGTCTTCGTTTTGCAATCCGCGAGGGCGGCCGGACAGTTGGTGCCGGTGTTGTCTCGGAAATTACGGAGTAAGCATACGTCATGCGCATCAATATCCTTCTCGCATGCAGCGAGTGTAAAAGAAGAAATTACGCTACTTCCAAGAACAAAAAGAACACCACTTCCAAGCTGGAGTTGAAAAAATTCTGCCCCTTCTGCGGTAAACATCTTCCGCACAAGGAAACCAAGTAGCGTTCTCCATGCAGGCCAGTAGCTCGAAATGGTAGAGCATCGGACTCCAAATCCGAGGGCTGGGGGTTCGAGTCCCTCCTGGCCTGCCATATTTAATGAGCAGGACTAAATGTCAAAAAAGAAAAAAAGCGAAGCCACCGAGCCAAAGGGTGGAGTCCAGAGCAGGCTTCAGGGTACCAAGGAGTACCTTGAAGAGGTAAAGGGTGAACTAAAAAAGGTCACCTGGCCAACCCGCAAGGAGACCCTGAGCACAGGAGTAGCTGTTGTTGTTCTGGTGGTCATAATCTCTATCTACCTGGGAGTTCTTGATTTTGGACTGTCCAGGCTGGTCGGCTTAATTCTGCCCTAGAAGGAACTCATGGAAGAAACAACAACCAGAACCAGATGGTATATTGTACACACCTATTCAGGGTATGAGCAGCGCGTGGAAAAGACCATCAGGGAGATGATGAGGACAGGTCAGGACAAAGGGCTTATAGAGGAGATTGTTGTCCCCACTGAAAAGGTGGTTGAGCTGGTCAAGGGTCAGAAAAAGACTTCCACCCGGAAGTTTTTTCCTGGATACGTCCTGGTGAAGATGATTCTTAATGATGACTCCTGGCATCTTGTTCAATCCATTCCCAAGGTCACTGGTTTCATCGGGGGCAAAAACAGGCCGACCCCCCTGACTGACAAAGAGGCAGAAAAGATTCTGACTACTGTCGAGTCCCGCAAAGAGCAGCCCCGTCCCAAGTTCCACTTTGTCCGGGGAGATGAAATAAGGGTCATTGACGGGCCCTTTGCTAATTTCAACGGTGTTGTTGAAGATGTGAATTATGATAAAGGAAAGCTGAAGGTGTCCGTCTCCATATTTGGGAGGCAGACCCCGGTAGAGCTAGATTTTGTTCAGGTTTCAAAAAGCTGAGATTTAGAGGTACGTTAAATGGCCAAAAAAGAAATGGCAAAAATCAAACTGCAGATTCCTGCAGGTGCAGCAAATCCGTCACCTCCTGTTGGCCCGGCCCTGGGTCAGCACGGGGTGAATATAATGGAGTTCTGCAAGGCTTTCAATGCCAAGACACAGGACAGCAAGGGAATGGTAATCCCTGTAGTGATCACTGTTTACCAGGACAGATCCTTCAGCTTCATCACCAAGACCCCTCCCGCAGCTATACTTCTGCTGAAGGCAGCCAAGCTGGACAAGGGCTCGGGCGAACCCAACAAGAACAAGGTTGGCAAAGTCACCAAAGCCCAGGTTGAGGAGATAGCGAATTTAAAGATGCCCGATCTTAATGCTGCGGATGTTAAAGCTGCTGCTAAAACTATAATGGGAACTGCCAAAAGCATGGGCATTGAGGTAGAAAAATAGTTCCAAGAGGTAAAACGCCAATGCCGAAACATGGTAAGAAATATAATAATTCCAGAGTGAAAATCGATTCCAACCAGAGGATGCCGGTTCAGGATGGGGTCAAGCTGGCCCTGGAGGCTGCTTATGCCAACTTTGACGAGACAGTTGACGTGTCCGTAAGGCTTGGTGTCAATCCCAAGTATGCTGATCAGATGGTCAGAGGAGCAGTCAGTCTGCCCCATGGTCTGGGCAAGGATGTCAGGGTGATTGCCTTCTGTAAGGGAGAAAAGGAAGCAGAAGCCAAAGAGGCTGGTGCTGAAGCAGTTGGCGCAGAGGATCTGGTGGAAAAGATCAAGGAAGGCTGGCTGGAGTTTGACAAGGCTGTAGCAACCCCGGATATGATGGCTCATGTCGGCAAGATCGGCAGGGTCCTGGGGCCACGAGGCCTTATGCCTAACGCCAAGACAGGTACGGTCACCTTTGATCTGGGCAATGCCATCAAAGAGCTCAAGGCCGGGAAGGTCGAGTTCAAAGTGGACAAGGCCGGAATCGTACATGCTCCTCTGGGCAAGGTTTCCTTTGGTCCTGAGAAAATTCTGGACAACCTGAAGGCCTTGATTGAAACCCTGCAGAAGCTTAAACCATCTTCTGCCAAGGGTTCTTACTTCAAGGGAATTGCCGTATCCACAACCATGGGGCCTGGAGTTAAAATCGATTCTGCCAGCCTCAGGGATCTCAAGGACTAGCCCGGCATCCACGGCAGCAATTCACGACTTCAAATATTTTTATGAGTCAGAGACAACAGGTGGGTCAGACCCTTAATTTCCTGTCGAGACTGCTTTGGCTCAATTTTGAGATAAAGTGAGGTGATCCAGTGAACAGAGAGGAAAAGGCACGAATTATTGAAGACATCCGGGAAAAGGCTGATAAAGCCTGCATAGCGGTTGTCACTGATTTCAAGGGCATGTCCGTTGAGGAGATGACTGATCTGCGCAGGGTGCTGCGCAGCAGTAATGTTGAGTATCAGGTTGTTAAAAACACGTTGGCAAGAATTGCCTTTGAAGAAACTCAGCATGAGGGCGTCAAGGACAAGTTCAAAGAGTGCTGTGCCATAGCCTTTGGCTATGATGATCCAGTGGTTGCGGCAAAGATTCTGGTTGACTTTGAGAAGAAGAGTAAGAAGTTCCAAGCCCGTTTCGCCAGTCTTGACGGAAAGTATCTTGAAGCATCGTCTCTCAAGGATCTTTCAGAACTGCCCGGTCGCGAAGAACTGCTGGCCAGGACTCTGGGAACCATGAATGCAGTTCCCACCAATTTTGTATCCCTGTTTGCCAACCTGATTCGGGGCATGATGAATGCCCTTAACGGGATCAAAGAGCAGAAAGAAGAACAGTAAAGAGCCAAAGTATCATTTTTAAGGAGGATTCAATGTCTGATATTTCCAAGGAACAGGTAATTGATTTTATTTCCAACATGACTGTGTTGGAACTCTCAGAGTTCATTAAAGAACTTGAAGAGAAGTTTGGTGTGTCTGCAGCAGCACCTGTGGCAGCAGTAGCAGCCATGCCAGGGGCTGGAGGCGGTGATGCAGCCCCTGCAGAAGAGGAACAGACTGAGTTTGACGTGGTCCTGAAGGAAGTTGGCGGCAACAAGATCGCCGTGATCAAGGCTGTTCGTGCTCTGACCAGCCTGGGACTGAAAGAGGCCAAAGCCAAAGTAGACGAACTCCCCTCTGCCATCAAGGAAGCAGTTTCAAAGGAAGAGGCTGAAGAAGCCAAAAAGCAGCTTGAAGAAGCCGGCGCAGTCGTCGAAGTCAAGTAATCTGTCAGGCAACCAGGGTTGCCTGTTTTTGTCAGGGTTTAGAGAGCACAATATCAATGGATACTTGTGCTCTCTAACCTATTTGTTTTTTTGAGAATATTTTTTATATGTTTATAACGGACTCTGGAAAAATACAACAAAAATTAACCATCTCCGACCAGATGGGGTGCCTGGTCTTTTTGCTCAGGTGCTGCCCTGGTCAGTCCGGAATAGTGAGCAGGTATCCTGCTGATGCTTCTGTTATTTCAGGCAGGGTATAGCTTTATAATATGTTTTTGAATGGAGTTGAATCCCGGGTCGGTACGGATCTGCAGATCCCTTTTCAATTCATCCAGTGCAAACGGACTTCAGCCCCTGGATTTCAACTTGTCCACAAAGCTCTCTTCAACCATAACAAAATTTCGTCTTTAAAACTTTTCTCCAAGAAACCAATAAACAGTAGATTAGATATGTTGAGACCTGGTTTTGCCGGTCAAATATATTAGTTCATGCCTTTCAAGGACTTTGTTTCAAACCTTACCTTAACGCGAGGATAACATGGCACTATTCACCAAAAAATTCGGCCAGATTAAATATACCTTGGGGGTCCCTCATCTGTTAAATCTTCAGCTGAGCTCTTTCCAGGATCTCATGCAGGAAGATGTTGACCCGGCCAGCAGGGCTGACAAGGGACTGGAAGGAGTATTCCGGTCAGTATTTCCCATTGAGGATTTTAACAAGACCGCTACTCTGGAGTTTGTGAGCTATGAGATTTCCCAGCCCAAATATGATGTGGGAGAGTGTCTGTCCAAAGGTCTGACCTATGAAGCACCCATCCGGATCAAGGTAAGGCTCATTGTGTACGACGTGGATGAAGAGTCCGGTAACAGGACCGTCCGAGATATCAAAGAACAGGATATTTATTTCGGAACCATCCCCCTGATGACTACCAAGGGAACTTTTGTCATCAATGGTACAGAGCGGGTAATAGTCAACCAGCTTCAAAGGTCGCCCGGGATTATTTTTGAACATGATTCAGGCAGGACCCATTCGAGCCGGAAAGTACTTTACAGCTCCCGCATAATTCCCATGCGTGGGTCATGGCTTGATTTTGAGTTTGATCACAAGGATATATTTTATGTCCGTATTGATCGCCGGCGGAAAATGTACGCCACCATTCTACTCAAGGCCATGGGCATGACCAGTGAAGAAATTCTTGATTATTTTTATGAAAAAGAAACCTTACGCTTTGAAAGTGGCCGGGTCTACCGGAAGATCCTGGCTGAGCACTATCGCAAGGAGAACGCCTTTGAGGATATTGAGGATCAGGAAGGCAATGTCATTGTAAAAAAAGGCCGACCCATCACCAAAAGGGCCTGGAAACAACTGATCAAGTCCGGGATAGAATTTATTGAGATAGACCAGCATCAGTTGACTGCACAGTATGTCGCCCGGGATCTGATTCACCCTGAAACCGGTGAGGTCATGGCTGAGATGGGCGACTCCTTAAACCCGGATCTGGTTCAGAACATCTTTGAAGCCAAGATTAAGGAAATGCAGATATTGTATACTGCAGGACAGGATGTTTCATCATCCATCCGGGATACTCTCAAACTTGACAAGACCCAGGATATGCTTGAGGCCCAGGTCGAAATCTACAAGAGGCTCAGGCCCAGTTCTCCGCCTACGCCGGAAATTGCCTCCAGCTTTTTTGACAACCTGTTTCGCAATCCAGACTATTACGACCTTTCCCCTGTTGGAAGATACAAGCTCAATTCCAGGCTTGGGCTGGATCTGCCCATGGACTTCAAGACCCTGTCCAACGAAGATATATTGAGGGTCATCAAGCATCTGACCAGGCTCAAAGATACCCACGGTCCTGCAGATGATATAGACTATCTGGGCAACAGACGGGTCCGTCCGGTTGGAGAGCTGGTGGAAAACCAGTACAGGATAGGCCTGGTCCGTATGGAAAGGGCGGTGAAGGAGCGGATGAGTCTTCAGGAAGTAGCCACTCTCATGCCCCATGATCTGATTAACCCCAAGCCGGTGACTGCGGTGCTTAAGGAGTTTTTCGGAACTTCACAGCTCTCTCAGTTTATGGATCAGACCAATCCCCTGTCTGAAGTAACCCACAAGCGCCGGCTTTCTGCTCTGGGCCCAGGTGGACTTACCCGGGAAAGGGCTGGTTTTGAAGTCAGAGATGTGCATCCCAGCCACTACGGGCGAATATGTCCCATTGAGACACCCGAAGGACCCAATATCGGGCTTATAGTCTCCCTTACCACCCATGCCCAGGTTAATGATTTTGGATTCATCGAGACTCCTTACAGACTGGTCAAGAATAATAAGGTTACAGACGAGATAGTTTACCTGGATGCATCCCGGGAGCAGGACCAGATCATTGCTCAGGCTAATGCGCCTATTGATGATCAGGGCCGTTTCACCACTGACCTGGTATCAGCGAGGATTCACGGAGAGTTCAACCTGGTTCCCAAGGAAGAGGTTACCCTCATGGACATTTCACCCAGCCAGATTGTGTCCATCTCTTCTTCCCTTATTCCATTCCTGGAGCACGATGATGCCAACCGCGCCCTCATGGGATCCAACATGCAGCGCCAGGCGGTCCCTTTGCTCAGGTCAGAGCAGCCCCTGGTGGGCACAGGCATGGAGGGGATCGTGGCCAGAGATTCAGGAAGCTGCGTGGCATCTGAAGAAAATGGGGTGGTCAGGTTTGTGGATGCTGAAAAGGTCGTGGTCAGCTATGACCGGGAACTTTCTTCTGCCAAGGGTGATACCATATGCTATGAACTCCAGAAGTTTCATAAATCCAACCAGAACAGCTGTTTTGGCCAGAAGCCCCGTGTCCTCCCTGGTCAGGAAGTTCGAAAGGGGGATATCTTGGCTGATGGTCCGGGGATTATGGATGGCGAACTCGCCCTGGGTAAAAATCTCCTGGTGGCATTCATGCCTTGGTGCGGATATAATTTTGAAGACTCCATTCTCATATCCGAGCGCATGGTCAAGGACGATGTCTTTACATCAGTCCATATTGAGGAATTTGACGTCATTGCCAGGGACACCAAGCTCGGACCTGAAGAAATCACCAGGGACATCCCCAATGTAAGCGATGAAATGCTTAAAAACCTGGATGAGAGCGGCATTATCATGATCGGGGCCAAAGTCAAACAGGATGATATTCTGGTGGGCAAGATCACTCCCAAGGGTGAAACGCAGCTTACTCCTGAAGAAAGACTTTTGCGGGCCATATTCGGGGACAAGGCCCGGGACGTTAAAAATACATCTCTAAAGGTTCCTCCTGGAATTGAAGGCACTGTAATCGATGTCAAAGTCTTCAACCGCCGGTCCAGTGAAAAGGACGAGAGAACCAAGGCCATTGAGGATTACGAGCTGGAAAAACTGACCAAAAAGGAAGAGATACATATAACTTCCGTCACTGCCCAGGTCCGGGACAGAATGTGGAATATTGTTTCCGGAAAAAGGCTCGGGATGACCATCATGGGTAGAAAAAAGGGTGAGGTCCTGGCAGAGGCCAACCAGACCCTGAAAAGAGAAGATCTTGACAGCATTCCGGTCAAAAAACTTGCCGGGGCCTTTGCAGGCAAGGATGTGAACGAGGCAGTTGGAGATGTTCTAGCTACTTATGAGAATCAGCTTCGACTGATTCAAAACCTCTATCACCAGAAAAAGGAAAAGGCTGTTGAGGGGGATGATCTTCCTCCAGGCGTGACCAAAATGGTCAAAGTCTTTATCGCTGTTAAGAGGAAACTTAATGTCGGGGATAAGATGGCTGGCCGGCACGGGAACAAGGGGGTTGTTTCCTGCATTCTTCCTGAAGAGGACATGCCTTTTTTTGCCGACGGCACCCCAGTGGATATTGTGCTCAATCCCCTTGGCGTTCCTTCCCGGATGAACATAGGCCAGATTATGGAAACCCACCTGGGGTGGGCAGCCAAGGAGCTCGGCAGACAGCTGGCTTCCATGGTCGATTCAGGTATAGATGTCAAAATGCTTCGCAAGGAAATCAGCCAGATTTTCGATTCACCGGAAATTGATTCCCTGGCTGAAACCCTGGATGACCAGGCCTTTGTTGAAGCAGTTAAGGAACTGCGCTCGGGGATTATCACCAAGACCCCTGTCTTTGACGGAGCTGAAGAAGATCATATCTGGTCCTGGCTGGAACGGGCAGGCTTGAGCGATGACGGCAAGTCAGTCCTTTTTGACGGAAGGACAGGTGATCCGTTCAAGAACCGGGTCACTGTGGGATATATGTATATGCTCAAGCTTCATCATCTGGTGGATGAAAAAATACATGCCAGGTCGACCGGTCCTTACTCCCTGGTTACCCAGCAGCCTCTTGGAGGAAAGGCCCAGTTCGGCGGCCAGAGGCTGGGTGAAATGGAAGTCTGGGCCATTGAAGCCTACGGGGCAGCTTACCTGCTTCAGGAATTTCTCACTGTCAAGTCCGACGATGTCACCGGCAGGGTCAACATGTACGAGAAGATCGTCAAAGGAAACAACTTCCTTGAGTCGGCCATGCCCGAGTCATTCAACGTGCTGATTAAGGAACTCATGGCCCTTGGCCTTGACGTGGAACTGCTCCAGGATGAGAAAAAGAAACTGGGTAAATAGACTCGGGGTCATTTGAAATCCATTTTGTTTTACTGTTAAGAAACTATTTTACATATATGAGGACAGGGATATGAGTTTAGACGATCTTTTCTCCCAGAGGTCATCAAGCACCACCACTATTTCAGGAAAAGAACTCAAGGGGATCAAGATAAGGGTTGCTTCGCCGGAAAAAGTCCGGGAATGGTCCTTCGGAGAGGTGAAAAAGCCCGAGACCATCAATTACAGGACCTTTAAGCCTGAACGGGATGGTCTGTTCTGCGCCAAAATATTCGGGCCGGTCAAGGACTATGAGTGCAATTGCGGCAAATACAAGCGCATGAAACACAGAGGCATTGTCTGTGAAAAGTGTGGTGTGGAAGTTATCGCCTCCAAGGTCAGACGGGACCGCATGGGGCATATAGAGCTTGCCGCTCCTGTTGCTCATATCTGGTTTCTCAAGAGCCTGCCTTCCAAGATTGGCACCCTGCTGGACATGACCATGGCGGACATGGAAAAAGTTCTTTACTTCGACGCCTATATGGTCATTGATCCCGGCCAGACCTCCCTTACCCAAAAACAGGTTATTTCCGAGGAACAGTACCTGCAGATTATTGATACCTTTGGCGAAGACGCCATAAAAGTAGGTATGGGGGCAGAGGTGGTCAGGGACTTGCTGACAGAGATCGATCTGGAAAAGCTCAAAAATGAGCTTCGGGAGGAATCCCAGGCCACCCGCTCCCAGACTAAAAAGAAGAAGATCGCCAAGCGTCTCAAGATCGTGGAAGCCTTTCTGGAATCCGAGAACAAGTGCGAATGGATGATCATGGAAGCCATACCTGTGATTCCACCTGAATTAAGACCACTGGTCCCGCTGGATGGCGGCAGGTTTGCAACTTCTGATCTAAATGACCTTTACCGCAGGGTGATCAACAGAAACAACCGTTTGCGCAGGCTTCTGGAACTCGGAGCACCGGATATAATCATTCGAAATGAAAAGCGGATGCTCCAGGAAGCAGTAGACGCTCTTTTTGACAATGGCCGCAGAGGCAGGGCCATTACCGGAACCAATGGCCGTCCTCTCAAGTCCCTTTCAGACATGATCAAGGGCAAGCAGGGAAGATTCAGGCAGAATCTCCTGGGTAAGCGGGTTGACTACTCTGGTCGTTCAGTCATTGTGGTTGGTCCCAATCTTAAGCTGCACCAGTGCGGTCTACCTAAGAAAATGGCTTTGGAACTGTTCAAGCCATTTCTGTATTCCAAGCTGGAAGAAAAAGGCCATGCCAGCACCATCAAAAGTGCCAAAAAAATGGTTGAACGCAGTGACGTAGTGGTCTGGGACATCCTTGATGAAGTGGTCAAGGAATACCCTATTTTGCTCAACCGCGCTCCTACTCTTCATCGTCTGGGAATTCAAGCCTTTGAGCCGGTCCTGGTGGAAGGAAAGGCCATAAGGCTCCATCCCCTGGTATGTTCGGCCTTTAATGCTGATTTTGACGGTGACCAGATGGCTGTACATGTTCCATTGTCCATTGAAGCCCAGGTTGAGTGCAGGGTGTTGATCATGTCCAGCAATAATATCCTTTCTCCGGCTAATGGTGAACCCATTATCCTTCCTTCCCAGGATATAGTGCTTGGTCTTTACTATCTGACTGTTGATAGGTCTTTTGAAAAAGGTGAAGGCAAAATATTCTCCGACCGAAGTGAGGTCATTTCCGCTTTTGATGCCGGATGTGTGGACCTCCACGCCAGGATCAAGGTCCGTATCGACAAAAAGCTGGTGGATACTACGCCCGGTCGGGTCATGGTCAGCGAGATCCTGCCTGATGAAGTCCCCTTTGAACTGGTGAACTGCCTCTTGACCAAGAAGACCATTGCCAGACTGGTGGGTGAAACTTACCGCCGCGCCGGGACAAAGGCTACGGTAATTCTCAGCGACAGGCTCAAAGATATGGGATACGAGTACTCCACCCGGGCGGGCATCACCATCGGGGTCAAAGATTTGAAGATACCCGAGACCAAGGAAAAAATCCTGTCCTCATCCCAGGAACTGGTCAATGAAATCGAAAACCAGTACCGCGAAGGAATTATTACCAGAACCGAAAAATACAATAAGATTGTTGATGTCTGGACCAAGGCGACCAATGATATTGCCGCCAAGATGATGCAGGACATTTCCAAGGATATCTTGACCGACCCGGCTACAGGTCGCCAGGAAGAGAATGTAAGTCTCAACCCCATTTACATGATGTCCAACTCCGGGGCCAGGGGGAACAAGGATCAGATGCGGCAGCTTTCCGGGATGCGGGGTCTTATGGCCAAGCCTTCAGGAGAAATCATTGAAACACCCATTACCTCCTGCTTCAGAGAGGGACTGACTGTCCTTCAGTACTTTACATCGACTCATGGAGCCAGAAAGGGCCTTGCGGACACCGCCCTTAAAACAGCCAATTCAGGCTATCTGACCAGAAGATTGGTTGATGTTGTCCAGGACGTTGTTGTTGCTGAGTTTGACTGCGGAACTGTTGATGGTATTGAGATTTCACATCTCATGAAATCGGGAGAGATTCAGGAAAAAGTCAGTGAAAGGACTCTCGGGCGGATTGCCATGTACGATGTCCTGGACCCTGAAAGCGGTGATATCATTGTTACCTCCAATGAAATGATCACAGAAGAAGCTGCCCGGAAAATTGACCAGGCCGGCATCAACATCCTGAACATACGCTCTACCTTGAGCTGCAAAACAAAAAGGGGAATATGCGCCCTTTGTTACGGCAGGGATCTGGCCAGGGGCCACCTGGTGAACGTCGGCGAAACCGTTGGCATCATTGCGGCTCAGTCCATTGGAGAACCCGGCACCCAGCTTACCATGCGTACTTTCCATATTGGAGGCACTGCTTCCAAGGAGATAGAGCGTTCAAACATCAAAGCCCAGAATGCCGGCCACGTAGTGTTTGCCAGGGTCAGGACCGTTGAGAATTCCAAAGGTGAGTTCATGGTTCTGGGCAAGAGCGGACAGGTCAAAATCGTGGATGACCAGGGCCGGGAGAGGGAAAAGTATTTTCTTCCCTCCGGTGCCAAGCTGTTTGTCAAGGCCGATCAAGAGGTAAAGAAAGGAGACTTTCTGGCTGAATGGGATCCGTTTAACGAGCCGTTTGTTACTGACGTCAGCGGTCGGATCAAGTTTACTGACATCATCGAAGGCAGGACTTTCCAGGAAAAGGTTGACGAGACCACCTCACGGGCTACCAGGACGATTACAGAGTATCGCTCCACCAACTTCAGACCCAGCATTTCCATCTGCGATGCCAAAGGCAATGTTAAGCTGCGCCCTGGAACAACTTCTGAAGCTGTTTTTCAGCTACCAGTTGGAGCTATTTTAATGCTCAATGATGGCGATGAGGTCCAGGCTGGAGACGTAATAGCCAGGAAGCCCAGGGAATCCTCAAAAACCAAGGATATCGTTGGTGGTCTGCCCAGGGTGGCTGAACTCTTTGAAGTCAGAAAACCCAAGGATCAGGCCATAGTTACTGAAATTGACGGCATTGTATCCTTTGGTCCTGAATCCAAAGGCAAAAGAAAGATCATAATAAGTCCAGAAACTGGAGAACCTAAGGAATATCTGATTCCTAAGGGCAGGCACATTACGGTTCAGGAAGGAGACTTTGTCGAGGCCGGTGAGTTGATCACTGAAGGAAACCCCGACCTGCACGATATTCTGAAGATCAAAGGAGAGAAGTATCTGGCCAATTATCTGGTTGAGGAAATCCAGGATGTATACAGATTCCAGGGTGTTCAGATTAATGATAAACACATTGAGGTCATTGTCCGGCAGATGCTCAAAAAGGTTCAGATAATTGACCCTGGAGATACAGGTTTTCTTATTGGTCAGCAGGTGGAAAAGATGTCCTTTATGCAGGAAAATGAAAAATGCATCAAAAGAGGTGAAAATCCAGCCATGGCCGAGCCCCTTGTCCTGGGGATCACCCAGGCTTCTCTTACCACTGAGTCCTTTATCTCAGCAGCCTCATTTCAGGAAACAACAAAAGTGCTTACTGAAGCCGCTCTGATGGCCAAGGTGGACAAGCTGCGAGGTCTCAAGGAGAATGTTATTGTGGGCAGGCTGGTTCCGGCCGGCACCGGATTCAGACCATACGTCAACAGTGATATTGCTGTTCCTGAACAGCCTGAGAATCCCGACCGGTTCCTGGAGGAGCTGGATGAAGAAGTTTTTAATGGACAGATCGGGAGATAGTTGAGCCCGATACTAGATTTTTCTTGACAAGGGTACGCCCTTAAACTAACTGCTACTTGTTTCAGCAAGCAGAATAAATAATGGAGGATATATGCCGACCATAAATCAGCTGGTCAGGAAATCCCGGGACCAAGTAATTAAGAGTAAGAAAAGGGCTGCCCTTCAGGAGTGCCCTCAGAAAAGAGGCGTATGCGTCAGGGTTTACACCACCACACCCAAAAAGCCCAACTCAGCTTTGCGCAAAGTAGCCAGGGTCAGGCTGACCAACGGCATAGAAGTCACCTCATACATACCCGGAGAAGGGCACAACCTTCAGGAGCATTCTGTGGTCATGATCCAGGGTGGCCGTGTCAAGGACCTTCCCGGTGTCCGGTACAGGATTATCAGGGGTACCCTGGATACTTCCGGAGTCCAGGATCGGCGTAAGAGCAGATCCAAATATGGCGCCAAGAGACCGAAATAACAAAATAAGGGAGATATAATAATGCCACGCAAGGGTCCAATCCCCAAAAGAATGGTTCTTCCTGATCCAGCCTATGGAAGCCGCGTTCTGACCAAATTCGTCAACAGGCTTATGGTGGACGGTAAGAAGAGCATTGCGGAAAAACTTCTGTACAAGGCCATAGAAGAGCTGGGCCAGAAGACCGGTGAGGAGCCCATTAAGGCGTTTCATCAGGTTATTGATAATGTCAAGCCTCAGATGGAGGTTAAGTCCAGAAGAGTAGGGGGTGCAACCTATCAGGTCCCCATGGAGGTTCGTCCGGATCGACAGGAGGCCCTGGCCATTCGCTGGCTGGTTACTTACTCCAGGTCCCGGGGAGAGCAGGGTATGGAAAAAAAGCTGGCTGCTGAACTGCTTGATGCATTCAATGGCCGGGGTGGAGCCATTAAAAAGAAAGAGGATACGCACCGTATGGCTGAGGCCAACAAGGCCTTTGCTCACTACAGGTGGTAGTTTTTTGATAAGGGCAATGGCTCTTGTCATAAGCAGGTTATTTGCACCCGTCGGGGTTTGAGTCCTGATGGGTGATTTTTATGCGCGCAGGCGCTGATACATTTAATCCGTAACGGATTTATTTTTGGGAGATTATAGTGGGAAGGCTTGTACCAATCGAAAGGCAGCGCAATATCGGGATCATGGCCCATATTGACGCCGGGAAAACAACAACAACCGAAAGAATTCTATTCTATACCGGTATATCGCACAAGCTGGGTGAAACCCATGATGGCCAGGCCACCATGGACTGGATGGAGCAGGAGCAGGAGCGCGGGATTACCATAACTTCTGCCGCAACCACCTGCTTTTGGAAGGATCACCGGATCAATATAATTGATACTCCGGGACATGTGGATTTCACAATAGAGGTAGAGCGTTCCCTGAGAGTTCTTGACGGAAGTGTTGCAGTTTTCTGCGCTGTTGGTGGAGTAGAGCCTCAGTCTGAGACAGTCTGGCGTCAGGCTGATCGATACCATGTACCCAGGCTGGCCTTTGTCAACAAGATGGACAGAACCGGAGCTGATTTTTTCCGGGTGGTGGATATGATCAGGGACAGACTCAAGGCCAAGCCTGTTCCTTTGCAGATCCCCATGGGGGCTGAAGACTCTTTCAGGGGTTTAGTTGATCTGGTTCTGGGCAAGGCCCTGATCTTCAACGACCAGACCCAGGGAAAAGAGTTCGAAGTGAGCGAAATCCCTGCAGAGCTGCAGGAAGATTTTGAAAAGTGGCGTCAATACCTTGTTGAGGCCATAGCTGAGGAAGATGAGGTCCTGCTGGAAAAGTATCTGTCCGGTGAAGATCTTGACCCTGAGGAGCTTGCCGACGGGATTCGCAAGGCCACTATTGCCTTGACCATCTGCCCGGTTCTTTGTGGCTCAGCCTTTAAGAATAAGGGGGTTCAGCCTCTCTTGGATGCCACTGTTTCTTATCTGCCCTCTCCGGTTGATATTACGGCAATTAAAGGTACTGTCCCGGATACCCAGGAGGAGGTTCTCTGCCCTCCAGAAGATGACAAGCCCTTGAGTGCACTGGCTTTCAAGCTTGCTTCTGACCCTTTTGTGGGTCACTTGACATTTCTGCGAATCTATTCTGGTCATATTGAATCCGGCATGACTGTTATCAATGCTGCTTCAGGTAAAAAGGAGCGCATTGGCCGTCTTTTGAAGATGCACGCCAACAAGAGGGAAGAGATCAAGTCAGCCTATGCCGGAGACATCGTTGCAGCAGTGGGTCTGAAATTTACAGCAACCGGAGAGACTCTCTGCGCTCCTGAGCGACCGGTTCTTCTTGAGTCCATGGAGTTTCCTGAACCGGTAATTGAAATAGCTATTGAGCCTAAGACCAAGACTGACCGGGATTCCCTCAGCAATGCCCTGCAGAAGCTATCCAAGGAAGATCCTTCCTTCAGGGTCAAGAGTGATGACGAAACCGGACAGACCCTGATTGCCGGTATGGGCGAGCTTCACCTGGAAATCATCGTTGACCGGCTTACCCGTGAGTTTAAGGTTGAGGCTAATGTTGGCAAGCCCAGGGTTGCGTATCGTGAAACAGTAACCAAGCCTGTCAAGCATGAAACCAAGTATATCAAGCAGTCGGGCGGGCGTGGACAGTACGGGCACGTAGTCATTGAACTGGAGCCTGCAGAGCCCGGCCAAGGCTACGAGTTTGTGAATTCGATAGTCGGCGGGGTTATCCCCAAAGAATATATTCCAGCTATTGACAAGGGTATCAAGGACGCTCTCAAGAGCGGTGTCATGGCCGGATATCCGGTGGTGGACCTTAAAGTGAACCTGGTTTATGGATCCTATCATGATGTAGATTCCTCGGAACAGGCTTTTTACATTGCCGGTTCCATGGCTCTTAAGGAGGCCTGCGCCAAAGCTTCTCCAGTCCTTCTTGAGCCTATTATGTTCATTGAGGTGCTTACCCCGGAGGAATATCTCGGGGATGTCATGGGCGATCTCAACGGGCGCCGCGGGAAAATTATTAGCCTTGAACCTAGAATGGGGACTCAGATTGTTCGGGCCCACGTGCCGTTAAGCAACATGTTCGGATATGCCACTGATATGCGCTCCAATACCCAGGGGCGGGCCACATATTCCATGCAGTTTGATCATTATGACAAGGTTCCGGCAAGTATTGCCGAGGAAATCCTTAAAAGTAAATAGGGGGAAGAGATGGGAAAGGCAAAGTTTGAGCGGAAGAAGCCGCATGTTAATATTGGCACGGTGGGTCACATTGAC
>NZ_JMKT01000005.1 GCF_000686525.1 Desulfonatronovibrio hydrogenovorans DSM 9292
CCCCATGTGTCAGGATAGATGTCGTCTTGGATGAAATTTGAGGGAGGGCCAAGAGGAGCCCCCGGGGGGCTCCTCTTGGAACAAAAATCCCTTTCATCCTATCATGTTCAACATAACAAGGGGCAGGAGCTGGTTATAATGTCTTACCCTTTGCAATTTAAAGAAAACGTGGTCAAAATGGTACTTACAGGGACTGACTCTCAAGCCCAGATCGCCAAGGACATGGGAGTTCCAGGTTCAACCATGCGATACTGGCTTAAAAAAGCACAAAGCACTGGAGATACCATTATGGCCAAACATGAGAAACGTCCACAGGACTGGTCCTCAAAAGAAAAGCTCGATGCCCTGCTTGAATCTGCCAAGCTTACAGACGAACAGCTGGGAGCCTGGTGCAGACAAAAAGGAATACATACTCATCATCTGGAGAAATGGAAAAAAGAATTCTCCAAGGATCAATCAAGGAACAAAGGCAATAATGTCCGTCAGCTTAAAAAAGAAGTCAAAGATCTTCAAAAAGAGCTTAACCGCAAGGACAAGGCTTTAGCTGAAACAACGGCCCTTCTGGTGCTCAAAAAAAAAGTGGATGCCCTCTGGGGGGGCAACAGGGACGACTGATCCCGACCCAGAAGAAAAAGCGCATCCTGACACTTATAGACGAAGCCTGCAGTTCAGGAGCCAGGCTGAAAAAAGCTTGTGCCATTACCGGCTTAAGTCCCAGGACCATCCAAAGGTGGAGAAGTCCTGAGAAACTTGAAGACAGACGTAAAGAGTCAAGCCAAACACCAGCCAACAAACTGAGTGAAATGGAACGACAGAAGATTCTGAAGACCATCAACAGTCCTGCATACAGGAACCTGAGTCCGCATCAAATAGTTGCGGATCTGGCTGATCAGGAAACATACCTGGCGTCCGAGGCAACCATGTACCGCATCCTTCGGGAAGAAGGTCAAAACACCCACAGGCAGCCTTCAAAGCCTAAGAGACACAACAGGCCTGAAGAACTGACAGCTGCTGAGCCCAATCAGGTCTGGACCTGGGACATTACATATCTGCCGGGCCCGGTTAGAGGAGTGTTCTTTTATCTGTACATGATCATTGATCTCTACAGCAGAAAGATCATCACCTGGCAGATACACACCCGTGAAGGATCCACTCTGGCCGGAGGCTTGATCAGCGAAGGATGCTATCTGGAAAACATAACCAGAGACCAACTGGTCCTACACTCTGACAACGGTGCTCCCATGAAGGGAGCAACCATGCTGGCCACTTTGCAGCAGCTGGGTGTAATGCCGTCCTTCTCAAGGCCTGGCGTAAGCAATGACAATGCCCATTCAGAAGCCTTATACAAGACTCTGAAATATCGCCCCTGGTATCCTCAAAAGCCTTTTAAAAGCTTAAGTGATGCCAGAACCTGGGTCGAGGGTTTTGTACAGTGGTATAATCATGAGCATCGTCACAGCAGCCTGGCGTATGTAACCCCCAATGATCGGCACACAGGCAGGGACAAAGAAATCCTGGCCAGACGACGAGTTGTTTATCAAAGAGCAAAAATGAAAAACCCGGAACGGTGGTCAGGTCAGATCAGGAAATGGTCTGCACCTTCTGAAGTCACACTGAATAAAAAAAGAACCTCTAATACAGAAAAAATTGCGGCCTAAAGGCGACATCTTTCTTGAAACTTACCGGACTGGTAAGTTCTTGCTGATGTAAAATAGCATAAATGAGGGTTCGGGTTGGTTAGGGGGCGGAAATAATCAACCCATTGATTTAATTGCATAAAGAGCCTTTACAAAGTCTAAAATTGATCTTAGAATGCCCTTTTCAATGCTTAAAAACAAGTTATAAGCAATCATGCCCAGAGCCAGCAGATATGAGTACTGGAGTTAGGATGTGGCTTATGTAATTAGCCTGTTGAATCGATATGAAATCCAAAGAAATATCAATATTAATGTTCGACGCCGCCTATCCTCCACCAATACTTGGAGGCAAAGAGAAACAGGCTCATTTGCTTGCTAAAGAATTGTCAAGGCAGGGTGTTGATTGCAAGGCACTTTCATATAAACATAGTGGCAACTCATCTGAAGACCATGAAGGTATCTTAGTAGACAGAGTATCCCCTGGTATTTGGGCTGTTCCGAATTTATTCTTGAGGCTGGTAGCCCTTCGCCGAAAATTCAAAATCCTGCATATCCATACGCCAAGCAGAATAGGAAAAATAATGGTTTTGCTCGGATTTTTATTAGGTTACCGTATTGTTTTCAAATTTCCAAATGAACATCTCCTAAACAGCAAGCATTTCATCGACAGAACAGTGTGGACAATGCTGTGCTGGTTGGTTGACCTGTGTGTGGTTCTTGAAGAAGACACAAAAAATAAGCTTATAGACAAAGGTGTTAACAAGAAGAATATCTTTTTTGTTGCTAATGGTGTTGAGATGTCGCAATGTAAGGGTATTTCTGAAAGCAAAAAGCAGATAGAATTGATTTATGTAGGTCGGCTTGTGCCTCAGAAAGCTTGCGACCAACTGATCAAGGCTTGTAAGATATTGCGGAAGAAAAATATAAATTTTTCACTCAAGATTATTGGTGATGGACCGCTGAAAAATGAGATGGTCCACTTGGTTTATGATTTAAATTTGGGGGAACAGGTTTATTTTGTTGGTTACAGCAACAATCCGCTTGCATATATGGAAAGGAGTGACATTTTGGTACTTCCTTCGTTGCATGAAGGCATGCCCAACGCCCTTCTTGAGGCAATATCCATAGGCTTGCCTATTGTATCCACTGATGTGGGCGCAGTTAGAAAGCAGGTCGGATCTTTCGGTGAACAGTTTTTGTGCAAGCCTGATGATCCGGAATGTCTGGCTGAAAAAATTTATCTCTTAGCTGGTGACCCTTTTTTAAGGAAGGAATATAGCAAGTATCTGTACAAACGGGGGGGGGAAATGTTTTCCATACAAGCTATTGCCAAACAATACATAGAAAAATACAAGAAGCTTTAAATACTGTCTCAAATTAACTTAACAGGCTGTTGAAAATCTCCCAATTGCTTCGTCGCTACAAAAAGTTCAAACTCTTACGTATAGATAAATACTCTGCGACCTTGAACTTTTTTTGCTCCTTGTACTTGGAGTTTTTGAACAGCCTGCCTGATAAGGACTTTTTCAACATACTGTTAACCTGCCAATGAAAATCACAAAGCAAACGTTAATACTTTTTATTGTATCGCCACTTTTTTTCTTATGGTCATATTTTCTACTAACGCATTATACTCGTGGTGACCAGGGTCACTATTGGAGATTTTATCAGTCCTTACAAGGTGCACCACTTAGCGACCTAATGTCTTTAGCAATGAGCTATGTATCAAGTTGTGAACCTGTTATAGCAATTGTCTTATGGGTGGGAGCAAACCTCGGGATAGAAAAAAACATATACATATCAATGTTTAATGTTTTGTTTTTTTGTGGGATTATTCTTTTGCTTAAAAAATACAAAGTGCCGTGGTATATATATTTTTTTATCTTTACAAACTTTTATTTTATTGTGTTGATGACAGCTGCGGAGCGTCTTAAATTTGCCTATATTTTACTTACATATTCTGCACTTTTTTCAACTAAAAAAGCTTTTTTTTGGGCCTTGCTATCTCCGCTAGCGCATCTACAGTCTTTTATACTTTTGGCAAGCGCTGGAATGGCAAAATACAGCGAGTCCATAAAAATGCTTATAGTCAGGTTTCGGATACGAAAAATGGACTTTCTATCCCTAACTATTGCCCTGATCCTATCAGGAATTTGTCTTTTCTTTCTATGGGAAGGGGTTTTTAGAAAAGCTTTATGGTATACTGAACGTTATGGGGGACTATCGGAATTAGTAAGTGTGTTTATTCTATTGGTTGCAACTATGACTGCAACAAAAAATCGTTTTCGTGTGCTGATAGCATTTATTCCAATTATCGTCACAATTTATTTTTTGGGTGGGATGCGGGTGAATATGATTGCCGTTACCATTTTTTTCTATTTGATGCTGATCGAAGGTCGCCTCACTCATCCTGTAGCGATATGCTTGCTCATGTATTTCTCCGTAAAATCCATTCCCTTCGTCTACAACATAATAACTTACGGCAGTGGGTTTGCTGGATTTCTTTTTTAAAAATAATCAATATGACTATTGCTCATTCTTGTGGCACAGAGGGCAATGACCAATAAAAAGATTTAGAGATGGATTAGAATTCCGATTTATTAAAATGAAAATTCTCTTTAACTGCACAACAAATATAGTCGGAGGAGGAATCCAGACTGCGGCCAACTTCATTGCCCAGGCTGTTGAGACATGCGATTTTAGCTGGTCAATAGCGTTCTCTCCTGAGGTTTATGGCCAATTAAACCACATAACTGTATCTAAATTAAAAGAGTATCGTGTCTTTGAAGATTCACCCGCCAAGTCCTTGAAAGCAAGAAAAGAACTTAAAAAGTTTGAAAGTAAAATATGTCCGGATATTGTTTATACCATGTCAGGTCCAGCATACGTTAAGTTTGATTCTTTGCATGTTCTGGGTTGTAGCAATGGATTTGTTTCTCATGCTGGATTGGAAGCCTTTTTTTGTGATGGTTTTTTTTCAGGCTTTAAAAGTATTGCTCATGTAGTATACCAGTCATTATCATTCAGGAAAGCTGACTACTGGATATTTCAAACCCGCTCTTCCTGTGAGGGGTTTGTTAGAAGACTGCGCGTTCAAAGAGAAAAAACTTTTGTTGTCCCCAACGCTTTAGGAAAGTCATTCAATAGAGATCAAATGTACAGAATGCCCAGCTATAAAAAGTCCAATCCTGTAATTCTGATCCCTGCAGCCCCTTATCCCCATAAAAATCTGAGCATAATTCCAGAAGTGGCATATAGGTTAGTTAATGAGTTTAGTCTTGATGACTTTGAATTCAGATTGACTTTAAATGAAAATAGTTATGCTTGGCAGAAAATAAAAGATAAAGCAGAAAAATTAAAACTGAATAACAAAATTAAGAATATTGGACCATTTAAGGTATCTCAAGCTTCTGATTTATATAGGCAGGCAAGAGTGATATTTTTACCCACCCTTTTAGAAACCTTCTCAGCTACATATATTGAAGCTATGTTTTCAGGAAGGCCAATTGTAACTTCTAACCGTAATTTTGCAAGGGATATTTGCCAAGAAGATGCTTTTTATGTGGACCCTAATGATCCTTCGTCCTGTGCGAACAAGCTTGTTTTGTGTCTGCAGGCAGATCCAAGTGTCGATAATATAGTTCTAAATGGTTTTAAAAGAGTTAAATCCTTTCCCGATTTAAAGCAAAGATACTCTATGATTCGTGATATTTTGAAAAAAATTCATGAAAAGAGTGTGCACTAAATTATGAATAAAGATAGTCATTTTATGTTACATGCCACGTTGTTATTGAGCATGAAGCTGTTGCACCAACCTTAGTCAAGTATAACCTTTTCTTTCTGCCTACCCGGGGCGAGAATTACGGTCATGCCATTTTTGAGTCTTTGGCGGTTGGCACGCCTGTCTTGATCAGCGACCAGACACCCTGGCGTGATCTGGACGATGCTGGTGTGGGATGGGTCAGGCAACTTGAGAAAATACAAGAATTTATTGATGTTATTGAGCATGTCTATTCTCAAACAAAAAATGAACATATTGAACAAAGAAACCTGGCAAAACAATATGCTCTCTCCATGATTTTATCTGGGGAAGCTCTGAAGCAAAACAAACTGTTGTTTGATGCATTATATCAACAGAAAAAATCAGTTGGAGTCAGCCATTCGTCATGTGCGGAATAATAGGTTTCTCCGGCTGGAATGCCGGCTCTCTTCCTTGTGCTTTCCAAAAAATTGCGCACCGCGGCCTTGATGATTCAGGGCTTTTATTTTTATCAAACAACGCGGATTGGGCTTGGACACAGCCGGTTGTCCATCCTGGACCTTTAGGCCAAAAAACTCATTCATAAGAAGTTGTATTTCGATGAACACACCAATACTTACGAGTTGGCGAGCACCCAAGACGGAATTAAGCATTCGGATAACGAGATGGTTATATACAGCTCCTGTACAGGAACAATATATTGAGCATCCACGAAGTCTGTGGTTACTCTGGAATTATCTAAAAAAAGTAGGGGCTCGTTCAGTAATCCAGAAACTCCGCTCTCGTTTTTCTGAAAATAAAAGAAATCAAAAGATTTTCGGGGTAGGTGTTGGCTTAATTTTGGAGTCACCTTCTTCATCAAATCTCGTTTCTGGAAATCATGTTCTTTTTTTTGCACCAAATCATCCTTCTGATACTGATATTCTCTGTATACATGAAGCGTTTGTTGTTGCGGTGAGCTTGGCATCTGACCAGAGCCTCCCATCTACAGAGAACTCACTTGGTTCTTGCGAGCTTCCTGATTTACTGTTGCAATATGTAGGGTGGTCTCCTTATTCTGGCCTTGAGATTGATGTTGAGAATATTCAGAAGACGCTTTTAATGCTTGAGCAGAAGTGTTCGTCAGCACTGAAAAAAGAAAATTGTAAATCTATTGGAAATTTGCAGATCACTGAGCAAATTAATGTGGACACACCAACCAAAGGTAAGCCTACAGCCGTACTCTTTGGCTTGGGAAACTATGCCAAGACCGCTATTATTCCCAATATTCGCTCTCACATTTCGTTGCAACGGGTTCATGAGATAGATCCGGATCAACTGGCTTTTTTTGGGAAAAAACCAAAAGTGAGCTTGGATACAGCACCACATCCAAGAATAGGTTTGACATTTGATGCCTGGTTTATCGCCGGATTTCACCACACTCATACAGATTTGGCCATTGCGGCTTTACGCCAATCAGCCTATGCGGTCATAGAAAAGCCCCTGGCCACAACGCGTTTGCAATATGAAAAATTTTCCAATGTTATGACTCAACTATCAAAGGCCCGTTTTTTCCTGTGCTTCCACAAGCGTTATTCCGAGCTGCACAGTTATGCAATGCATGACTTGGACAGTACTCCTGGTGATCCGGTGGATATGCATTGCATTGTCTACGAGATCCCGTTGCCTCGCCTGCACTGGTACAACTGGCCAAACAGTGGAAGTCGTTTGGTGTCCAATGGTTGTCATTGGCTTGATTATTTCATGTATGTAAATGGTTATTCCAACGCGATAGATTATCGTGTCTGGCGGCCACGCGGTTCAGACATTTCTGTTCAGGTCCGTCTTGAAAACGGTGCTTACCTATCTATGAGCTTGACAGACACTGGGAGTCAACGTCTTGGCGTCCGAGACCACATCGAGCTGCGCAAAGGAGGAGTGACCGTAAAAATGGTTGATGGAGCATATTACGAGGCGGAAAGTCGCACACGAGTTTTGAGGAAGAAAAAGGTTAACCCCTTAAACTCTTATGCTCAAATGTATAGGCATATTGGAAAGTCTATTGCTACTGGAGCTGACGGAGATAGTCTGGAAAGCCTTCGTTCATCTGAGTTGACCTTGATTTTAGAAGATCTAATTACCTAAATTTATAACCATATTTCTTAAATAATGAAACAAATACTACAAGACCTTACCAAAGGCGCCACATACATAGTCGAAGCCCCTGATCCTGCACCCAAAACGGGATCATTATTAATCGCGACCAAAGTATCACTTGTCTCAGCCGGCACTGAGCGGATGCTGGTGGATTTCGGCAAGGCTGGGTATTTGCAAAAGGCAAAGCAGCAGCCTGAGAAGGTAAAAATGGTCCTGGACAAGGCCCGGACTGACGGGATCATGGCTACTTATGATGCTGTGCGCAGCAAACTGGAGCAGCCTATTCCGCTGGGATACTGCAATGTGGGCGTGGTATCAGAGGTCAGAGGTCAGAGGTCAGTGGTCAGTGGATTAGAAGATAAGAAGCTTAGAAGATCAGAAGGTCAGAATAGCAGAGAGTATGATCTGGCTTCAGACTCAACTTCTCAACCTCTCAACTGCTCACCTTCTCATCTTCCCACCTTCTCAACTTCTCCCTTTAAGCCGGGCGACCGGGTGGTCAGTAATGGTCCACATGCTGAAATTGTCAGGATACCCAAGAACCTGTGCGCCAGAATACCGGACAATGTCAGTGATGAAGAGGCCTCTTTTACCGTGCTTGGGGCCATTGCCCTCCAGGGCATCCGCCTGGCCGGGCCAACCCTGGGTGAATGTTTTGCTGTTACCGGTGTCGGCCTCATCGGGCTATTAACTGTTCAGCTTTTAAAAGCCCAGGGCTGCCGGGTCCTGGCCATTGATTTTGATGATAAAAAGCTGGATCTGGCCAGGCAGTTTGGCGCGGAAACCTGCAATCCCGGCCAAGGTGGAGATCCGGTGTCAGCTGGCATGGCCTTCAGCCGGGGCAAGGGCATGGACGGGGTGATTATCTGCGCGGCCACTAAATCCAATGATCCGGTGGTCCAGGCAGCCCGCATGAGCCGCAAGCGCGGCCGGATCGTACTGGTGGGGGTAACCGGGCTGGAGCTGAACCGGGCTGATTTTTACGAAAAAGAACTGACCTTTCAGGTGTCCTGCTCGTATGGTCCGGGCAGATATGATCCGGAATATGAGGACAAGGGCCATGATTATCCTCTGGGCTTTGTGCGCTGGACAGAGCAGCGCAATTTTGAGGCTGTACTGGACATGATGGCTGAGGAAAAGATTGATGTAACCCCGCTTATCAGCCACAGGTTTGCTTTTGAAGACGCGCCAAAGGCTTATGAGGTGCTTAGCAGCGAGTCGGATGTTCTGGGGATATTGCTTGAATACAAGACGGAGAAGAGTTTTGTCCGCCCCAGTGAAACACCCCTAAGGGGTCCCTGGTTTCACGGGGTAAACAAAGGGCAGAGAACTGTTAAGCTCAAAGATGAAGAGGGGGAAAAGCCTGAGGCGGGGGGGGCTGTGGTTTCGTTTATCGGGGCGGGCAACTATGCATCCAGGGTACTTATTCCGGCTTTTAAAAAGGCTGGGGCCAGGCTGCGAACTATTGTCACTTCCGGAGGGACCAGTGCCGCAGTGACCGGCAAAAAGGCCGGTTTTGAATATGCTTCCACTGATGTGGAGGCCATGCTGGCTGATGAAAATACAAATGCCGTGGTCATTGCCACCAGGCACAACTCCCATGCCAGGTTTGTGCTTCAGGCGCTAAGGGCTGGGAAGAATGTGTTTGTGGAAAAACCTTTATGTCTTACCCTTGAAGAGCTGGACGCCATTGAAGAAGAAGTTGGGAAGATAAGAAGTTTAGAGGATGAGAAAGAGAGTAAAGAAGCAACTTCTCAGCTTCCCAGCTTCTCAGCTTCTCCAAGACTGATGGTTGGCTTCAACCGGAGGTTTTCGCCCCAGATTCAAAAAATGAAGGGCCTTCTTGATACTGTCAAAGAACCAAAATCCTTTATCATGACCATGAACGCTGGAGCCATTCCAGCGGATCACTGGACCCAGGATCCTGGTGTGGGCGGGGGGCGAATTATTGGCGAGGCCTGTCATTACATAGATCTGATGCGCTTTCTTGCCGGAAGTGAAATTGTTTCAGTGCAGGGCCGGTGCATGGGAGATGTTCCGGGTGTTGACGTCCCAGGCGACAAGTCCGCCATTACTCTGGGCTTTGCAGATGGTTCTTTTGGAACTATTCATTACCTGGCCAACGGGCATGCAAGCTTTCCCAAAGAACGGATTGAAGTCTTTGCAGCCGGCTGTGTACTCCAGTTGGACAACTTCAGAAAGTTGAAAGGGTTTGGCTGGCCGGGATTCAAAAAAATGAACCTCTGGCGGCAGGATAAGGGACAGAAAGCATGTGCAGAGGCGTTTGTGGAGGCGGTTAAGCAGGGAGGCCCTGCGCCCATTCCGGTGGAGGAGATTTTTGAGGTGGCTCGGGTGAGTATTGAGGTGGCAGGGGGCTGAGGGAAGAGGTTGAATGTTGATGGTTGATGGTTGAATTAAGGAAGAGGTTGAACAGGAAGATGAGAGAATAAATAGTAGCAAAAACATTGACAGAGTCATATTTTAAGTGCAATAGGCCTGCTATCAAAAGGCTTTATGCGCATGAATGGTAATAAGAAAGAAAAATTGAAAACTTTAGGGCCACGGGCGGCTTATCTGGTGGGGAGGCTCTACGAACAGGGAAAGCCTATGTTTTCCAATGCCGATGTCATGGAAATTACCGGACTTCAACCGAAATCCGCCCGGAATTTTGTGGCTTCCCTTGTAAATCGGGGTGTGGCAACCAGATTAAAACCTGGACTTTTTATCCTGGTTCCTTATGAACTCGGGTTTGAGAGCGAATATTTGGGCAATCCTTATATTCTGGGCCGGGAACTGGCAGGCAGGCAAAAATACTATATCTCACATGCCTCGGCCATGGACATCCATCAAATGGTTACCCAGCCCCAGTTGAAAGTTTTTGTTTCAGTTGCCCGTTCCATTCGGCCCCGCATGGTCCTTGGAACGGAATATCACTTTGTAAGATGCAGGCCGGAACATTTTTTCGGCATTGAAAAGCACTGGGCCACGAAAACAGACAGCGTGCAGGTCAGTGACCCGGAACGGACGATTATTGACTGCCTCAAGCTGCCGCAGCATTGCGGTGGTTTGAGCGAAACAGCCAAGGGGCTGTGGATCAAAAAACAGGAATTGGATCTGGACCGATTGATTGGGTATGCAGTTAAAGTTGATGTCGGTGCGGTAATCCGCAGGCTTGGTTTTTTGCTGGAAATTTTCCAGATGGCCTCAGACTCCCACATCTCCAACCTGCAGCAGCATCTGTCCAAATCTTATGTCCTCCTGGATCCGGTGCTGCCTCATGAGGGAAAATATCTTGCCAGGTGGCGGTTGCGGCTAAATATGGAGCCGGATGAGCTGCTTGCTTTGGTCAGGACTTGAACACATGATACCCCAGAGAAACATTTCGCTTTTGGCCAACCGGCTTGCCGGAAAAGGCAAAAGACGCATTCCGGAAGCTGTGTTGGAACTTGATTATTGCCTGGCCTGGTTTCTCGTCGGTTTGTCCGGGTCTTCCTTAGATGAGGATTTGATCTTTAAGGGCGGAACAGCGCTCAAGCGTTGCTACTTCCATGATTAACGGTTCTCTGAAGACCTCGATTTTACCCTGGCTCGGGACATGTCCTTTGCGGATATCCTGTCCGGCCTTGAAGAGGTTTACAAGAAGGTCAGGGAGGAAAGCGGGATTATGTTTGCATTTCACGCCGAGGACCGAAACAGGCATCACAACAGTCATACGTTTTACCTTGGCTATGAAGGCCCGCTCCCGGCAACAACCCGAAAAACAGTCAAGGTGGATATCACTATTAAGGAAAAGCTGACCTTTCCTGTAGAAAAACGCCGAGTTTTAAGAGGGCATGAGGAATATGCAGATATCCCGGAAGGAAGTCTGATCAGCGTATACTCCCTGGACGAGATTTGTGTTGAGAAATTTCTGGCTCTTACCGACAAGGCCCGGAATGAACCGCGCGATTTGTTTGATTTCTGGTATCTTGTGTCAAACAATCATGTTGACTTGACCATGCTTTGGCCCGAAGTCAAGGCAAAGCTTGATTTCAGGAACAGGACCACTGATGATTTAGGTGCTGTTTATGACCGCAAAGAAGCACGTTTGAAAAAATTGTGGGATAATCGACTGGGCCTGCAGATGACTGAGTTGCCCCATTTTGGCGATATATTTCGTTTTGTCAGACGGGCTGTGAAGGGCGCTGGCTGGTTTGATTAAGAAAAATGTGATTGTGCTAACCGAAAACTGACCCCTTTAGGGTGTTTGTGATAACCGAAAATTGACCCCCCTGACAAAGCACCTTTATCCTGAGTTGATTACAGATTCAGGAGGGAGGTGGGGGAGGTATGATCACAGTGGAGCAATATGAGTATGTCAGGGTTGGCAGTCGGGTATACGGGAAGTCAATAAGGGAGTTGTCGCGGGAGACGGGCCATTCCAGAAATACGATTCGCAAGGTTCTAAGGGATGAGTATAAGGTCTACAAGAGCAGAGACAATCAGCCTTACCCTGTTCTTGACCCGTACAAGGCTATCATTGATCAGTGGCTTAAGAAAGATAAAGACAGGCCCAAAAAGCAGAGACACACTGCCAGGAGGATATATAACCGACTTGTAGAAGAAGAGGGTTATCAGGGGTCTGAGTCCACGGTTCGTCGTTATGTTCGGCAAGCCAAGGCATTATTTGGCTTAAAGAGGTCAGGAGCGTTCATTCCTCTTGTTCCTGATGTGGGTCAGGAAGCAGAGGTGGACTGGGGCCAGGCTAACGTGATCATTGGTGGTCACATGGAGGCTTGCAAGTTTTTCTGCATGCGTTCGATCTGGCAAGACTTTTGTTCGATTTTACCGTGCAGAGAGACAGCAATGTCTTTTTGATGCCCATATGAATGGGTTTGATTTTTTTGGGGGTGTCTTCCCTACTCTGGTCTATGACAATATGACAACGGCGGTTCAGAAGGTTTTAAGGGGCAAGAATCGGATTCTACAGGATGAGTTTCGGAAGTTTTGTTCTTTCTACAGCTTCAAGACCGAGTTCTGCAATCCTGCCAAAGGCAATGAGAAAGGCGGAGTTGAGGGAGTTGTGGGATATGTCAGGCGTAACTTCATGGTTCCCCTGCCCGAGGCAGAGAGCCTTGAGGCCTTGAATGAAGATTTGCTCAAGAAATGTCTGAAACATGGAGAACATGTTACAACAGGCAGGACAAAGAATATTAATCAGTTGTTTGAGCAGGAGAAGGCTCATCTGCTGCTTATTCCAGATAACCAGTTCTGTAACATTTTGCACACAACGGGGAAGGTTGATCATTACAGTACGGTCGTGGTGGACAAGAACCGCTACTCTGTTCCGGCGTCTTTTGCAGGAATGAAGGTTTCGGTCAGCCTTGGGGTGTCCAGGGTGGAAATATTTTATGAAGGCAAAAAGGTAGCCTCTCATTCCCGTTTTTATGGGAACAACAAGTGGTCACTTGACCCGGACCACTATCTGGATCTTCTTGAGAAACGTCCCGGAGCCTTTGATACAGCCAGACCCATCAGGCAGTGGCGTACCACATGGCCTGACGCCTATGACCAGTTTCTGTCAAGATTAAGAACCACACAGGGGATCAATAAGGGTACAAAGGATTTTATATCAGTTCTCAAGCTGTGCCGTTCTTTTAAAATTGAAGAAGTAACCAGAGCCATAGACGCGGCCTTGAAGGCCGGAGTAAGTTCCGGGGAAGCGGTCCGTCACCTTTTAGTCCATCCCGTGGCAGATCAGAAGTCAGATCCAGTACCGAACTGGTCTGTCCTGCCTAAAGCAGATGTGTCTGTATATGGTCAGCTGGGGGGTGTGATATGAGTATAGCCTGTACAGCCACCCTTTGCTCCAACCTCAAGAGTCTGAACCTTTCCAATATGGCCAGGATGCTTGAGAGTTCAGTCAGGCAGGCCAGGGAATCTGGCATGGACTATCAGGACTTTCTTCTGGAACTGACAGAGCACGAGCTCAACATACGCAATCAAAACAGGCTCAAGAGAAGAATCAAGGAAGCCAGGTTCCCCTTACTCAAGACTTTCGAAGATTATGACTTTGAGGCTGCCCCTGAACTTGACCGCAGATGTATAAGAGGACTCTGCAGCGGGGAGTACATCAGGGATCATAAGAACGTTATCCTTCTTGGCAGAAGCGGAACCGGCAAGACCCACCTGGCCACTGCTCTTGGAGTGGAGGCATGCAAGCAGGGTATCCGCACCAGGTTTGTTACAGCCTGCGGCTTGGCCAATGAACTGATTGAATCCCGGCATGAGCGACAATTACAAAAGAGCCTGCAACGTTACTTTCGCTATGGATTACTGATAGTAGACGAGCTTGGATATGTGCCTTTCTCCAAGGAGGGATCAGAGCTTTTATTCCAGGTACTTGCAGAACGACACGAGCGCGGTTCAGTGATCATAACCAGTAACCTTGGCTTTGGAGATTGGAACCAGGTGTTCGGTGACTCTAATCTTACAGCTGCGCTTCTGGACAGAATCACACATAGAGCCACCATCATCAATTGTACTTGGGACAGCTTCAGGCTGAAAGAATCTTTGAAAAACAGAAAAACTGATTAGAGGACCGGGCCGAGCCCCATCCCCCGGGGGATGGGGGTGTCCCCTTCAAATAATCAAGGGGGGTCAAAATTGGGTTATCACGGAGGGTCAAATTTGGGTTGTCATTATTAAAAATGATTTTGAAAGCAACTACCAGGGTTGTTATGCCCATAAATCTTCCTGAGAAAAGCAGAGCAAGCTAGCTACGCGGGTCTTCTGTATAGCAAAGGGTAAAGTGCTGGGAAGGTGAGGCGGCAGAAGGCATGGGGAAGAAGTTGAATGTTGAATTAAAGAAGATGTTGAGGGTTGAATAAGGCAAAGAATGGTATATCAATATGCAAGAGAGATATCTATTTCCGCATGAAAAACTGGAAGCCTGGCAGATTTCCAGGAATCTGGCTAAAAGGATTTATCATCTACGCCGTAAGGCCCCTTCTTTCAGGTGGGGGATATAAGGCGTAGTTCTTGTGACTTTTGAAAGAATGGCAAGGAGTTTTTCTCGAACTCAGGCTTTGCCAATACAGCAATTAGCCTTAATATATTGACTTTTAAGTAAAAATTTGCTATAGTTTAGTTCATGCTGGTACCCAGGGGATATAGATTCAGGCTTAAACTTCGGGCTGAAGATGAACAGAAGTTTGTCCAGTTTGCCGGGTGTTGCCGTTTTGTATGGAACAAGGCCTTAACCCATCAGGACAGCCTTTTTCAGGCTGAAGGTGAAAAGATTCTATCCAAAACCAAACTCCTGAACCTGTTGCCTGAGTGGAAGAATGAGCATCCCTTTCTAAGGGAAGCTCATTCCCAAATTCTGCAGCAAAGCCTGATTGACCTGGACCGGGCCTACCAGAACTTTTTCAGAAGATTGAAACAGGGCGAAGATCCCGGCTATCCCAGGTACAAGAAAAAGTTTGTGCATGATAGTTTCAGATTTCCCCAGGGATTTAAAGTCGAAGGCAGACATATATATCTGCCTAAGCTCGGTTGGTTCAGGTTCTACAAGAGTCAAGACATT
>NZ_JMKT01000006.1:0-2500 GCF_000686525.1 Desulfonatronovibrio hydrogenovorans DSM 9292
TTTTTTTATGCCTTATGGCATGTAAGGATTGTTCCGGCAGCGACCTACTTTCCCAGGGGTAGACCCCAAGTATCATCGGCGCTGGAGGGCTTAACTTCCGAGTTCGGAATGGAGTCGGGTGTGACCCCTCCGCCATGGCCGCCGGAACAAAATTTATAGTTAATAAGGGTAAGTTTTTAAAAGATTAGGTTAAGACGCACGGACTATTAGTACCGGTTAGCTGAACATGTTGCCATGCTTACACTTCCGGCCTATCTACCTGGTAGTCTTCCAGGGTCCTTCAGTGACCGAAGTCAAGGGAGACCTTATCTTGAGGCTGGCTTCCCGCTTAGATGCTTTCAGCGGTTATCCTGACCGATCATAGCTACCCTGCTGTGCCGCTGGCGCGACAACAGGCCCACTAGAGGATCGTCCATTCCGGTCCTCTCGTACTAGGAACAGACCCTCTCAAGTCTCCTACGCCCACAGAAGATAGGGACCAAACTGTCTCACGACGTTTTAAACCCAGCTCGCGTACCACTTTAAACGGCGAACAGCCGTACCCTTGGGACCTGCTCCAGCCCCAGGATGTGATGAGCCGACATCGAGGTGCCAAACCGCGTCGTCGATGTGAACTCTTGGACGCGATCAGCCTGTTATCCCCGGCGTACCTTTTATCCGATGAGCGATGGCCCTTCCATGCGGGACCACCGGATCACTAAGACCAACTTTCGTTCCTGTTCGAGATGTCTCTCTCACAGTCAAGCTCCCTTATGCCTTTGCACTCAACGGCTGGTTTCCAATCAGCCTGAGGGAACCTTTGCACGCCTCCGTTACTCTTTAGGAGGCGACCGCCCCAGTCAAACTACCCACCAGACAATGTCTCCCGCCTGGCTTCACAGGTCGGGATTAGAACTCTAGAATACCAAGGGTGGTATTTCAAGGTTGGCTCCACTCATACTGGCGTACAAGGTTCAAAGCCTCCCACCTATCCTACACATGATAGCCCAAAGTCCAATGTCAAGCTGTAGTAAAGGTGCACAGGGTCTTTCCGTCTTTCTGCGGGTACTCGGCATCTTCACCGAGAATTCAATTTCACTGAGTCTCTAGCCGAGACAGTGCGGCGATCGTTACACCATTCGTGCAGGTCGGAACTTACCCGACAAGGAATTTCGCTACCTTAGGACCGTTATAGTTACGGCCGCCGTTTACCGGGGCTTCGGTTCAATGCTTCGCCCGAAAGCTAACATCTCCCCTTAACCTTCCGGCACCGGGCAGGTGTCAGTCCCTATACGTCGTCTTACGACTTCGCAGAGACCTGTGTTTTTAGTAAACAGTCGCCACCGCCATTTCGCTGCGACTTCCCCAGGCTCATAAAGTAAATTTAATCACCTGGAGAAGCACCCCTTCTCCCGAAGTTACGGGGTCATTTTGCCGAGTTCCTTAGCTAGAGTTATCTCAAGCGCCTTGGGATACTCTCCCCACCCTCCTGTGTTGGTTTACGGTACGGTCCACCAATTGATCTCGCTTAGAGGCTTTTCTTGGCAGCATGGGATTAGTCACTTCCGTCTTTAAAGACTCGTCATCACCTCTCGGCCTTAAGAAGATCCGGATTTGCCTAAATCTTCAGCCTACAGGCTTGAACCGGGATATCCAACACCCGGATGACCTACCCTCCTGCGTCCCCCCATCACTCAAACGATCAATCAGCGGGTACAGGAATATTAACCTGTTTCCCATCGACTACGCTTTTCAGCCTCGCCTTAGGGGCCGACTAACCCTGGGCAGATTAGCTTTACCCAGGAAACCTCGGGTTTACGGCGAACGGGTTTCTCACCCGTTTTATCGTTACTCATGCCAGCATAATCACTTCTCTAAAGTCCAGCAGACCTTCCGATCTACCTTCATCCCATAAGAGAACGCTCCCCTACCGCACCATGTAAACATGGCACCCGTGGCTTCGGTAATGTGCTTGAGCCCCGGTACATTTTCAGCGCAGAACCACTAGACCAGTGAGCTATTACGCTTTCTTTAAAGGATGGCTGCTTCTAAGCCAACCTCCTGGCTGTCTGAGTAGTCCCACCTCTTTTCCCACTTAGCACATATTTAGGGACCTTAGCCGACGGTCTGGGCTGTTTCCCTCTCGACCACGGACCTTCTCACCCGTAGTCTGACTCCCGGACTCTAAACTTACGGCATTCGGAGTTTGATAGGGTTTGGTAACCTGGTGGGGCCCCTAGCCCTTTCAGTGCTCTACCTCCGCAAGTGAACATCCGAGGCTATACCTCAATATATTTCGGGGAGAACCAGCTATCACCGAGTTTGATTGGCCTTTCACCCCTATCCACAGGTCATCCAAAAAGTTTTCAACCTTTACTGGTTCGGGCCTCCACTTGGTTTTACCCAAGCTTCACCCTGCCCATGGATAGCTCACTCGGCTTCGGGTCTAATCCAAAGTACTAATCGCCCTGTTCAGACTCGCTTTCGCTACGGCTACACCTCGCCGGCTTAACCTCGCACG
>NZ_JMKT01000007.1 GCF_000686525.1 Desulfonatronovibrio hydrogenovorans DSM 9292
GAACCCCAGTTACGGGTTTCTTCAGCCGGCAGCTTGTGCCACTGCTTGCATGCGACCTGGCATCCACGACAGGCTGTGCACTTGGTAAGATCTATAAAAAAACCTTTTCCATCCATCAGTCATTCCTCCTTACTTTTTGCGAATGTTGACCATGAAGGCCTTGGTTTCGGGAATACCGGTGTTGGGATCGCCTACTGCCGGAGTGAGAAGATTGGCAGCATCTCCGCTGTCCTTGGGGTAGAGCCATCCGTAATGCCATGGCAAGCCAACCATATGCAGGTGCTGTCCCATTACTTTGTATGGCTGAAGTCTAGGGCTAACTATAGCCACTGCCTCAACCTGACCTCGGACGTTCTCAACAATGACCTTGTCGCCGTTATTGATGCCTCGAAGTCTGGCCAGTAAGGGATCAATCTCAGCAAACAGTTCAGGATGACATTCCAATAGCCAGGGAGTCCATCTGGTCATAACCCCAGACTGCCAGTGTTCAGTAACTCGATAGGTTGTACCTATGAAGGGATATCGGGGATCACAGGCAGCAATTTTTTCCAGCGGACCGGAAAAGTGAAGGGCTGTAGGGTTGTGGAGCTGGTTGGAAAAAGGTTGTTCGTCAAATGGACATTCCAGTGGTTCATAATGTTCTGGAAAAGGGCCATCCACGAGTCCAGGTCCGAATAGTCGGCCAAAACCTTCACTGGTCATGATGAATGGATGCCTTTCACTGGGGGCCCAGGGACCATCTGGAACGTCTCCTTTCCAGCTGTTGTTCTCCCACTTTATAACTGCCTTGTCTGGTGCATATGGTCTGCCCTGTTTGTCTACTGAAGCCCGGTTATAGAGAATGCGTCTGTTCATGGGCCAGCACCAGGACCAGTTCGGAAATAGACCAATCTTGGCCTGCATATCGGTCTGGGACTTGTCTCGCCTGGTCATCATGTTGCCCGATTCAGTGTAGGACCCGCAATACAGCCAGTTGGCGCAAGCTGTTGAGCCATCATCCTGTAGCATTCCAAAACCAGGAACCTGACTTCCTGCCTGATAGGTTTTTCCATCAATGGTGATGTCCCTGGTAAAATGTCCGTTCTGAAGTCTGGCCATTTTATCAGGATCTAATGTATTGCCTGTGGCAACCAGCTGAGTGAAATTTTCAATTGGTTCAGGAAAAACACCACCCTCAGAACGATAAAGTTCTTTGAGCCGGTTGGTCAGCATTACCATCATGTCCCCATCGGGCTTAGTGTTTCCAAGAGGCTTGGGCCCCTGATAACGCCACTGAGCCCAGCGTCCGGAGTTGGTGATGGAACCTTCTTTTTCATAGAAGACTGCAGCCGGAAGCATAAATACTTCTGTTTTAATCTTGGAAGGATCCATTCCAGGGCCTTTCCAAAATGATCCGGTCTCATTGTCAAAGATGTTGACATTGACCAGCCAGTCCAGCTTGGTCAAAGCTTCTCTGGTTTTGTTGGTATGAGCACCACTGACAGCAGGATTCATCCCCCATGCAAAGAAACCTTTGAATTTACCCTGGAGCATGTGATCAAACATGACCAGCCAGGAGCAGTCCTGTCCCTGGTCAAGTTTTGGCATATATTGATAGCTTTCAGAGGGACTTTTGTCCGGATACATGGCCTTTAAGAGGCTGGCCACATATTTGGGACGATTCTGCCACCAGTTGGCACTCTTGGGATCATTGCTTACCGGGGTGTTTGCCTTGTTGTAGTCACCCAGTGTAGGCCAGGTGGCCCTTGGGGTCGGGTTGTAGGCCGGAATGATGTGGTAAAGCAGAGCGCTGTCTGTTGACCCCTGGACATTTGATTCTCCCCGAAGGGCATTTATTCCTCCGCCGGCGTTTCCAACATTGCCCAGTAAAAGTTGAATCATGGACATGGTCCTGATCAACTGGACAGCTACGGTATGCTGAGTCCACCCCATGGCATAGGTGTTGGTTCCGGATTTGTCAGGTTTGCCTGTTGCGGAGTAGACCTTGTAAATCTCCTGCAGCTTTTCCTTGGGTGTGCCTGTGGTTTGGGAAACCCGATCCAGAGTGTATCTTTGATAGTGTTTTTTTAGAAGCGGAACGTGTCAATGAAAGTGAGACACATTTCACAATAGTTTAAGCAACATTCTCTTTAGTACTGGGTTTGTTGATCCAAACCTCAGAAGGAA
>NZ_JMKT01000009.1:300000-444809 GCF_000686525.1 Desulfonatronovibrio hydrogenovorans DSM 9292
TGCGTTTCTGGCAATGACGCCTTTTCTGTGGAGCTGCGCTTCAGATGAAGCCGCGGATCCCCATGGTGAGCCAGCCCAGGTATTCAGACTTTCCATGGCCACCTTCTGGCCATCCACTGCTTTTCAGGTGGCAGAAATGCAGAGACTCTGGATAGATGAAGTAGCCAGACGTACCGAGGGCAGAGTCGTAATAACCCTTCATTCAGGTGAAGTTCTGCTTGGAGCCAGGGAGATCTATAACGGGGTTGTCAGTGGTGTTGCTGACATAGGAACAACCTGCCCATCCTACACACCGGGCATGTTTCCACTGACCGAAGCCTTTGAGCTGCCTGGATATCGCAATGTCAATGCTGCTGCTGCTTCAGCTACCATCAATGAGGGATATAAGAAGATCAGAGATGACTTGGGAATAGATGAATTTGAAGATGTAAAGGTCCTGTTTCTTTGGGCCACCGGACCAGGGAATATAATGTCCAAAGCTCCGGTCAGAACCCTGGAGGATATGGCAGGAATGGAAATACGGGCTGTGGGCGGCACAGTTCCTTCCATTGAAAGCCTTGGAGCCACCACCCATGCCATGCCTATGTCTGAGTCCTATCTTGCCCTGGACCAGGGGCTGGTCAACGGGATACTTGCCCCCAACGAGACTTTGCGTGCTTTCAGACTGTCCGAGGTAATCAGCCATGTCACCAACACTCCTTTTCTTTATAATGTTGCTTTCATCAAGATCATGAACAAAAGGACCTGGGATTCTTTGCCTGCTGACATACAGGCCATTTTAGAGGAAATGAATGATGAATTCGCCATCAAGTATGCCACCATGATGGATGAATTCTCTCAGGACATCCTGGATCAGGCTGTTGAAGAAAGAGGAATTGAGGTAATCAACCTGACTGATGATGAGAGGCAGAGATGGCTGGCCAGAGTTGAGCCAGTGGTTGACAAATGGATTCAGAGAAGGGAAGGCCAGGGGCTTCCGGCCTCAGATGTGGTTGAGATAGTCAGGGAACTGGATGAAACATATTCGGATTATTACGGAAATTAGAAACTGATCTGAACTCGATTTCCCCGGACCGGCTGCAGACAATGGTCGGTTCGGGGAGTCATTTTTATTTGGAATGTTCAAATGTCCAGACTCGAAAAATTCATATTTGCCATGACCAGAAAGACCTCCCAGGTGGCCCAGGCTGCTCTGGTTCTGGTCATGCTGGTCATTGTAGCCAACATCATCATGCGCTCCTGGTGGAAACCCCTGCCTGGAAGTTATGAACTGGTTGAACTTTTGGGAGCTGTCATCCTGTCCATGGGGGCTGCTTATTGTGCCATGACCAGAGGACATGTTACTGTGAGCCTTTTGGTGGATAAACTTCCTAAGACCGGACAGGCAATTGTCGACCTTTTCACCAGTCTTGTCTCTTTTATATTCATTTCAGCCATCGGCTGGGGCCTCATCAAATACGGAACCATGGTTTCCAAAAGAAGCCTTGAAACCTCGACCCTGGGCATTCCGCTTTACCCTTTTTACTACCTGGTGGCCATCGGACTCATGATGCTGGCCCTGACCGCTTTGCTGGAACTGCTTAAATCCGTTCTCATTCTTATTGGTAAAAGGAATATAAAGTGACTCCCACCCAGGTCGGAATTCTGTCGGTTGTTCTTGTTTTTACCCTGATCATTTCCCGGATGCCGGTTGCCTATGTCATGCTGGTCATCGGGGTGGGCGGATACGCTTATCTCATTTCTCCGGAAGCGGCCCTGTCCATAGCCGCCTCATCCATTTACAATACTTTTGCTTCCTACTCCCTGATCGTGGTTCCCCTTTTCGTCTGGATGGGGTATATTGCCTACCATGCCGGAATAAGCAGACGCATTTATGATGCAACTTACAAAGTCATGGGTAGCCTGCCAGGAGGACTTGCCCTGGCTACCATCGGCGCCAGCACTGCCTTTGGTGCTATTTGCGGATCAACAACCGCCACAGCAGCCACCATGAGTGCTGTGGCGGTTCCGGAAATGAAGAGGTACAATTATTCCCGCTCCCTGGCCACTTCTGTGGTGGCCTCTTCAGCCATTTTGGGAGTAATGATCCCACCGAGCGTAATTTTTATCATCTACGGCATAGCTACCGGTGAATCCATTGCCCGGCTTTTTCTGGCCGGGATCTTCCCAGGCGTTCTGCTCATGACCCTGTTCATGCTGGTCACTTATGTCATGGTCCGTAGAAATCCCAAGCTTGCACCCACCGGACCCAGGGTAAGCATGAAGAAAAAGCTTAAGGCTGTGCTCAACGGGGGAGTAGAGGTCATATTAATATTTCTGGCTGTTATCGGGGGGCTCTTCATGGGCTTCTTCACCCCTACCGAAGCTGGAGCAGTAGGAGCTGCAGCCACCCTGGCTGTGGCAGTAGTCCGGCGTCAGCTGTCCTGGAAGGGTTTTTTTGACTCATTGCGGGATTCCATCCGTATTTCAGCCATGATCATGTTTCTGGTGGCTGGAGCCACGGTTTTTGGCCGATTCCTGGCAGTGACCAACATTCCCATGACCATGGCCCTGTGGGCTGCTGAACTGCCCATCCATCCGGTAGCTGTACTGGCAGTAATCCTGCTAATATATTTGATCCTGGGCTGTTTTATTGATGCCTTGGCCCTGATTCTGCTGACCATACCCATTTTTTATCCTGTTGCAGTCCAATTAGGATTTGATCCCATCTGGTTCGGGGTGATCATTGTCCTGGTGGTAGGCATGGGGGTCATCACTCCGCCTGTAGGGGCCAATGTTTATGTTGTGGCCGGGATAGTCCATGACACCCCGGTTACGACAATCTTCCGGGGAGCCTGGCCATATTTGTTGACTATAATGGCCTGCATCGCCATCCTGACTGCTTTTCCTCAGATCGCCCTTTTTCTGCCAGGTTTTTTCAGCGGTTGATCTGCTGAATTTTCATGATCAAAGTCACCTTCTGACTGAAGGCTCAGCACACTGGAACCCAGAACTTAACAAAGCAGGGAATCAAAACCCGGCCTTGAAACAACCCAGCTAAATTCATCAGCCTTCAGCCGGGATCCCCTTCTGAGCAGACCACCAGCCATAAACTCTGATTTATAATTCAATTTCTTTTTTGTCTGCTAACAGATTCAGAAATCAGTATCTTTTAGTAATTTATCCAATATTTTTTCTGATCTGGAGTTGACCCTTGATGTCAGAGGCAGATCAGTGTTAATAGGAAATCCTAAACTGATAATCCTTATTATAAGGAGGAATTGTATGGAGAAAATTTGGGTTTTAGCAGCAGACAACAGCCGGGCCAGGTTATTTGAAACCACTAAACGCACCGCCCTGGAAAAAGAAATCCAGTCAATGGTGCATCCAGCCGGAAGAAAAAGCGTTCATGATCTGGTGGAGGACCGTCCCGGACGAAACCCTCATGTGGCGGATTCTGAAAAGCGGGTTGCTTATGCCCCCTCGGTTGATCCCAAAAAACATGAAGCCCATCAGTTTGCCAGGTCTCTGGCTGGAATTTTGAACAAGGCTGCAAGGAATAATGAATTCCAGAAACTATACATCCTGGCTCCGCCGAGCATGCTCGGCATGCTCAGGGCCGAGCTGGACCATCATTCCAAAGAAAAGTTGCTGGCCCAGGTTGATAAAAACGTTACCCAGCTTAAAATGGAAGAAATCAGAAAACAACTGCCTGAATACATGTAATACCTTATACAACCATAACTTTTACAAGGAGGAAATCATGAGTTTCACCCTGCCTGAACTGCCCTATTCCAAGGACGCCCTGGCTCCTCATATCAGTGTCCAGACCCTGGAGTTTCATCATGGAAAACATCACAACACTTATGTAGTTAATCTGAACAAGCTGATCCAAGGAACTGATCTGGCCAGCGAATCCCTGGAAACGATCATTCAGAAGTCAGCAGGTGTTCCTGACAAATCCGGGATCTTCAATAATGCAGCCCAGGTCTGGAACCACACATTCTACTGGAACTGCATGAAGCCGGGTGGAGGAGGAAAACCATCAGGACCTGTATCAGAAAAGATTAATCAGGATCTTGGTGGATATGAAAAGTTCGTGGAAGAATTCAAAAATGCCGGTCTGACTCAGTTTGGAAGCGGATGGGCCTGGCTGGTGCTCAAGGGAGGCAAGCTGGAAGTAATGAAGACCCTTAATGCTGACACTCCCCTGGCCCACGGCATTAAGCCCCTTTTGACCATGGATGTCTGGGAACACGCCTATTATCTGGATTATCAGAACAGACGGCCGGACTACATTGATACCTTTATCAGCAGCCTTATCAATTGGGAATTTGTCAATTCCGGCTTAAGTTAATCACTCAGGAGCGCCGGGCATAGCCTTGTTCCGGTGCTCCCTTATCAAAAAGTACCCTGAAAAAAACCGGAAAGCATCTTTACTCCCTGGGCACGACTACCATCTGACCGGCATGGGAAATAATATCCACATCCACCCCGTAGACTTCTTTGATCATTTTCGATTTCAGTTCAGCAGCCCGGCCATGGTGAAACACCCGGCCATTTTTTAAAAACAGAAACTTATCCGTAAACCTGAAGGCCATGTTCAAGTCGTGCATAGTCATGACCGCTGCTATATCATGACCCTTGACCACCATCTTGATGGTCCGCATTATTTCCAGCTGATTCTTGAGATCCAGACTGCTGGTTGGTTCGTCCAGAAGAATGACTGTGGGCTCCTGCACCAGAGCTCTGGCAATGCACACCTTTTGCAATTCTCCCCCGCTCATCTGATCGATATGCCTGAGAGCCAGGTGTTCCAGTCCCATACGTTTGATGGCTGCGTCCACAATGCTCAGGTCATGGTCAGAAACCTTCCAGCGAAGATAAGGTTTTCGCCCCAGTAAAATAGCGTCAAAAGCAGTCATCCGTCCGGCTTCACTTTTCTGGGCGACATAACCCAACCGCCTGGCTATCTCTCCGGCGCTCATCCTGAAGACATCGGCGTCTTCAACCATGATCACGCCCTTGCTGGGGTTCAGAATTCTATTGACACATTTTAAAAGGGTTGTCTTGCCCACACCATTCGGTCCCAGGATAGTCAGCATTTCCCCGGGATCAACGCTGAAATCAAGATCCTGCAAAACCAGACACCTGTCATATCCAATACAGAGCTCACGTACGGCAAGGATCATCTGATCCTCCTCCTGATAAGCAGGTAAAGGAACGTGGGGGCCCCTAGAAAAGCAGTAAGAATTGAAACCGGCAGAACGTGGGGTGCAAGCATGAGTCTGGCTACGGTATCCGAGGCCAGAAGCAAAATTCCGCCGGTCAGGCAGGATGCAGGCATTAGAAAGCGGTGATCATCCCCGATTACTCTGCGGACTATATGGGGACAAATAAGCCCCACAAAACCAATGATTCCAAGGAAAGAAACTATGGTCGCAGTAACCAGGGAGGCTACCATCATTCCGGCCATCCTGACTACTTCAACCCTGACTCCCAGGCCTTTGGCAGTTTCGTCCCCTGCATCAATGGCATTATAATTCCAGCGGTTGTAGATGAAGAACAGCACTGATACGCCAACCACTGCCGCCATAATCCTGATCTCACCCCAGCCGGCCCGGGCCACATCTCCAAAGGTCCAGAAGACCATGGCCGCCAATTGAACATCATCGGCAAAATACTGGAGGAACATCGTACCAGCCCCAAAAAGTGACCCCAGGGCCACCCCGCTCAGAACCATAACCTCAGGGGTTGCTCCCCTGAGCCTGGCTATGGCCACGATGACCATGGAAGCAATCATGCAGAATATAAAGGCGATGATGGTCGTTAAATATGGATTGGCAATGGTTACAGCCCCAACCTGGGTACTCTGCATGACTCCGCTGCCCATGATCATGACCGCAAAAGCAGCTCCAAATGCTCCTGCCTGGGAAATACCCAGGGTAAACGGAGACCCCAGAGGGTTACGCAGGATTGACTGCATGGCTGCACCGGCAGCTGCCAGGCCTGCGCCGGCCAGCAAAGCAGCCAGGGCATGGGGAAGTCGGATATTGAGGATGATTATGTTAAACCTGGGATCAGAAGATAAACCAAAAAAAGTCTTGACTACTTCCAGGGCTGGAATGCGAACCGCACCAAGAGAAACTGCCAGGATAAAGAAAAACATACAGAGTACAAGAAGCAGGAAAAGGAATATGCATTTCCGCCCTATGTAAGCGTTGTATTCCTCTGGGCTGCGACCATTTTCAAAGTGGGACATGTTAAAATTATGCTCGGATTGAAATTAATGGATGAATACAAAGCCTAAGCCCAACCACATTGTTTTCTTTGCACCTGTTTCATTATAATTGAAACAGGATCATGTCAAAATTAAAATATTTTTTCCAAAATAGTAACACAATGCCTCAGATCCATGTCACATTGAGCAATCAAAGAGATCAGTCTTTCGGCATCACCCGGCATTAATTTACCCAAAGATATGGCCAGTTCCAAGATGCATATTTGACTGATGTTGACATCCTACTCTCCCTGAACCACGCTTTCATCGTGGCAGGTGAAGGGGTCTTACGGCGAAGATGATAAAATATTGCTATCAAATTTCGCCACTGACAGGCAGAATGAGCTGGCCATACCTGTTTGACCAAAGGGCCTGATCAAGGAAAAAACAAAGTCCAGACTGATGCTGAAAAAGGGAAGCAACATGACAGATGATCAAGCTAAGAACGACAAATCTAAACTGCCTGTTTTCGGATTGGACGCTTATTCTCCAGAAGAAATTGCTCATCGGGTGGAACATGTCGGGGCCAAAAAGGCTAAACTTCCAGTAACAACTACTTTGATGCTGGGCATTCTAGGGGGCGGTTTTGTTTCCCTTGGTGCCATGTATCAGCTGGTGGTCCTGGGCAACCCCTTATTAAGCCAAGGAAGTGCAGCCATCCTCAGTCCAATTTTCTTCTCCATGGGATACATGCTGGCCATGCTGGCTGGGACAGAAGTGTTTACCACCAATAACCTTCTGGTCATGAGCTGGGCTTCGAAAAAGATCTCCTCCCTGGATCTGATCCGGAATTGGAGCCTGGTCCTGCTTGCCAATGCTGTTGGAGTTGCCGGAGTAGTAATCATGTTCATTCTTTCTGGTCAGTCCGGTGCTCATGGGGGTGCTTTGATTGAAACAGCTCTCAACATCAGCTCTGACCGGCTTTCATATACTCCGGTCCAGATATTTTTTCAGGGTGTGCTTGGAAACCTTTTGCTCTGCACGGCTGCATGGGTGGCCATGGCCGGAAGGACAGTCACCGACAAGACCCTAGGGATGATACTCCCGATATCAGCAGTATATGCAGGAGGATTTCAACACTGTACCGGCAATATGTTCAACATGCTCCTGGCTGTTCTGGCCGGCTTGATAAAGAAAGATGGGGTGCAAAGAGTTGATATCAGCGTGACAGAGGCACTATTCAGTTTAAGTCTTGTTGCCTCCGGAAATATCGTGGGTGGCGGCGTCCTGATAGCCCTGGTCTATTATTTCATTTATCTGCGGAAAAACAGCCTTAAAAAATGATCCGGCCAGGGGATGACCCATGTCAGAGATCAGCTTGTTATTAAATGCTATACTTGGTGGTTTTCATGAGTCTTTTGCCTGGACCTGACCATTGCCTGCTTAAGATTCCAGAGCTCACGGCTTAAGGATACATGGTAGATGTGAGGATTGATGAGTCTTTTGACGCCGGGATCAAGATGATTCAGGTCAGCATCCCTGATCTTCCTGATCCGGTCAATGCTAGGGTGTTCCCTGCAGGGTCTGCCTTTTAAAAACACCTCTTTAAGAAGACATTCAATCCTGGAGATTCCTGATCGGTTCAGACTTCGATAAGTCTGAGCCTCCACTGGATGATGGAGAAAGATGGACTCCTCTTGATCCGGGCGCTCATGGTCCAGGCAAATGAGATCCACTGTAGCTTTACCCCTCTGGTCGTAGATTCTCCAGTTTTTCTTGAATCCCGGGTTGATGGTCTTGGCCGGAGTTTCAGAAATTTTAATGGCTGGTTTCCAGACCTGGTTCTTTTTTATGGCAGTAAGTTTGTATACCCCATCCAGGGCGCACTGCCCAGATGAAGTCAGCATCCTGGTTCCAACGCCAAAGACAAGGCGGTTAACTACATGGTCAGGATCAACCCCGTAACTCGGTGCTTCTTCAATGATCTGGTTGATAATCTGGGTGATGACCATTTCATCCAGCTGATTGGAAAGGGTGATGAAGGTCTTGGAAAAGCCATTGGCATCAAGCATTTTGCGGGCCAGAACGCTTAGATGGGCCAGATCCCCGGAATCTATCCGGACTCCCCTTGGCTCATGTCCTTTTTTCTTGAGTTCTTCAAACACCTTTATGGCATTGGGCACACCACTTTCCAGAGTATTGAGCGTGTCCACCAGGAGCACGCAATCATCCGGATAAACCTGAGCAAAGGCCCTGAAGGCATCAAGTTCAGAATACCCAAGAGCCATGAATGCCTGGATCATGCTGTGGGCATGGGTCCCTTTGGGAGGAAAGCCAAGCACATGGGAAATACCTACATTGGAGGTAAAATCTGCACCACCGATCAGGGCTCCCCTAGCTCCGGCATTGGCTCCCAGATCCTGCCCTCTGCGCATGCCGAATTCCAGCACTACCCTATTCCGGCCGGCCTGGCGGATTCTGGAAGCTCTGGTGGCTACCAGAGACTGATAATTCAGGTGGTTCAACAGGGAGGACTCCAGGATCTGGGCCATGGCAAACGGTCCTTGGACCACGGCAACCGGAACATTGGGATGAATGACCCGACCCTCAGACATGGACCTGATGGAAATCTGATCAAACGAACCGTTATCCTTTAACCAGGCCAGAAAGGACGGATCATAAAAGGGCTTGCCTGATGAGGACTTCTGATTTTTCAGCAGGTCCAGTTCCAGGTCTCTGAACTTGACATCACCCATCCAGTCCAAAAGCCATTCAAGTCCGGCAAAGATGCAGTAGCCAGCCTTGTGGGAACCGTAGTCAGGATATTTCCGAAAGAAATACTCAAATTGAACCTCATTTTTATGCAGCCCCATCTGAAAATAAAACTGAGCCATGGTCAGCTGATACTGGTCAGTATAGAGAATGCCCGTGGCTATTTTTTTCTGTTCCTGATTCATTTTAATTCCTTGCTGCTAAGGACCTTTATCCCTCTGGTTAGCATATCTGCGTATGCCCTGTCGACATCCCCTGGATTCAGATCCACTCCCTGACATGCATCTTTGATGACATAAGTCACTAATCCCAGATCTGCAGCATCCAACGCAGTGAATTTAACGCAGACATCTGTTGCCAGGCCGACAATATAGACTGAATCCACCTTATTTTCAGCCAGAAACCTGTCCAGGCCGGTGGATTTCAGTTTTTGATTGTCAAAAAAAGCAGAATAACTGTCAATATCTGGTTCTGTCCCCTTTTTTACTACCAACTGGACTTGAGCTGTATCAAGCTTTGGATGAAACTCCGCCCCCCAGGTATCTTGCACACAGTGCTCAGGCCAGAGCATCTGTGTTCCTGCAGCAGTTTCAATGGTTTCACCAGCTTTCTTGCCATGCGTCGAGGCAAAGCTGACATGCTCCCTGGGATGCCAGTCCTGAGTGGCAACAATGAGCTCGAACCTGTCCTGAATTTTATTGACCACAGGAATTATTTCATCCCCGCCAGGCACTGCCAGGGAACCTCCTGGACAAAAATCATTCTGGATATCAACCATGATCAAGGCTTTCATGAGACCTCCCAATATTGCGGACTTTCATGACCAAACCGGTCAACTCATCTTTCCTTTTTCTGCATTTTCAAGTAATAATACCCCTGTAGTCAAGACCAGATCAAAATGGACCCTTCAATTTCCATCAACCATACCCTGAGATGACTCTATGACCCTAGAAATAGCTCTGGTTCTTGTTATTCTGCTCATAGCAGTTTTTCTTTTGGTAACTGAAGTCATACCCATGGAGGCCACAGCCCTGCTGGTTCTTAGCAGTCTGGCCATCACCGGACTGGTAAGTTATTCAGAAGCCCTGTCCGGATTCAGCAGCCCGGCAGTGGTCACGGTCTGGGCTGTTTTTATTCTTAGCGGCGGTCTCACTCAAACCGGTGTGGCCAACGCAATAGGAAGGCAGGTCATGCGCTTTTCAGGCCAAGGAGAAGCCAGGCTGATCATCCTGATCATGATCAGTTCCGGGGTCATGTCCGCCTTTATGAACAACGTGGCAGTAGCTGCGCTGCTGCTGCCGGTGATAATGGACATCACCAGAAAAACAGGGCATTCGCCGTCTCGGCTTTTGATGCCTCTGGCTTATGGTTGTCTTTTAGGGGGGTTGACCACCCAGATCGGGACCCCTCCAAACATACTGGTCAGCGAGGCCCTGCGAGATAATAACCTGACTCCTTTTTCCATGTTTGACTTCACTCCCATCGGCGGAACAATCATGGTGGGCGGAATTATTTTTCTAAGTTTTTTCGGCAGACACTTTCTTCCATCCAAGAGCCTGGCAGGCTCAGCCGGCATTCCCCAAGCGGACCTGACCAGTCAGTACGACATCAAGAACCACCTTCTCAACCTCAGGGTCCCCAGGGACTCCTATCTAGCCGGGAAAAATCTGATCCAGAGCAGGCTGGGCGAGGTTCTGGGTATAACTGTTCTGGGCATAACAAGACATGGACAGTCCCTGCTGGCCCCGCCTCCGTCCACCTTAATCCAGCCTGGGGACATTCTTGTCTGCGGCGGACGGGAAGACCTGGTCAGGGAAATACTCGACTGGAGCGGACTTCAGGCTGATGAACCTGATCACAATATGCTGAAACTTGTTCTCAGTCAGTACAAGATAGCCGAGATAACCATAAAACCTGATTCGCCTGTCATAGGAAAAAGACTTCTAGACCTTGACCTGTATTCCAGGCACGGGCTGACCATTCTTGCCTTTTATTCCGACCAGGAAGGAACACAGACTGAACTGCAGGATCTGGTCGTGACTGGAAAAGAAACTGTCCTGGTTATTGGTGACAGCCAGTCCCTGACAAAGGCCGGTAATGATGAAAACCTGGTGCTGAAGGAAGTTCCGGTTTCAGGGGTCCTTGAGCAACAACTAAGACAGGCTGATCAACTTCTGGCCATGAAGGTTCCGGAAGAAACCTTTCTTGCCGGCAGAACCCTGGGCCAAAGCGGGCTGGGAAACACCCTTGGCATGCGAGTAATTCTGATCGTCCGCAATAAGACCAGGGTTCTCAAACCTGATCCGGATACTGTCCTTGCTCCCGGAGACATGCTCATCATCACAGGAGCCAGAGAACGGCTGGCCTTCCTCAAGCTTATGGCAAAGCTGGATGTCAGTCCTGCAGAAGCTGATTATGTCCAAGGCATTGAAAATGAGAAGGTCGGCTTGATGGAGGTAATGCTTTCTCCTCATACCACCCTGATTAACAAAACACTCAGCCAGATAAACTTTCGGGAAAAACATGGCTTGACAGTCCTGGCCATCTGGCGGGAAGGAAAAGCAATTTTCAGCGGCATTCGGGATATTCCCCTGCGCCTGGGTGACGCCATTCTTACCCACGGGTCCAGGGAAAAGCTTAAGGTTCTAGGCAAAGAGCCCGACTTCCTGGTACTCACCGAATCGGCTCAGGCCAAACTGCGGACCAGCAAACTTCCTGTGTCTGTGATGATTATGGCAAGTGTTCTTTTCCCGGTTATTATGGGCTGGCTTCCCATAAGCATCGCTGCTGTCTGCGGTGCATCCCTGATGGTCCTTTCAAAGTGTCTGACCATGGAAGAGGCTTATCGTTACATAGAATGGAAAGCCATATTTCTCATTGCCGGCATGATGCCATTGGGCGTAGCTCTGGACCAGACCGGTGCTGCCAGGCTTATCGCCGAAAACATAGTTACTCTGGTCGGCCCTTATGGACCGCTGGCAGTAATGTTTGGCATGGTGGTCATGACTTTTGCCGCCACCTGCGTCATCCCTACGGCAGCCCTTGTGGTGCTTATGGTTCCCATTGTCCTGAGCACTTCTGCTGACATGGGTGTATCACCGTACCCAATGATGATGGCCATGTCCATGGCTGCCTCGGCCAGTTTCATGACCCCAATTTCTCATCCGGCCAACGTCCTGGTGATGGGCCCGGGTGGCTACAGATTCATGGACTATATCAAGCTTGGGGTCCCTTTGACCATGGTTGTTTTGGTCATCCTGATGTTCTTTCTGCCTGTACTTTGGCCTTTTCAATCAGTCTGATCCGGTCTTCTGAGAGGACAGTGCCCCGGCCAGTTCAAGACCAAGCATTCTGGCTCTGGCAAGTACTTCCCTATCTTTGTTAACCCCGGCCCGGTCAAATATTCCAAAGACCGGCAGCCTACCAACAATATCATAACCAAGGGCTTCCAAAGGACGCTGCATGGCATCCAGAGTAAAGCCCATGTCAAACTCAGCTTCCTGTTCAGCAATGGCAATGAGCAATGCTTTTCGATTATGGCCGGACAGCCTGGTAGACCATTGTCTGGGCCTGGTGTCTTCAAAGTCGTAAAAACAGTACAGCCGGTCAATAAAGGCTTTCATCCAGGCCGTGATATTGTAGTTATGGGTGGGAGATACCAAAACCAGACCCAGGGACTGGTACACAGCCGGATAAACCAGGGACATGCCATCCATGTGGCCGGTACAGATCTTTTCTTTTCTGCATTTTTCGCATCCAATACAAGGGCTGAATTTCAAGTTCCGTAGTTGAAGTGCAGCTGTCCGGATCTTTTTTTCTCCTGCACCCTTAAGCGCTTCATGTAACAATAAATCGGAATTGCCTCCCTTCCTGGGACTGGCCCCAACGCCCAGGACCCTGGGTTCTGGACAGGAAGACGAAATTTTTTTCTTCAAATCCTGGTGAATGAAATTCATGCATACTCCATTGAAAATTTTTAAATCAGCCTGGTCATGGCAATGCCCATCCACAGGGCCACAAGCCCTGCTGCACACTGACCCACCGAGTTCAAAATAAGAAAAAACCATTGTCCGGCACGGATCAGATCGTTACTTTCAAAAATAAAGGTGGAAAAAGTAGTAAAAGAACCAACAAAACCCACTAGAATGATGATTTTCATCTCCTGGCCGATAAAATTCCTGGTCTCAGCCATGGACCACAGTATCCCGAAAATAAAGCAGCCCAGAATGTTCACAGCCATGGTTCCAAAGGGAAATCCTCGCCCCAGGAGCAGGTGAGCGGCATTGGACAGCCAATATCTGGCCAGAGTTCCTCCGGCTCCTGCTAAAGCCAGGAAAAAAATTTGTCGATACATGGTTAACCCCTTTAATCAGTTACAGAAACAGAAAAGCCGCACCAGCAGGCGCGGCTTTAGGCACACCCGCTTTCCCAGGCTGACCCAAATAGGGAGCCTGAAGACAGCAGGAGTCATCAGCTTGAAGTCGCAGTTAAAGGGGGACCCCATCCCCGGATTACCCAACTAAATTAAAACAGGAAAGTCATGATCATGTCAATGGACTGAAATAGAAATACATTGACAATTGAGTATAATTTTGATTAATTTTGTTGAGTTTTTAAAACGGCTGCCACTATTTTATGCCGACAATATTCATTTTTTAAAAGAGGTTGAATTAAAAAAATGGACCTTCCGAGTAGTGGTTTATTAGAAATTAAACCAAATTTTTATTCCATTTCAACTATTGACGCCATTATTTCCTTGCCCATAAGGGCGGCCTCCGCAGCAGATCCTTCCTGATCCAGCCGGTCTGCTTCTCTTTTGCCGCCTCAAGGGCGGTGCAAAGGAGACAGACCATGACCGAAAAAATTCTGATAGAAGAGCAAGATTTTATCAATGCTGCCCTGTCTGATGAGGGCTCCAGCCGAAAGGAACTAGTCTCCAGGCTTGAACAATACCTGGCCGAAAAAAACCAGGGAATCCTGCGGGATTTTTTCATGCGTCTGCATCCAGCAGACTCAGCTCAGGTTTTGGAGTTTTTTCCCCCTGACAAGGCCTGCAGTCTGATAAAACACCTGGATATCAGTGATCAGGCCAGAATATTCAACTATCTCCCAGCATCATTTGAAGCCAGGATGGCCAAGATCCTGGGAAGAAAAGAACTGGCCAAGATAGTCAGTGCCATGTCCCATGACGAGCGGGCTGATCTTTTCAACCGGCTCTCACCTGAACAGCAGGAAGAAATCCTGCCCGCCCTGGCCCAGGCCGAAAGAGAGGATATCCGAAAGCTGGCTTCATACCCTGAGGACACGGCCGGTTCGGTCATGACTTCAGATTATTGTGCCCTGCAGCCGGATATCACTGCCAAGGAGGCCATGGATAAGCTGCGTATGGAAGCTCCTGACAAGGAAACCATCTACCAGTCCTTTGTCATTGACCAGGACCGCCGGTTGATAGGAGTGGTTTCCCTGAGGGAACTTCTGGTGGCATCACCCGGGGTGAAAGTGAAAGATATCATGAACTCCCAGCCCATATTCGGCCGGGCAGAGGATGAAGCCGAAGAAATTGCCGACATAATGGCCAAGTACGATCTCATGGCCATGCCCATCATCAATGGAAACGATAAGCTTGTGGGGATTGTTACCTTTGATGATGTGCATGACATCCTGGAAGAAGAAGCTACTGAAGACTTCCATAAGATGGGATCGATTTCAGGGCATGGAGAAAGCATAACCGGTGTAAACTTTCTCAAGGTCAGTCCCTGGCTGCTTATCCAGAAACGATTGCCCTGGCTTTTGGCCCTGGTTTTTGTCAACCTTTTGTCTGGAGCAGGCATAGCTTTTTTTGAAGACACCATCCAGGCAGTGGTGGCTTTGGTCTTTTTCCTGCCCCTTTTGATCGCCAGCGGCGGGAATGCTGGAGCCCAATCCGCAACCCTCATGGTCAGGGCTATTGCCACTGGTGATGTGCAGACCAAGGACTGGGTCAAGCTGTTGAGCCGGGAAGTGGGCATTGCCATGATCCTCGGAGTAGGTATGGCTCTGGCAGTTTCATTCATCGGCGTGTTCAGGGCAGGCCCGGAAGTGGCTGTAGTTGTTGCCCTGACCATGATGGCCGTTGTTCTGTTCGGAAGTCTTGTGGGCTGCCTGCTTCCCTTTCTTTTGACCAAATTCAATATGGATCCTGCTACAGCCAGCGCTCCCCTGATCACCTCTATTGCTGATGTGGGCGGAATCATCATTTACTTCAGCATTGCAACCTGGCTGCTGAACATCCACGCTGTGACCTGACTCATGGACTCCATGTCATCCGGACCAGTTGTGCACAATACGGTCCGGATGACAGAATAATCAATTTTGGTAAAGCCAGCTTCTTCTTTATTTCTCAGCCACCTTGAACACCTGCCCAAAAAACCTTTTTCTTGCCGTGTCCAAGGAGCCCATACTTGCTATCCTGGCAGAAACTTTCATAATTGTAGTTTGACAAAAAAACATGATCTGGGGCATAATATAAGGATATGGTAATGGACAGCTTTGTTAACCATCAGTCAAACCAAATCGTTATACAGGAGGTATGATCATGTTCGGGAAAAAAATCTTTATTACGTTGGCGGTCATTATGGGCCTGGCCCTGTCCGCACCCCAGGCCAAGGCCAAACAGGACATCCTGTTCGGTGGTGCGTCCATAACCGGAGTCTATTATCAGGTAGCTCTCCAGATAAGCAACATCATGAACAAGTACCAGGGAGACAAGTACAACTTCATAGGCAGGCCCACTGGTGGGTCAGTATTCAACATCAATGCCCTGGAACGTGGGGCATTCGACTTTGGTGTTGCCCAGTCTGACCGCAACTGGCAGGCCTTCAATGGTTCAGCTGACTGGGATGGCCGCCCCATCACCTCCCTGCGCAGCCTGTTCAGCATGCATCCTGAGACTGTTATGCTGGTCACCCGTAAGGACACCGGTATAGAAAAAGTTGAAGACATCAGGGGCAAAAGAGTAAACATCGGCAATCCCGGCTCTGGACAGCGCGGAAATGCCATGGATGTTCTGCGCATTTATGGTTTGGACCACACCAAGGATTTCCGGGCCGAGGGACTCCAGCAGCATGAGGCTTCCAGGGCTCTGGTAGACCGTAATATCGACGCCTTTTTCTATACTGTGGGCAATCCCAGTGCCGCCATTGAAGAGCCGGCCACGTCTGTGGACATCCGCATGATTCCCATCAATGCTCCTGGCATCAAGAAAATGGTTGAAGAAAGACCCTATTATATCATGACCAGCATTCCTGCCGGCACATACCGCGGTGTTGATCAGGATATTGAAACCTACGCAGTGACAGCTACTGTCGTGTCCAGCGAAAGCGTATCCGATGAAGTAGTCTACGATATGGTCAAGACAGTTTTTGAAAACCTTGATGAGCTCAAGGCTTCCCATGCAGCTTTCCGCAACCTGGTGGTTGAGGAAATGCTCCAAGGCCTTTCAGCTCCTCTGCATCCTGGAGCTGAGAAATACTTCAAAGAACAGGGCTGGATGTAACCTTTCGCTCCGACGCCCGGACAGATCCGGGCGTCGGTTTAATGGACAATGACTTGGCGATTTAGTCTGCCAGTTCAAGGTTCTGGCCATCACTAGCATGGATGGCTCTAACCTTCAGCTTGCAACTCCTGTCGCCTTTCTGACTTGCAGATACTTATCAAATACTTGATCAACAGCCAATGACCCAGGAAAAAGCCATGCAGGTAGACACCAGCGCTTCCAACAACAGCCAGAATAACCTCAAGGAAGAAAGAAAAGAATCCACCAGGCAGGCAGCCCAGGACATCGTAATGATGACCGAGGCCGGAGCTAGAGATCCTAAAAATATTATAGCCAAGTCACTGATTATTGTCATATGTCTGGCCTGGTCCGGATATCAGCTGATGATCGCTTATGATCCCATTAATTCGCATATTGCCAGGGCCTGGCATCTGGCCTTTGCCATCTGTCTGGCTTTTCTGGCCTACCCGGCTTACAAGCAACACAGTCCTCCCATCTGGGTCAACTGGACCTCCAAGGTCATTCCCAGCTTTACCAGACGTTCCAACCGAAGATACATTCCAATATACGATATCATTTTTGCAATCCTGGGAGCAGGGGCAGCCCTTTATATCTGGTGGGATTATGATAACCTGGTGTACAGACAGGGCATGCCCAACACTACTGACATAATCATGGGCATTATCCTGATCATTCTCCTTCTGGAAGCAGCCAGAAGGTCCCTTGGTCCGGCTCTGGCTATCCTGGCCCTGATTTTTCTATCCTATAACTTTATTGGCCCTTATTTGCCGGAGGTTCTCCGACACAGGGGGCTGCCCATGGATTTCATCATCAGCGACATGTATCTGAGTACCACCGGGATCTTCGGTGTTCCCTTGGGAGTGGCAACAGATTTTGTGTTTCTTTTTGTACTCTTTGGGGCACTGCTGGATAAGGCCGGGGGAGGCAAATATTTTATTGACGTAGCCTTTTCAGCTCTGGGTACATACCGCGGCGGTCCAGCCAAGGCAGCGGTCCTGGCCTCTGGAATGACAGGCATGGTGTCTGGCTCATCCATTGCCAATACCGTAACCACTGGTACCTTTACCATTCCTCTCATGAAAAGAGTCGGCTTTCCACCCCACAAGGCTGCTGCCGTGGAAGTCGCTGCCTCTACCAATGGCCAGCTCATGCCGCCCATCATGGGCGCAGCCGCCTTTATCATGGCCGAAATCATCGGCATGCCCTATCTGGATGTCATCAGGGCAGCCCTTATTCCAGCTCTTCTGTCCTACCTGACACTTTTTTATGTAGTACATCTGGAAGCCCTGAAGCTTGGGCTCAAGGCCATTCCCAAGAATGAACTGCCCAAATTTTTAAAAACTCTCCTTCGAGGGTGTCACTTCATCATACCCCTGGCCTTTCTCCTCACCTACCTGGTGATCTTCAGGCGCTCGCCCATTGCCTCAGCCATGATGGCCATCCAGTCACTGCTGGTCATAATGATCATTCAAAGGCCCATCATTGCCTTTCTAAGCCTTGGTGCCCATAAAAGAGCCGGAACCCTGGATCCTAATATCAATTTAGCAGCTTTTATCGGGAAATCATTTCTGGCTGGAATCCAGGATATCTGGTCCGGACTCATAAGCGGTGCCAGAAACATGATTTCTGTTGGCGTGGCAACTGCCACTGCCGGAATTATCGTGGGAGTAGTGACCATCACCGGTCTGGTTGGCAGGTTCATTAATGTAATTGATACTCTGGCCATGGGCAATGTTGTCCTGATGCTCATCCTGACTGCCATGACCAGTCTGATCCTGGGTATGGGCATGCCCACCACGGCCAACTATATCATCATGGCCACCCTGACCGCACCGGTCATCGTGCATTTAGGCGCAGACGCCGGTCTGGTGTTTCCCTTGATTGCAGCCCATTTATTCGTGTTCTACTATGGTATCCTGGCTGATGACACACCGCCGGTAGGTCTGGCCGCCTATGCCGGTGCTGCCATTGCCAGGACCGACCCCATCAAGACCGGTATCCAGGGATTCACCTATGATCTGCGCACCGCCATCCTGCCCTTTATTTTTCTGTTCAATACGGAACTGCTCATGATAAGCGGAGTAACAGAGACAGGCAGACCTATCTGGATTGACAACTACTTTTATATCAGCTGGATATTCTTTTCCGGCCTCATTGCCATGTTCTCCTTTGCCTCAGCCCTGCAGGGCTTTCTGGTAACCAGATGTTCATGGATTCTAAGGATCGTTCTTCTGTTCAACACCATTACGGTGCTTAGACCAGGGATATTTGAATCCTACGTACCCATGGGCAGGGTCGGACTCCAGATTACAGGGGTGATGATTTACTTTGCAATTTTCTTCTATCAGAAATATAAACTAAAGAAACAGAGGCTACTTTTTCAGAAAAGCTAGATTTTGGAGGAAAACTAATGTTTAAACACATCCTGATTCCCATTGACCTGCAAGAGGAAGATGAACGCCCCCGTACCCTGGCTCTTCATAAGGCCATAGAACTATGCAGGGTTTATGATGCCCAGCTCCATGTATTAACGGTAGTCCCTGATGTTGGAATGCCCATTGTCGGTTACTACTTCCCTACTGAAACCGAGGATAAGATTGTCTCAGAGGCGGAAACTTACCTGCATGAGCTGGTCAACAAGAATATTCCGGATGACATCAATGTTCAGCACCTGGTGGCCCAGGGTACGGTCTACAGAAGGATCCTTAAAATGGCTGAAAAGGTTAATGCCGACTTGATCATCATGCCTGCCCAGAGGATGAAGATTCAGGACTATTTGATCGGATCCAATGCCTCCAGAGTTGTCCGCTATGCCAAATGCTCGGTCCTTGTGGTCAGGTCCGAATTTGATGACCGATTCGTGTGTGTGAGGTAATAATTCACAAGACTGAAAACCTCCCGGGTCCAGGTAAAAAGACTCCCAAGAGAACCCCTTTTCAGGGGTTCTCTTGTTTAAGCCAATTAAAAGATCTGTTACCAGGCCCTGCCTGGATTTTTTTTCAGATTCATTGTAAATGACATCAGACTGTAAACTTATTTGGTTATAAGCCATTAACATTTTACAACCCAGACCCTTGAGAGAAGAACATGATTGCTAAAAAACAGATACTTTTCCTGTGCACAGGCAACTCATGCCGAAGCCAGATGGCAGAGGCCTGGACCAATCATCTGCATGGTGATAAGCTGCAGGCCTATTCTGCAGGAGTTGCCAAGAGCAAAGTAGACCCCAGGGCCATCCAGGTAATGGCTGAACAGGGAATCGATATCTCTTCCAGCAGGTCCAAGCTGGTAGAGGAGCTGGAAAAAACTGATTTTGACTATGTCATTACCCTCTGCGATCATGCCAGAGAAAGCTGCCCTCTTTTTCCCGGACCGACCAAAAAGAAACATGTGGGCTTTGATGATCCCCCTTTTCTGGCGAAAAATGCCCCCAGCGAAGAAGAAGCCCTTGGTTACTACAGAAGAGTCAGGGATGAGATCAGGCAGTTTGTGACAAACCTCCCTCAAACCCTGGAACAATAAGCCTGGATCTTCTTTTATTCCATGAAGCCAGAGTAGTGGCTACTTGCTGCCGGGGCAGTTCTGCTTACTATACTTAACCCGGGTAGACCCCCTTATCCAGACCGAGTCCAGAGACATTTCATCAGCAAAAGGATAAGCTTATGGATAAGAAAAAGAAAAAAATCAACCAGGTCATGACCAGCAAGGAGACTTCGGACTTTTTGAAACAGCTGGCCTCCGGGATCCAGGGAGGTGAACTGGTTTTAGACGGTGAATCCTTTGAATGGGACGAAATAAAGAAAATCAAGATCACCTTTAAAAATCAGCAGAGTCGGGTCATGGTCAAGACCAAGCTGAAAACCGAACCAGCAACTGATGTGGAGATGGACTTTGATCTTGATGATGAGCCGGTTGAACCAGAGGTTGATCAAAAAACTGACCTTCCCTATAAAAAACTGAAAAAAAGAATGAAACAGACCTTGAAGACCGTTCATCAGAGCCTGAAGCTAAACCAGATGCCCCGTCATCAGGATCTGCTGACTTTGTTGGAGGACTCCAGGGCAATGACCAGTTTTCAAGGCTACGGTGACGAGTACTATCCTGAATTTCTGGAAATTGTTCAGCAGCTAGAAGAGAGCCACAAATTAAATGACCTTCAAGCCCTGAATACTGCTTTTAAAAATTTTGTCGGGCAGATGAAACACTGCCATGACCGTTTCAAGTGAACATAAACGTCCTGCAGTATCCCTTGAAAAATTTCTGTCCGGAACACTTGTTTCAAATTGTTTAAAACCCGCTACTGACATGTTAGTTGATGAGGCCGAATATGCCTTTAAAAGCCAAAAATATGGAACTGGTCAAGCCGGAGGAGAAGCTCAAAAAGCTGTCTCCAGAAACCCTGAACCGGGACATTAACCAGGATGACCTGGACGCATTTAGCCTCATAACCTGCCTTGCTCTCAGTCCTGATCAGGTTAAAAGAGTCTGTACACCCCTTGAAGTCTTTCCTGAACAGAAATCGGTTCTGGCCGTACACTGGCATCCTGAATATGTTCCTATGGACCTGATCAGGCAAAGGATTGAATCGACCTTCCCCCAAAAAAAACAGGAGCTTATCATACCCACCCAGCACAACCAGCTGATGAGCTATGATGGCCGGTACTCAGGGGTTGAAGTGGATTGCTATTCCAGGGGGTTCAAACGCAAAGTCCAGCTTCTCCTGCACTTTAAAAGTGACAAGCTGGAACAGGCCAATACCCTGAAATCCATGCTGGAGCACACTTTTGAATACAGGTCAGGCCAGCTGTTCCAGCTCATGGAGACCATAACCGATCCCAAATGGGAAGATTATGTGCAGCTGGCTGTAGAGGGGACCGGAGTCAGTGATGCCGTGGTTGAATTTGCCAGGATCCAGACCTGGAAACTCATGACTCTGCTCAAAGAGAATGAATCCCCGGCCAGTAAAGAGATCATTAAAAACAGGCTGATCAAGGATTTTATTGATGCCCAGAGACATCTTTACCCGGAAAACTTTATCAACAAGGTCCAGGTCTTTATCAAGTCGATAAAAAAAATCGTCAAGGCCAACTTCAATCTGACCTATTTTTACCGGACCTCGGAAGTAATCGAAGAAGCTAGGGGTATCGGGGCCGGGATAATTGTTCCTCACCCTGAACAGTTCTGGCCGATTCTGCTCTGTGAATACGACATTGATGGATACGAAGTCTGGAACCCCCAGTCTCAGGAATATACCGAATTTTTGGTCAATGTAATCAATCGTCAGAACAGGGCCAGAGGAACCGGGCGTAAGCGGCTTCTGCTTTTCATGGGAGACGATACCCATCTGTCCGAAAAAATTAAAGACTCCATCAGTATTGAGGCTTCAAAATACTATCGGGACATTGGAGTTCAGCCTGCCTGGGACGACCTGTCCATTAGAAAATCCCTGATCATAGGGAATTTCAGCAGGGAAAAAATGATCGAGGAATACAAATCCCGGCTGGAAGGATGACCACCCGGCTCTGAACAATCGTTTGTAAACATTTCCAAGGAATATAAGTAATGCCCAGAGAAAAAAAAATCTCATTGGAATCCCTTCAGGATTCGGAATCGATCTGCAAATATCTTGATGCCCTCAAAGACGGATTCAGGAACGGCACAATCAATTTCTCTCACCAGGACAACAAGTTGACCCTTCATCCCCATGGTTTGATCAAGTTCGAAATCAAGGCCAAGCACAAGCAGGGCGAGGTCAAGCTTCATCTCAGGTTCAGATGGGAGGAGGATAATGACCAAAATTTCGATATCAACCCTTTGGCTGATGATGCTGCACCGGCGCAGGACAAGTAACCATGCAGTATTTTAAAGAATTGGAGGAAAAAATCCACTTCATGGTCCTGGAGGTAACCAGGCAGCTTGAAAACACCCTGAAGATTATCCATGATCCTGAATCAGAGCTGGTGGAAAAGGTCAAGTCCAGAGATGACCACATCGACAACTACAAATCAGTTATTGAAAATATCTGTTTTTCCCGGATCCATGGCCATGAAAACCTGCACAAGCAGAGGGTTGACTTTATCCGGGCCGCCAACATTATCAGCAATAACCTGGAGAGAATCAGCGACTATGCAGTGAATATTGTTGGCCAGTTAAGCTACCTGGAAGATATTCACGCTGTCAGGGACTACAGGTTCAGCCCCTACTTCGACCATATGCTTGCTTCCCTGGAAAGCCTGGTCCCTGCCCTTTTCAAACGTGATCTGAACCTGGCTCTAAGAATCTGCAAGGCGGAATTTCTCATAGACAAACTTTATAAAAAGAGCTTTGATATTATTATTGAAGAACTCAATTACGATAAAAACAAGCACGACCTTGTCACCTGTTTGTTTATTTTCAGGTATCTGGAAAGGATGGGGGATTCTCTTCTGAATATCGGTGAAGCCATCATCTTTTCTGTATTCGGAGAAAAACTCAAGATCCATCAATATCAGGCCCTGAAAGAAAGCCTTGATTCCATCAACACGGACATCCCTATTGATGAGGTGGATTTTGAGTCCATTTGGGAATCAAGATCCGGATGTCGTATTGGAAAAATCATGGACCCTGTCAAGCGTGGAGGGCGTGGTGTCCTGTTCAAGGAGGGAAAGCTCAAGAAAATAGCCAGGGAAAAGGAAAACCTTGAAATCTGGAGGGAAATCTTTCCCAGCCTGGTACCCATGGTATTCAGCTACAATCAAAGCAAAAACAACGCTTCCATGCTCCTGGAATTTCTGCAGGGATGCTCTTTTCAGGAAACCCTGGCCATCCAGGATCAGGAAATTCAGGATAACTCCTTTTTTCTGCTCAAGGAAACCCTGAGCCTTATTTGGGAGAAAACCATGAAGCCTGGGCAAGTCAATGCCAAGTTCATTGCCCAGCTCGTGGACAGGGTCGACGACGTGCTCATGATTCATCATGAATTCGATTTTTCTGAGGCCAGGGTTGGTTCATTATTAACTCCCTCTCTGAACAGCGTCATTGAGCTACTCACTGAAATTGAAAACAGCATCCATGCCCCTTTCGCCGTATTCATTCACGGTGATTTCAATTCCAACAACATCATCTGCAACCAGAAAGAACAGCAGATATACTTTATTGATGTCCATCGCTCCTGTTATAATGATTATGTCCAGGATATATCAGTTTTTCTGGTCTCCAATTTCCGGCAACCCAATTTTGACTCCCAGTTCAGGAACAATATCAATAAGCTCAATGAAAATATGTTCAAGTTTGCCCTGGAATTCGCCCAAGAAAATGATGATCATCTTTTCAAGGCAAGGCTGGCCCTGGGCCTGATCCGGTCCTTTTTCACATCCACCAGGTTTGAACTGAATCGGGAATTTGCTGGAAGCATGTATCAACGGGCAGTATATCTGGCAGAAAAGCTCATCGCCCATCACGGCAGCCCATGGGAGGAATTTGACTTTCCACCGGATGTTTTCCGATACACTTCTTTCTAACAAACGTCCTGCAGGAGCTAAACAAGAAATAATGAGCAACTTGAAAATCGCAGTAATTGGAAACCCTGGAAGCTGGTCAACAGAAAAACTGGCCAATGCCATTGCCAGAAAAACAGGTTTCAGATGCGTGGTTGAAATGTCTGAGGTGACCATGGATTTAAACCAGAGGTCACTTTTTCACAATGATCTGGATCTGGCTTCTCTGGATGGACTGGTCATCAAAAAGATTGGCCCTGTTTACTCTCCTGACATGTTTAACAGGCTCGAAATACTTAGATTTTTCTGCAAGCTAGGAATACCTGTCTACTCCCGGCCTCAAAAAATAATGGCTGCCATCAACCGGCTCAGCTGTACTGTTACCCTGCAAAAGGGAGACATCCCCATGCCCCCGACTGTCATCACCGAAAATATTGATCAGGCTGTAAACACGGTCAAAAAATTTGGGAAAGCAGTCTTCAAGCCCCTTTATTCCAGCAAGGCAAGGGGGATGATGGTTGTGGAAGATTACCAGCAGTGTACTTCCATGATTGAAAATTTTCAGACATCAGGCAATACTACCATGTACATCCAGAAAATGGTCAATATTCCGGGTCAAGACCTGGGGGTTGCTTTTCTTGGTGGCAGGTACGTGGGAACCTATGCCCGAAAACAGGGAACCTCCTGGAACACATGCACATCCAGTGGGGGAAGGTATGAACCCTTTGATCCTGGACCAGAAATAATCGACCTGGCCAGAAAGGCCCAGGACCTGTTCGGACTGGACTTCACCTGTGTAGACGTAGTAGAAACTGAAGATGGTCCCATGGTCTTCGAAGTTTCGGCCTTTGGAGGTTTCAGGGGCCTCAGCGAAGCCTGCGGCATTGATGCAGCTGAGCTTTATGCAGATCATGTCGTCAGCGACATTCTGTCCTGACCTGGTCCTGGAGGCTGCCATGGACAGTTTTAAAACTCACTTGGTCCCATGAAAAAAATTGTCATCACCCGCAGTGCAGCTATCCCTGACCGACTCAGGCTGGCCAGGTACTTCAAGAATCCGGAACTTGGCCCAAAAATCCTTTTTTTCAGTGGCGGGACAGCCCTTAACTCTCTGAGCAGATCCCTTCTCAAATACACCCACAACTCCATCCACTTGGTCACCCCCTTTGACTCAGGCGGAAGTTCGGCCAAGTTGCGCAAGGCCTTTAACATGCTGGCCGTGGGTGATCTCCGGAGCAGGCTCATGGCCCTGGCTGACCAGACAGTCAAAGGAAATCCGGAAATTTTCAGGCTGTTTGCCTATCGATTTCCCAGGGACGAGGACAACAAAGAACTCAAAGACAAACTGTCCAAAATGGCCAAGGGTGAACACTCCCTGGTCAGAAGCGTCCACGATCCCATGCGCAAGATCATCCGTTCCCATCTGGAAATATTCAAATCTGCCATGCCCGAAGACTTTGATCTTAGAGGGGCAAGTATCGGCAATTTGATCCTGGCTTCAGGCTACTTCACCAGCAACAGACACATTGACCCGGTCATCTTCATCTTTTCCAAGCTGGCCGAAGTCAGGGGTATTGTCCGTCCCATAATGAACACCAGGATGCATCTGGTGGCCCGCCTTGAAGATGGATCAATGGTCAAGGGTCAACATATGCTTACAGGCAAGGAAGTGCCACCCATAACCTCTCCGGTCAGGGAACTCTTCCTCAGCAAGAAGCTGAACAAACCTGTCCGGGCCAATCCAGCAGTCAGAGACAAAATCAAAAAACTAATTCTTGATGCCGAGCTGATCTGCTATCCCATGGGTAGTTTTTACTCCAGCATCATAGCCAATATCCTTCCTGCCGGAGTCGGTGCAGCAGTTTCTCTCAATCATTGCCCTAAAGTGTATGTCCCCAATACCGGTCACGACCCGGAACAGGTCGGCACCACCCTTGATCAGAGGGTTGAAATTCTCATCACCTACCTTCAGAAAAGCTGTCCAGCACCTGTGAGGGTTGACAGTCTCCTGAACTTCGTAGTCATAGACAGGGACAAATCCCTGTACCAGGGGGGAGTTGACGTCCAAAAAATAAAAAAACTCGGAGTTGAAGTCCTGGAAACAACCTTGACCCAGCAGGATCAAAAACCTTATCTTACCAATCAGATGCTGATGGAAGCATTGTTTTCAATGGTCTGAAACCTGACTATAGCCCATTCTAATTTGGCAAAATAACTATGGAGAGACCCCATGAGTAAAAACGAAATCAAACTCAAAGGCGTTGTGGAAAAAGAAACTGCGATATCCCATCTGGAGGATATTCTGGAAACCATGAAACAGGGACGGATCAATATTCAGAGCAGCAAGGACACAGTAACAATAACTCCCGGACCTTTTATGGCAATGGAAATCAAAGCCAAGTCTGGAAAAGGAAAAGAAAAAATTGAAATAGAACTGTCCTGGAGGAGCGACAAGGAAATCAAGGGAGAACCGTTTGAAATCACCATAACCAGTGACGGAGATGAGGATGAACCCCGGTCATCGGCCCATTCTGAACATCCCCTGCCTGCCAGACCGGAACTCAAAACCCCGGCAACCTCAGCTCCCAGCATTGAACTGCAGGATAAATCGGAAAAAGAAACCGGACCCGACAAGTCATAAAGGTTTAAAGGGCCGGTCTCAGTAAGCCGACCGGCCCCAGAATTTTTTGACCTCTGAGCTGTAAAGATTCAGAAAGACCTTGACTGGCTCAGGTACAAGCCAGTCAATTATCCTTCCTTCCAGCCACCTGGACCTGACCATACTTGAACTGATCTCCATTTTGGGAATGACAATGTACCTGATCTTTTTTCCCCTGCTCACCACCCACTGATTCTTTTCCAGTCTCTGAGCATCCCAGAAGCTGGTAATAAACTGGTCAAGTTTCTTTACCCCGCAGCCCTGTCGGCCGGCTACAATCAGATCACATTGAAAAGCTATTTGTTTGCCATTGTGCCACTTGGGCATGGTCAGAAGGTCATTGTCTCCCATGATAAACGAAAAATCAGCTTCAGGATGATCCCGGACAACCCCCTGCAGGGTATCATAAGTATATGAGGGGCCTGGCCGATCTTTTTCCAGCTTATTGACCCTGATCCGGGAAATGCCGCCCAAAGAGGCTTCCATCATGGCGCAGCGCATTTCAAAAGGCAGAATATGTCTGAGTTCCTTATGCGGAGGGATGTGGGCAGGGATCAACTGAATCTGATCCAGCCCGGCCTGTTCAATAGCTTCTGCACATAGCCGCAGATGCCCCAGGTGGAGTGGATTAAAACTGCCTCCCAGAAGCCCGATGTTCTGGAATCTGTCTGTTTGGATCTGGTTTGTCATTGCGAAAAAATAATCTGGCATCCAACTGCCGGTTGTCCTGTACCCGCTCCTGGCACAGCAATACTAAAAGAATTTTCTGGATAAAAAACCCGGAAGACAGAATATGTCAAAGCATAAGAATGTCCTTTAGAGCCTGAATCCTGTCTCGAACCTGGGCTGCTTTTTCAAACTCCAGGTCTTTGGCCAGGGAACGCATTTCTCTCTCCAGCCTTTTGACCTCTTTTTCCACCTTGGCCAGATCCTGGCCGTAAGCCTGGATTTCTTCAGCTGCCAGAACCAGGTTATCAGGTTTATCATGGTGGTGCAGATCATACAGGGTATTAGCACCCTTTTTGATGATGGTGGCCGGGACAATTCCATGATCCAGGTTGAACTTTATCTGCTTGTCCCGCCTTCGTTCCGTTTCTTCCATGGCTTTCTGCATGGACCCGGTCACCCGGTCTGCGTACATGATCACCCGGCCCAATGCATTGCGGGCTGCCCGGCCAAAGGTCTGGATCATGGATCTGGTGGACCGCAGAAAGCCTTCTTTGTCCGCATCCAGAATGGCCACTAAGGATACTTCCGGGATATCAAGCCCCTCACGCAGCAGGTTAATGCCCACCAGTACAGTGAACTCTCCACTGCGCAGGGCCTGGATTATGGCCACCCGCTCCAGGGTATCGATGTCCGAGTGCAGATACCTGGTCCTTACACCCCTTTCCTGGATGTAATCAGTGAGGTCTTCAGCCATTCTCTTGGTCAGGGTTGTTACCAGTACCCGCTGATCCTGCTCCTGCCTTTTCAAGCACTCCCCAAGGAGATCATCCATCTGGCCAAGGGTGGGCCGGACTTCCACCAGGGGATCCACCAGACCTGTGGGTCGAATGATCTGCTCGACCAAGATCCCCTGGGAACGCTCCATTTCCCACTCCCCAGGAGTGGCCGAGACATATATGGTCTGTCCCATACGTTCCTGGAACTCTTGAAAACTCAAGGGCCGGTTGTCCAGGGCTGAAGGCAGGCGAAATCCATAATCCACCAGGGTGGTCTTTCTGGAGATGTCTCCATTGTACATCCCCCCGATCTGGGACACAGTAATGTGGGACTCATCAATAAACAAAAGATAATCGTCTGGAAAATAGTCTAAGAGACAGGACGGTGGCTGGCCCTTTTGTCGACCGTCAAGATGACGGGAGTAGTTTTCTATTCCGTTGCAGTAACCCAGTTCCTGAATCATTTCCAGGTCAAGCTGAGTTTTCTGTTCCAGCCTCTGGGCCTCCACCAGCATATTTTTCTTTTCAAACCATTGCAGTCTGGACCTGAGTTCCTCCCGGATGTCGTTCATGGCCCGGTGCAGGTTATCCTGATCTGAAACATAGTGGCTGCCCGGATAAATAATGGTCTTTTTCATCCTGGAGATGATCTCTCCAGTCAGGGGGTCGGCCTCATAAATGGCCTCAACTGAATCTCCGAAAAACTCTATCCTCAGGGCCTGTTCCATCCGGTAAGCAGGAATGAGTTCCAGAACATCACCCCGGACCCTGAAGGTTCCCCGATGAAAATCATAGTCGTTTCGTTCGTACTGGATCTCCACCAGTCTGCCCATGAGCTGGTCCATATCCATGACCTGTCCCTCTTCCAGAGGAATTATCATCTTGGCGTAGTAATCCGGTGATCCCAGACCATAAATGCAGGACACCGAAGCCACAATTATCACGTCTCTGCGGGTCAGGAGGGCATGAGTGGCCGAGTGTCTGAGCTTGTCAATATCATCATTGATGGAGGAGTCCTTTTCAATATAAGTGTCCGTCCGGGGAAGATAGGCTTCAGGCTGATAATAATCGTAATAGCTTACAAAATATTCCACTGCATTTTCCGGAAAAAGGAGCCGGAATTCATTGTAGAGTTGAGCTGCCAGGGTCTTGTTGGGGGCCATGACCAGTGCCGGACGGTTCACCCCGGCAATAACATTGGCCATGGTAAAAGTCTTGCCCGAGCCAGTGACTCCCAGCAGGATCTGATGAGGCACTTCCTGATTCAGGTTGCTGATCAGCCCGGCAATGGACTCCACTTGGTCCCCTGCCGGATAATACTCTGATACCAGTTTGAAACTAGACATACAAAAAACTCTTTAATCCGGACTAATCACTGTCTATGGTTCTGGCCCTGATGTTTCCATGGGCAACCTCTATTATCAGTCCATCACCGGACCGGACATCGCCTGGGCTTCGCAGGAGCGATCCGGTCTGTTCAATGGTGACCATGGCATAACCACGCTTAAGAGGACCTCGGGGGTCGAGGCCGGCCAGTTTTTGTCCTGCCAGGCTGACCCGGTTATGGTTACGATCCAGAAAGATCCTGGCACTGTTGATAATCCTTTTTTCAAGGTAATCCAGCTGGTTGGATCTCACCTGCCAGTACTCTGAACCGAATCTGACCTGAAGCCTGGATTCAAGAGCCTGTAACTTTTCTGCCCGAATCTGCCAGAAACCTGCCCCGCTTCTATGCAGATCCCTTTTCAGGACTTCCAGTTTCTCGTCAAGTCTTTGCAGTTGTCCTGCAGGACTGAGCCAGGTCAGAGCCTTTTCCAGATGATCCAGCCGGCTGACCTGGTGTTTTAAATAATTGTCATAACTCCTGCCCAAAGCTGTTTCCAACCTGTCCACGTCCTGGGCCAGATCATCCGTACCCGGCCACAGGGTCTGGGCAGCATGGCTGGGAGTGGCAGCACGCTGGTCAGCAGTCAAATCAGCAATGGTGGTATCAGTTTCATGCCCTATCCCGGTAAGAACAGGAATTTCGGATTCAAATACGGCTCTGGCCACCTTTTCATCATTGAAGGCCCACAGATCTTCCAGGGATCCTCCGCCGCGGATAATTACCAGAACCTGGGCCCAGGCCTGCTCATTGGCCAGCTTAATGGCTCTGACGAGCTCGCGTGGAGCATCATCGCCCTGGACCTGGCTTGGGTAAACCCTGATTTCACTGCCCAGGCCAAGTCCCCGGGCCACCTCCATAAAATCATGTATTACTGCTCCTGTGGGTGTTGTCACGATGCCCACCCGATCCGGACAATATGGAATTGGTCTTTTCCGGTCCTCTTCAAAATACTCCAGGCCCTTGAGTTTACTCTTCAGGGCCTCAAAAGCCAGGAAAAGATCTCCAAAACCCTGTTCCTGAACCAGCTCGGCCACCAGTTGGTAGGCTCCTCTAGGCGCATACAGTCCGATCTTTCCGGCACAGACCACTTCCTGCCCATCCACCAGATTTGAGGCCGGATCAGCCCCTTTTTGTCTGCTGAAGGCCTGAGAATTTTTGAACCAGACCACCTGGAGGCCGGCCTGCTCATCTTTGAGAGTAAAGTAGATATGGCCGGACCCGGGCCTGGAAATATTTGAGACCTGTCCCTTTACCCAGATGAATGGAAACTGGATTTCCAGCACATCCTTAATGGCAGAGGTCAACTCGATAACTGAAAAGACATGGGGCACTTTGTCAGGTCCGGGGTTGGCAGTTGCAGGGATTAATTTTTGGCGGACAATCCAAAATGGTCCAGGACGCCATTTCGGATGGCCATGAACCTGGAAGAGAATTCCTCAATCGGGACTTGGATCCGCTCTCCTGAGTGACGGATCTTGACCTCATAGATTCGGTTCTTCAGCCCTTTTCCACCGATAACAACCTGAATGGGTGAACCGATCAGGTCATTGTCCTTGAACTTGAATCCCGGTCTCTCGTCCCTGTCGTCCAGGAGTACGTCCACGCCTATGGATCTCAGCTGATCATATACTGCTTCAGAATGCTCCCTGACTTCCTGGTCTTTGTAGTTCAGGGCGATGACCACCGCCTCAAAGGGTGCAATGGCCGGAGTAAAGATGATCCCGTTCTGATCATGGTTCTGCTCAATGCACGAAGCCAGAATCCTGCTCACCCCTATGCCGTAGCAACCCATGATAATCAGCTCCTCTTTGCCGTTTTCATCCAGATAAACTGCCTTCATGGATTGGCTGTATTTGGTCCCGAGCTTGAAGATATGTCCTACTTCAATACCCTTGGTCAGATATATCTCTCCAGCGCACTTGGGACAGGGATCCAGACTAGTAATGGTCCGCAGATCGAAGTACCCACTGATATTCACGTCCCGTCTGAGGTCCACATGCTTCAGGTGAAAATCATCCTGGTTGGCCCCGGTGATCCAGTCAGTGTCAAACTCAAGCTCCAGATCAGCAACTATCCTGTCCACGACAAGCTCCACTGGTCCGGCAAAACCGACCTTGGCTCCACTCCACTTCTCAACCTCGGCCCTTGAGGCCAGCTCCAGAGTCTGGACGTTAAGGATGTTCTTCAGCTTGATTTCATTGAGTTCCCGGTCACCCCGGACAAGGGCGGCAACTGATTTGCCGTCGGCATTATACAGCAGGGTCTTGACAATTTTCTGAGCAGGAACATTGAGAAAACCGGCAACCTGTTCCACTGTATGCAGGCCAAGGGTTTTTACTTTTTCAAAAGGCATGGAGCACTCTGCACAGTCCTGCCCCTGGCACTTGACCTCGGCTTTTTCAAGATTGGCGGCAAAATCACAGCCAGTACAGGTGGCTATGGTATCTTCTCCAGTATCAGCCAGGACCATGAACTCATGGGAAAAACTTCCACCAATGGCTCCTGAGTCTGCCTCTACAGCTCTGAATCTAAGGCCCAGTTTCTTGAAGATACTGATATAAGCCTGACGCATGCTTTCGTAGCTTTTGGAAGCACCGGCATCGTCCATATCAAAGGAATAAGCATCCTTCATGATGAATTCCCGGCCTCGCATCAGTCCGAACCTAGGCCTTATTTCATCCCTGAACTTGGTCTGAATCTGATAGAGGTTCAAGGGCAGCTGGCGATAAGACTTCACCTCCCTGCGGATCAGGTCGGTAATGACTTCTTCGTGGGTAGGCCCTATGCAGTAGTCCCGGTCGTGACGATCCTTGAACCTTAACAGCTCTTTGCCATAGGCTTCCCATCGGCCGGACTCCATCCACAGGTCACCTGGCTGAACTGCCGGCATGATCATCTCTATTCCATCAAAACGATTCATTTCCTGACGGACTATGGAAGATATCTTCTGGAGCGCCTTCCATCCTGTGGGCAAATAAGTATAGATCCCTGAAGTAAGTTTCCGGATCATTCCAGCCCGCAACAAAAGCTTGTGACTGATGACCTCGGCTTCAGCCGGGTCTTCTTTTAAGGTCGGTATGAAATATCGGCTCCAGCGCATTAATCTCTCCATTTGTTAAGTAACTTAATGTGGTTATTGGATATATTCTGGCATGACCAGCACCAACTGCAATGGGATCATGCCTGGACAGACATCCTGCAGTGGGAACATCTGCCGTAAAGGACGATTTCATGTCCTTCCAGGGAGAAACCCTCAGGAGTCATAGAAGAAAGTCCTCCGGGACAGCCCTGAATGCAGAATACCTTGTCACAATCCCTGCACAGAAAATGATGGTGGTGTTCAAGTCCGGCTATTTCGTATCTGGAACCTTCGCCGGGAAAGGCCAGTTCCCTGATTTTTCCATCTTCAGCCAGAAGTTTAAGGTTTCTGTATACAGTGGCGATACCCAGCCCTACAACTTCCTTACCTGCCTGTTGGTGGACTTCCTGGGGATTCATGGGGCCATGAGCCTGGCGAAGGCATCGAATAATGGCCTGGCGCTGCCTTGTGTTGTGCTTCATAGTCTGCCCTCCAGGCAAAACACTATATTTTCAAACCGTTCATATTGCAACTTTTCAGACAATACTTGACCGACAAGAAATGATAACCTATTATCACCTTAAACCTGCCTAACTCTATTTCAAGGAAGAACAATTATGAAAAAAAACTATCTGAATTTGTCCACCTTGTTGTCTGCAGCCGTCCTGGGCTTGCTGTTTCAGATGGTTATGTTCCATCCGGCACTGGCATCTCAAGATAAAATCAAAGTCATGGTCAGCATTACTCCACAAAAATATTTTGTGGAAAAAATTGGTGAGGATCTTGTTGATGTATCTGTTCTCCTTCCCCCTGGAGCCAGTCCACACTCCTTTGAACCAAGACCGGGCCAGATGGTGGAACTGGGCCGAGCTGAGATATACATGGCCATAGGTGTAGAATACGAAAAAGCCCTTCTGCCCAAGATCAGGTCCATCCATCCGGATCTGAATATCGTTCATACCGATCATGGCATTAAAAAGGTTTCCATGATTCCTCACTCCCACGACCATGGTCATGATCACGGCCACGACCATGATCACAACCACGGCCACGGTCATGATCATCACCATCACCACCATGAAGGGGACGACCCCCATGTCTGGCTGTCACCTGATCTGGTGATGATCCAGGCTTCTAACATCCTTGACGCCCTTGTCCAGGCCTCCCCGGAGAATAGAGATTATTTTCAGAAAAACTACCTGGAATTTATCAGAGAACTGATGATCCTGGATCAGGAAATCAAGGAAGTCTTCTCAGATATTCAGCCGGGCACCAAATTTATGGTCTTTCACCCGGCCTGGGGATATTTTGCCCGGGCCTACGGACTGGTCCAGGTAGCTGTGGAAATCCAGGGAAAAGAACCAAAGGCGGCCGATCTTAAGCACCTTATTGACATTGCCCGTCAGGAAAACATAAGAGTTGTGTTTGTATCTCCCCAGTTTTCCGAAAGAAGCGCCAGTACCATTGCCCAGTCCATTGGTGGAGAGACAGTCTCCATCGACCCTCTGGCTGAGGACTGGGAAAAAAACATGCTCGCGGTGGCGGAAAAATTCAGAACCGCCCTTGCCCATGATGATGTTCACTAACAGACCGGTTTTTTAATGAATCACTCCGGCAATTGAACCTGGACCAAATCCCTGCTCTGATTCTTTTTTGCCTTTTGGATAAGAGCAGGGCTGAAAAAAAGTAAAGATCATAATGACCAAAAAAGTTATTGAAGCCAATGGATTAAGCTTTTCCTACAATGGTCATCCTGTTCTGGAAGATGTGGATCTAGGTGTTGATGCCGGGGATTTTCTGGCCGTTCTTGGGCCCAACGGCGGAGGCAAGTCCACTTTGATCAAGATTCTCCTGGGCATACTTCCGCTTCAAAAAGGCAGGGCTTTGGTCCTGGGATGCAAACCCGGGCAGGCATCTGACCGGATCGGCTATGTCCCTCAAAATGTCACAGCCAGCGAAAAATTTCCCGTAAATGTCCTGGATGTAGTGCTCATGGGCCGCCTGGGCCATCTGGGACGGTTCAGAAAATACTCTAAAACAGATTATTCCTGGGCCGAAAAATCTTTGGACCAGGTGGAAATGACAGCCTACCGGAGCCAACTGGTATCCAATCTGTCCGGCGGCCAGAGGCAGAGAGTCCTGATTGCAAGAGCTCTGGCCTGTGATCCGGAAATTCTCTTTTTGGATGAACCAACTGCCAGTGTAGACCAGCCCTTCCACACCAGACTGTACAAACTGCTCTTTGACCTGAACAGTCAGGGAAAGACTATAGTGGTCATCAGCCACGACCTTTCAGTGCTTTCCAGCCATGCCAAATCAGTTGCCTGCGTTAATAAGAATCTGTATTTTCATGATTCATCTGAGATCACCCAGGAAATGCTGGAAAAGGCCTATCACTGTCCTGTAGAACTCGTCACCCACGGCCATGTACCCCACAGGGTCCTGAAGCACCACAACTAATCCATGCTGGAAATCCTGCAATACGAATTTATGCGCAACGCCCTTTGGGCTGGTCTGTTGATCAGTATAGCCTGCGGCATCATCGGAGCCCTGGTGGTGGTCAACCGTATCGTGTTCATTTCCGGAGGGATAGCCCATGCTTCTTACGGAGGAATAGGCCTGGCCTTTTTTGCCGGATTCTCTCCCAATCTTGGGGCCTCCCTGGCCGCCCTGGTCTCGGCTCTGGTTATGGGGCTGGTTAGCAGGGGCCGGAAACACAGGGCAGATACAGTCATCGGAGTAATCTGGGCCGTTGGAATGTCCGCCGGGATAGTGCTTATCGATCTGACGCCCGGATACAACGTGGATTTGATGAGCTATTTATTTGGAAGCATTCTCATGGTTCCAGGCCGGGATCTGTTTTTCATGGCTAGTCTCAACCTGATAATTTTCCTTTTGGTGTTTTTATTTTACAAGGACTTCCTGGCCATGTCCTATGACGAGGAATTTGCCCTGGCCATGGGTGTACCGGTAGGTTCCCTGTATTTTCTGCTGCTGGCCATGGTGGCCATGACCGTGGTCATGACCATTCAGGTGGTTGGCCTTATCCTGGTCATCGCCCTGTTGACCATTCCATCCTATCTGGCGGAAAAATACACAGCCTCGTTGAAAAGCATGATGATCTGGGCAGTGGTCATCAGCCTGATCTTTACCCAGACCGGAATATGGCTGTCCTTTCATCTCAACCTGAGTACCGGGGCTACCATCGTTCTGGTGGCTGCGGTATTTTTCTTTTTGTCCAGCTTGATACCAGGCAGAACATCGTCCAGTCAGAGTTAAGTAATGATAACTTATCCTGATATAAACCCAGTGGCCGTGGAGATTGGTTCAATTCAGCTCCGCTGGTACGGCCTCATGTACCTTTTCGGGTTCACCATGGCCTGGCTTCTGGCCAGACACAGGGCTGGCAAGCCGGACTCGGGCTGGACCAGATCCGAGCTGCCGGATTTGATTACCTTTTGCGCTTTTGGGGTAATCATCGGGGCCAGGATCGGATATGTACTATTTTACGATTTCCCAAGCTTTATGGCCAGGCCCTGGGAAATGTTCATGATCTGGAAAGGAGGCATGTCGTTTCATGGAGGACTGCTTGGGGTCATAGTCTGCCTGTTCTGGTATGCCCGCAAAACCGGACGTCCTTTTTTCCAGGTGACTGACTTTATCGCCCCCCTTGCTCCCCTGGGATTGATGTTCGGCCGGATAGGAAATTTCATCAATGGAGAACTCTGGGGAAGACCGGCTCAGGTTCCCTGGGCCATGGTCTTTCCTGATCCAGCTGCCGGCTATATTCCAAGACATCCTTCCCAGCTTTATCAGGCCTTTTTGGAAGGGCTGCTTTTGTTTGTCATCCTCTGGATTTTTTCCTCCCGGTCCAGACCGAGAATGGCTGTATCCGGACTGTTCTGCCTTGGTTACGGTGTCTTCAGATTCACAGCTGAATTCTTCCGTCAGCCAGATGCCCACCTTGGTTTTGTATTTCTGGACTGGATGACCATGGGGCAGATCCTTTCTTTGCCCATGGCCCTTCTGGGCCTTGGACTGCTTGCAGCATCCTACTCCAAAAAAAGCCCGAAAATTCTGTAACAAATCTCGGGATCAGACTTTGTCTGGGTCTATGCCTGGAATGCATTTTTAAAGTCAGAAGAACATCCCGGATTAAAACCCTTCTGAATCAAAATCTGGGTTCAGACTTTTTTCCCTCCAATGATCTGCTTGACATCCGTCATGGAAGATGTTCATGGGCATGCCCATGCAGATCAACCTGACCCCCAAAAGAACAAAATCTCTCTATCCCACGGACATACTTTTCCAGACCTCCTACTGGGGAAGGGTCAAATCAAGTCTGGGATTTGAGGCAATGGCTTTTGACATTGAGTCGTCCGGGCCCAGAGGTGATGTCCTGGCCCTTGTCCAGCCTCTGGGAACCGATGGAAAGGCGGTCTATATCCAGCAGGGGCCTGAATACGCTCCGGAAAAGGAAGAATATGGAACTTTTCTGGAAGAACTATCCCAGGCCATGCTCAAGCATCTTGGCCGGGAAATATCATTCATAAGATATGATCTGCCCTGGGAATCCCAGTATGCTGAAGAGATCAAGAATAATTTCTTGGAATCCTACCCTGAAGCCCGCCTCAGGGAAATGCGGATGAATATGGGCACCAGATCCTGGAACCTTAGAAAGGCATCCATGGACATGACCGTGGCCAGCACCATGATGGTGGATATCAGAGGTTCAGACAGGGAGATCCTTGACCGGATGAAACCAAAAGCCAGGTACAATATCGGCCTGGCAAAAAGAAAGGGAGTCAAGGTTTTCAGGGCCGAACCAGACAGGCTTCCAGAATTTTACGACCTGTACAGGCAGACCGCCTGCAGAAACGGATTCGCCATCTGTAACTATAAGCACTTCCAGGCCTTGTTTAATACCCACCTGAATGATCCAGGCAATTCTGAACTGCTTTTCCTGCTGGCCGCCCACAACCAGGAAGTCCTGTCTGGGGCCATTGTGGCGGTTTCAGGCAAAACAGCCCTTTATCTTTATGGGGCTTCGTCCAGTGAAAAGAGGAACTACATGGCTCCTTATGCCATGCATTTTGATGCCATCAAGCGGGCCAAGTCATTGGGCTGCACCGGATACGACATGGGTGCAGTATGCACATCCCCTGATCCTGAGCATCCGTTTTACGGGCTTTACCGGTTCAAAACCGGTTTTGGCGGAAAAGTTCAATTTAGAAGCGGTTCCTGGGATTATCCCCTGGATGAAAACAAGTATTTAGCATTTACCAACTCCCACAATCTGTCCAGGTCAGTTATAAGCTGATCAATACAAGGGGCCGGAATCAGAGCCTGAATTTCCTTTTGGTCACTTCCTCAGCTTGAAACTTTCCACCATGGTCTGCAGCTCAGTGGACTGCTTTGAGAGTTCTTCTATCTGACTGGTGGCCTGGACCATGACTTCTACTGTGGATGATGCAATTTTACTGATATCGCTCAGGCTTCTATTGACCTCTTCACTGGCTGCGGACTGTTCCTCAGTGGCAGCGGCAATTGAGCTGACCTGACCTGATACATCCCTGGCTATGGCCAAAATATTGCGAAGTGCCTCTCCGGAGTTGTTTGCAAAGGATATGGCCTGATTTACAGCTTCCACAGTGTTGTCCATGCCCCGAATATTATCATCAGCTCCGGCCTGGATCAGGTTTATGGATTCTTCAACTTCCTTGGTTGCCACCATGGTTTTTTCAGCCAGCTTGCGCACTTCATCTGCCACAACAGCGAATCCCCGGCCGGCATCTCCAGCTCTGGCCGCTTCAATGGCTGCATTCAGAGCCAGCAGGTTTGTCTGATCAGCAATGTCTTGAATTACATCCATGATATTGCTGATCTGGTCGGCTTTGTGACCTAGCTGATCCAGGCTGTTCTTAACCGAACTGGAAAGATCCTGAACCCTGGAAATGGATTCAATGGATTTTTCCACTATTTGAGCACCGGTCTGAGCTTCTTCCCAGGCCTTGTCCGCTCCAGATGCTGCATTTGAAGCGCTTTTGGCTACTTCAAAGACTGTAGCGTTCATTTCTTCCATGGCAGACGCTGTTTCAGATGTCCTGTGGTTCTGATCATCAGCCCCCTTGCTGGATTGTTCAACCTGCCCGCTCAATTCCCTGACAGCTGAGTTTACCCGGGTAATAACCCCTTCAAGCTGAGATGCAGCTGCCAGCATCCCATCCTGTCTGGCCTGATCTGCCCTGGCCTTTGCCTGCACAGCCTCTGCCTCGGCTTTGCGGGCCTTTTCTGCTTCCATGGAATTTTTCTCAACAATACCCTCAAGCTTGTCCAGAAAACTGTTGATCCACCTTGCCAATTGAGTGGTTTCATCATTGCCCATCCTGGTTAAATCCAAGCGGGACTTAAGATCAGCTTTGCATTCAGCCACATCCAGCATTATTTTTGACATTGCTTTCAAGCGCATGGTGAGCATGGCCGGAATCCGGCGGTAGTAAAGAAAACAACCCAGCGCTGCGCTGAAAAGAGCTGACAAGTATGTGAGAGATCGGGGCAGACCTGAAACATCACCAAGTCCCATGACCATCAGGGGAATAAGTGTCAACGGTAAAACCAGACGCATCATTTGAAACCCGATCGAACGCGGTCGGTATGCTTCCTCTAGATCACATTCGCACATCATGCCCCATGTATCTGCAGAACCTGGCATTCGTAAGAGGACACCCTTTCCGATCACCGGAACATGCCTGTAATCCGGATAACCAGGATACTCCACAAACAGGTTTTCCCCGTTCCTGATGGTTTCCCTGACTCCTGGAAGCAGTTCTCCGGTGGATGGATTGACAAAATTCAATTCAAACTCGGTATGATTTTTGACCTTTACTTTGCCCCAGGGTGCAGTAAGGCCCTTTTTCAGGTTCGGACCCTGGCTGAAGGTCTCATCCTCAAATCTGGACCGGGACAGGGCCGTTCCAGGAGCAATGGATGGATCAAAACAGGATTCGACCATGAAAAGATAGTTATCTCCAGAATCAGAATAAATATGGCCTGCTTCACGCTGGATCAGGTCCCCCAGGACATCCATTGGAACCCGGCCGCACAGGCAGTCTTTTGATCCCGACTTCCTGACCAAGGGCTGAAAAAACATCAGAGTTACTTCATCATGAAAACTGGAAGATGAAGGACCAAGGCTGCCCGTGACTGGATCAAGATAAGGACCGTGAAGAAAGGGCTTTTCAAGTCCCTGCTCCAGTGCCTTGGCATGAACGCCTGATTTAGCTGTGTTTCTTTGCCCACTGGAGGAAGCCAGGAGTCTGCCCTGGTGATTTACAACAAAAAGCTCAGAAAAATCAGTTGACTTTTCCAGGCCACCTTGAAGCAGGGCCAGGGTTTCATCCTGGGATTTTTCCTGACCAAGTTGACTGGTCAGCTCTGCCAGAAATTGCCATTGGCCCTTTGCCCAATCCAGTAATGCCTGTTTCCTGGTTTCTGCCAGACATTCAAAAATCTGTTCTATATCCGACACCTTATCCCTGTTCAGGAAAAAGGACCAGCCCAAGGCAAGTCTTCCATGGGGCCCCTTCCAGGGAAGCCATTTTTTTTCCTGTGCACTGAGAATCATTTTTTTCTTATTCATACCCCAACCTTTTTCTGTCCTAAATAGTTATGCATTAAAAACAGACCGTTAATAAAAGAGCAAACTTCGTGGATTATAACTGGCTTAAATTATATCAAGTTTACTGTTGAAAAATGTCCAGAATATGACAGGCAGGATGATAAAAGGTTAATACCGGATAAAAAAATCCGGATTCTGTAATGAATCACAAGCTAAAAACCAGCATTCTGCTCTGCACCATGTTGTTAAAGTTAGATATGATTATTACAGACTGTGCTCCTGATCCGGGATTGCATGACCATTATTGTCCCCCTCATTTTCCCGGCCCAGATAATTACAGATCCGCCAGACATGGTAGCATACCCTGTCCAGCCAGCGCATGGCATCAAGCAGGTCAAGAGCAGCTGTGGGATCTTGTTGGCCATGAACTGTCTGGTCCAGAACAGCTGGTCGTTCCTTTCTGCGCAGCTCGGCCAGCGCCCTGGCCTTTTGCTCAATTTGCCCGCTCCAGTCTCTGTTTTCCTCTCCCCTGAGCCCGGACAGGGCCAGGTCCATGATGTCCCGGGACAATCTAACTGCCGGCTGCAGGGCTTCAGCTGACATGACCTTTCTTATCCTGTCTGGTGGATAAAAATGGGTAGTCAGCCGCATCAGATGATCAATGGCATGCATCTGACTAATCCTGGCCCTGGACATGGGCTGTTCTTCAGATACGGATGGAATCCTGGAAAAGAAATGTTGAGTTTTTTCCAGGGCCTCCCTGGACAGGGCAAGGGATTTGTCCAGGCTGTAAGGTCGATTAAGAATAGCTGAACTTATCCCGGTGATCAGGATCATTGCCACTTTGACCAGCACTCTTCTGGTGGCTTCCAGGGCCACCATGGGAGCGTGGAGCAGGCTGTCGTCAAGATGTCTGGTCAGGACCGGACCTTTGTCTGGCAAAAGCCCCTCGATGAATCTGGAAAAACTGTTCACAAAGGGGAGAAAAATGGCCACCCCCATGGCAATAAAGAATGTGTGAAAGGCAGCCAGGCTGACAGCTCCGGGTTCAAGCCCAAGGTGCACCTGCATCAGTTCGATCACCCAGAGCAGGATGGGCAGCAGCAGTATGGCGATCAAACCTGTGGCCAGGTTGAACAGGACATGGGCCAAAGCAGTGCGTTTGGCCGGTATGCTGGCTCCTATGGCAGCCAGGGCGCCGGTTACAGTGGTGCCTACTGCTGCTCCGATGACTATTGAGGCGGCCTGGTCAAAATTGACTGTGCCGGTATGCAAAGCAGTCAGGGCAGTTGCCACGGCAGCACTGGAAGACTGCATCACCACTGTCATCACCGCACCAATGACCATGGCCAGCAGATGGCCCCAGATACCTATGCTGGGAAGCTGGGCCAGGTTAAACATCCCTGAAATGCCCCTCATCCCATCCTGCAAAGACTCAATACCCACAAAAATCAATCCAAATCCTGCCAGGGCCATGCCCAGGGACTTCCATCGACCATGGGCCAGAAGTTTGATAAAAGCTCCGATTCCCACCAGGGGCAGGGCATAAAAACCCACGCTGACCTTGAGCCCCAGGACAGATACAATCCACCCTGTCCCAGTAGTGCCGAAACTTGCACCCAGGACAACACCCACAGCCTGAGCAAAGGTCAAGAGTCCTGCACTGACAAAACCGATTACCGTAACAGTGGTGGCACTGGAAGACTGGACCATTACAGTTACAATCGCTCCAGACCCGAACGCCTTAAAAGGAGTCCCGGTAAAACGAATCAGAGCCTTTTGCAGGGACTGGCCGGCAAAGGATTTTAAACCGTCAGTCAGCAGAATCATCCCCAGTACAAAGAGACCGACTCCGCCAGCAAGTTTGAAAAGCATGGCAATCATGAAATATATCCTTTATCCACAGGTGATATCCGGACAGGATGATACTGAATCAGCTTTTTTAAATCAGGTTTCAATGGTCTGCAGCATGCTTCAACTGGACCAGAAAAAGAATAATGTCTTCTTTTTTCAGATTATCAAAAACATTATACCTGATTAATCAAAAAAAGGGTTTCCAGGAAAATCCCGAAAACCCTTTACTGTCCTTGGTGCCGGAGGAGAGACTCGAACTCTCATGACCGTAAGGCCGCGGGATTTTGAGTCCCGTGCGTCTACCAATTTCACCACTCCGGCAAAAAAATAATATTAAATTTCTTAAAAGGTTAGGTCAAGATTTTTTTTAAAAATTCAGACGATAAAGGCTTTGACCAGGAGGGGTTATTGTGGCAAAAATCACACGACTTAAAACGACATATTTCCAATTAATCCTGAGCGGAGTCCATATGCTGAGTGAAAAGTATCTTGAAGATCTGGAAAAATACCTTAAGTCCGGGGCCCTGGAAAAAGACTTTGAGTATTCATCTGAGGAAAGGCGTCTTGAAATTCTGGACTACCTGGAAAGACTCATGGATCTGGCAGAACTTGCCGATGAAACAGCCACCAAGATCATTTTCAAAAACACTGAACTGGGTCAGGCTTTTGGGGCCAGAGCCCAGAAATAACGCTTCTTGCGGTTCACCTGATACTCCATCAGGTCTACAGTTTCAAATTCCGGAAAATCCTGATTATCCGGCCTTTGCCCGCTCAGGATGACCAGTCTCCCATCCTTGTCCAGCATACCCTGAACCAGGGGCAATAGTTCAGGCCAGGGCATAAAAGCCCTGCTCAGAATTACCCTGGCCGGCAGAATCTGAGGATCAATTTCCTGGATTCTGACATTGAGCACATAGGTGTCTTTAAGGTCCAGGGCCATAAGGGCCTGACTCATGAAAACCGTCCGTTTCATCCTGCTTTCCACCAGATAGTAACTGCCCTTTTTCCAGGCCAGACGAAGAGGTATGCCTGGAAGACCGGCCCCAGCACCCAAATCCAGAATTACCGACCCTGCCTGATCATCATATATCCTGTTCAGGAAGTCAGCCAGGTAAAAGCTGTCCAGGATCAGGTCATTGAGAATCACCTTCCAGTCTGACGGACCCACCAGATTCATGACCCTGTTCCACTTGAGGAGCAGGCTGAGGTAAACATATAAGCCCTGAACCACCTCCTGAGAGAGAAGCAATCCCTTTCCACTCAGCTCATGCTCCAGCTGCTGGTAATTCATCTTTTCCAGCTCCTTGAAGTAGTTATTCATGTTATGGCCAACCGCGAGGACATCTGTGGTTATCTTTATTAAAAGACAAGTTATTTCTTTAGGTTATCCTGGACAGGCCTGACTTGCTTACCACAAGTTAAATACTCGACTTTTAAATCATTACAGGTTAAATTATAAAGTTATCTGTTTTTTGTTAGCAATAACTTTGGGGCTGTCAGCCCCTGGAACCCATTTAAACGCCTGTCGGGGGAAAAATGACAGAAACAAAGACCGCTCTTCTCTTTCCAGGTCAGGGCTCCCAGGAAAAGAACATGGGACGCCAGCTGGCTGAAAAAGAAACCCAGGCCATGGAACTATGGCAGAAAGCGGAAAAGATATCCGGACATCCACTGCGGGAGATTTTCTGGGACGGAGAAGATCAGGACATGTCCCGTACCGAATACTTGCAGCCCGCCTTGACCGTTGTCAATCTTAATGTATGGTTTCACTTCCAAAGCAGGCTTGCCCCTGCCTTTATGGCCGGGCACAGCCTGGGTGAATTCTGCGCCTTATGCGCCTCCAGGGTCCTGAGTGTGGAAAAGACCCTGGAGCTGGTCTCCCTGAGGGGAAGACTCATGGCTGAATCTGGCCGGCAATCAAACGGGGGTATGGCAGCGGTTCTCAAGCTGGACCAGGGTCTTGTGGAAGAGATGGTCCAGGATGCAGCAGAAAAAACCGGAAACTTGATCATCATTGCCAACTACAATACTCCACGGCAGTTTGTGGTCAGCGGGAGCCGACAGGCTATTGAATTCCTTGAGTCAGGAGTTAAAAAGGCCCGGGGAAGAATGGTCCTTTTACCGGTCAGCAGTGCTTTTCATAGTCCTATGATGGACGAGGCTGCTCATGAACTGGCCAAAATGATGGAAAAGGTTGACTGGAAAAACCCTGATTGCAGCATCTACTTCAATTCAACTGCCCAGCCGGAAAATGACCCGGTCAGAATCAAGGAAATAATGAAGAGTCAGATGATCTCTCCAGTCTATTTTGTTCAGCTGGTCAGGGCCATGGTCGAAGCCGGCGCTGGAAAGTTCTACGAATCAGGTCCCAAAGGCGTCCTGTCCAGGATGATTCCCCAGATTCTTGACCGCAGGGAAATTGAAGCAGTCAATCTTGATGCCCAGGATGCAGCAGTTTGATGAGCGGACCAGAAGTTCCGCCAGAACCTTGGGGCCATGAATAAGCTTGCTCCTGGAACCGGCGGTCATTACCTGAACAACATGAACCTTTTTCTTACGGATAATCCATGAACCCAAAAGAATACCTCCAGACCATTCTGTCCGATGTTCTCAAAGAGATGGATCTGGCCTGGCCGGAAAAAGCAACTATAGAACCGCCCAGGGAAAAAAAATTCGGTGACCTGGCCTGTAACGTAGCCATGATCCTCAGCAAACAGGCAAGTCAGAATCCCAGGCAGCTGGCCGAACAGATCAAGAATAGTTTAAGCAGTCATACCCGTGACTTGAAAACAATTGAAATCGCCGGGCCCGGTTTTCTGAACTTCACCTTTAACAAAGAATACTGGCTGACCACCCTGGACCGGATCAGCAAGGAAACGGAATCCTATGGATCTTCCGACTTTGGCCAGGGATCAAAGGTCCAGGTTGAATATGTATCTGCCAATCCCACTGGACCCCTCCATATAGGCCATGGCCGGGGCGCAGCTGTTGGGGATTCACTGGCCAGGATCATGCGTTTTGCCGGTTATGAGGTCACAACTGAATATTACCTCAACGACGCCGGCAGGCAAATGAATGTCCTGGGAATTTCCACCTGGATCAGATACCAGAACCTGTGCGGCTTGCAGATAGCCCTTGATCCGGACCACTACCAGGGCGAATACTTGATAGAGGTTGCTGAAACCCTGCACAATGAATACAGCATCAGCCTCCTGGACATGCCAGAGGAAAGGGCTGTTTCAATCTGCCGGGAAAGGGCCATGGAAACCATTCTGGACGGCATCAAACAGGACCTTCAGGAATTTCGGGTTGAGCATCAGATCTGGTTTTCCGAAAACAGCCTTATCCAGGACAATAAGGTTGAGCAGACCATTGACTGGCTGAAGAAAAACAACATGGCCTACGATATGGACGGGGCTGTATGGTTTAAAAGTACCATCCTGGGTGATGACAAGGACCGGGTTTTGCAAAAGTCCGACAGCACCCTGACCTATTTTGCTTCGGACATAGCCTATCATAAAGACAAGTACGACCGCGGCTTTGACCTGGTTGTGGATATCTGGGGAGCTGATCATCACGGATATGTTCCCAGAATGAAGGCCGCAGTTCAGGCCCTGGGCAGACCGGCCCAGAGCCTGGAGGTCATCCTGGTTCAACTGGTCAACCTGCTCAGGGAAGGTGAACAGGTGGCCATGTCCACCAGGTCCGGCCAGTTTGTTCCTCTGAAGGACGTCATCCAGGAAGTTGGAACTGATGCCTGCCGGTTTATATTTCTAAGCCGCAAGAGTGACAGCCATCTGGACTTTGATCTTGAAGTGGTCAAAAGAAAGACCATGGATAATCCTGTTTACTATGTCCAGTACGCCCACGCCAGAATCTGTTCCCTGTTTGCCAAAGCAGAGGAAAGAGGAATATCAGCTCTGAACAGGGATCTGGATTTAAAGCTTTTAGACACTCAGGAAGATATTGATCTTTTGAAAAAAATGGCTGAATTCCCGGAAGTGGTAGCATCATCAGCCAAAAATCTCAGCCCCCATCATCTGAGCTACTATCTGATGGAGCTTGCAGGTCTGCTGCACAGGTACTATACTGTACATCCCGTTTTAGCGGCCGACAACCAGGATCTCATTCAGGCCAGAATGGTCCTGTTCAATGCCGTGGCAGTGGTTCTGAAAAACGGCCTTAAACTCCTGGGAGTAACCGCTCCGGAAAGAATGTGAGCATATGGCAGCCAGAAACCAGAAAAAAAAGGGCCCCAAAGCCAGCCCAGGGTTCAAGCTTGAGCTGAACTTTACCAGAGCACTGTCTCTGGGGGCCTTTATAATCCTGGCCGTGGTCTGGTCTTTTATCCTGGGGGTCTTTATCGGCCGGGGCTATGATCCGGAAGATGTGATACCGGATATTTCCAGGATAATCCCTGACTCTACAGAGGAACGCAGCGTTCCCAGGGTCTTGCGGCCCGAAGAGCTGGAATTTTTTGACAAGCTCAGGTCAACTCCGTCCCAGCCTGCTCCTGCAGCACCAGCCCCGCCTGCCCCCCAGGCAAGGATTGATCCTCAACCCCGAATCGAGCCTCGGCCTGATCCTGCTCCTGCACCTGAAACCGTTCCCAGGGAAAAGTTTGTCTACACTTATCAGGTTGGCTCCTTTCAGACCATGGAACGGGCCGGCCGTCTCCAGCAGATGCTCATGGACGACGGCATTACAGCCAGCATCACCAAGGCCTTTGCCGGGGATGAACCCTGGTTCAGGGTCATTGTTGAATTTGAAACTTCTGCTGAAGAGGCTCCAGCCATGATGGAGCAGCTCAAAAAACATGGAATCAACCAGCCCCTGTTCAGGGGGAAACGTCCATCATGAGAGTGATTATCAGACTTGACCAGACAAAATGATTGACATGAACTCGGTTTTGAGCTTTAGATTTTCAACTTTGCCGGAGCAGGAACCACAGAACAACGTTCCAGTTCATATCAATATTCCCGCCATGGAGGATACCTAAACATGTTTACAGAAACTTTTGTTCCTAGCCGAGCCTTTTTTACCCGAGGAATCGGGCGTCATAAAAACAAGCTCCAGTCTTTCGAACTGGCCCTTAGGGATGCCGGAATCGAAAAACAGAATCTGGTATATGTTTCAAGTATATTTCCCCCGAACTGCAAAATGCTTTCTGTAGAGGAAGGGGTCAAGGAACTGCTTCCGGGCCAGATCACTTTCTGCGTTATGGCCAGGAATGCTACCAATGAAAAGGGCAGGCTTGTTGGATCCGCTGTGGGCATGGCCTTTCCTGCTGCCCAGAGCCAGTACGGTTACATATCCGAACACACTGCATTTGGAGCTGATGAAAACGAGATCGGTGACTTTGCCGAAGATCTGGCCTCCACCATGCTGGCCACCACCCTAGGCATAGATTTCGATCCGGAAAAGGATTATGATCAGCGCAGGCAGATCTACATGATGAGCGGACAGATTGTGGACTCGGCTTCTGCTCCTTGTGTTACAACCGGTGTAGCCGGTCTGTGGACAACAACCATATCAGCTGCTGTCTTTCTTCCCTGATTTTCATTAATTCCCAATGCAGTCCGGACTGCCCCGGCGGTCCGGACCAACCTTGGATTAAAAGATGTATAACAACTTTCTGGACCTGGAGTCATCAGAACAGGGAACATTCCCCGTCCATGTCTGGCCGGTTCCTTATCAGGGAACGGTCAGTTTCGGTGATGGAACCAAAAACGGCCCGGAAGCAATTCTCAAGGCCAGTTATCAGATCGAGCCTTATGACCCTGAGCTTGATACAGACATAAGCCGGCTCTGCTTTTTCAAAACCCTGCCCTTTCACCGGGTCAGTGCAGGCGGTCCAGGCCATCTTTACCAGGAAATGAAAGATTATCTGAGTAATTTTGATCCAGGCCGGGACTTTTTTTTGACCTTGGGCGGAGAACATTCCATAACTTATCCCCTGGTGGACTTTTACGCCCGAAAATACCCGGATCTGGCTGTAATCCAGCTGGATGCCCATGCTGACCTGAGGCCGGAATTCGAAGGAAGCCCCTATTCCCATGCCTGTGTCATGGCCAGGATCAGGGATCTGGGCCTTAAAACAGTGCAGATGGGTATCAGAAGCCTGGACAAGGGTGAATCTCTGCTTATCAGCAGCAGCCCCGAACATATTCTCCCCCTCTATCCCTGGGACCTCCCGACCCCTGAGCAGGCTGCGTCCAGGGTCAAAAAATTCATCGGCACGTCTCCTGTTTATGTTTCCTTTGACGCTGATGGACTTGACCCTTCCATTATGCCCGGCACAGGAACCCCGGAGCCAGGAGGGCTGTCCTATGGCTGGGTTAAGGATTTCTGGAAGGCCTTATGGCCCGGCCCAAGGCTGGTGGGTATGGACTTTTGCGAGCTGTCCCCCCTGCCGGGAAGCGTTGTTTCTGAGTCAGTGGCAGTAAAATCCATTCTCAAAATTCTGGCCACCTACTTTTCCAGACTGCGGGAATAAGTGATCTCAAGTCTGATCAACAGATAACTAACCGGGTAAAATCAGTTCAGCATGAAAAAAAAGAAAGCCATCCGAACCATCGAATCCCTGCACAATCCCGGAGAAATGGGGCTTAAGCCCCTGGTATCCCTTGATCCTGACCAAATCGACGATTTTGACGATCTCTTACAGGCCATGTCCAAGACATCCTTCAGCGGCCGCAGCCTTGGCGAATCCCTGGATGTTCTGGAGGAAATGGTCACCGACCCTGACTGCTGCGTGGTCGGCACTTTTTCCGGGGCCATGACCGTGGCTAAAATGGGCACCCTGATCTGCAAGATGATTGAGGAGGGATGGCTCAATGTGGTCATTTCCACCGGAGCCCTTATGGCCCACGGGTTCATCGAGTCCATAGGTCTTAAACATTATAAGTATGAAAAAGAGCTCATGGACGATAAAGAGCTCTTCAAGCACGGATTTAACCGGGTCTACGACACCCTGGAACCTGAAATTAACTTCATCAGGGCTGAAGACATCATCCACAAGGTCATGCAGGGCATTGACCCCAATGAAATCCTGTGTTCAGAAAAAATCTGCCGGAAAATCGGACAGTACCTCAATGCCAATATCGAAGGCAGAGGAATCTTGAAGAGTGCCTACCAGCATGGGGTCCCGGTTTATATACCGGCTTTTACTGATTCTGAACTGGCCCTGGACATTGCCACCCATATTTTAAGGATCAAAACAGACGCTCTGGAAGGTGAGGATTTTTCAAGTATCCCCTATCCGTTCAACCCCTTTCACGATCTTTTGAGCTATACCAGAAAAATAGCCAAATCCAAAAAAATCGGGATCTTCACCATAGGCGGGGGAGTGCCCAGGAATTGGGGTCAGCAGGTGGGACCTTTTCTGGAAATAGCCAATCAGCGCCTAAAGGAAGTGGACCTTCCCCTGAGAAGGTTTCAGTATGGAGTCCGGATATGCCCGGAACCGGTTCACTGGGGGGGACTCTCAGGATGTACTTACCAGGAAGGGATATCCTGGGGTAAATTTGTTCCCAGAAGCGAGGGCGGCAGGTATGCAGAGATATACTCCGATGCCACCATTGCCTGGCCGATCCTGATCAAAGGTCTGCAGCAGAGACTGGCCAAAAAGAAATGATCAGGTCTGCTGCTTCTGCCTGATCCAGTCTACAGCAACCTGAAAATCAAGGCTGCCGCTGTAGATGGCCCGGCCGGTAATGGCCCCTTCCAGACCCTTGTCCACCAGATGGTAAATCTGCATTATATCTTCAAGAACAGATACCCCGCCGGCAATGAGGACCGGTTTATCCGTCAGACCAAGCATCTTTTCCAGGGCATCCATGTTTATTCCGCTCTGCATGCCATCCCTGGATATATCCGTATACACAAAAAAAGCACTGCCCATTTCCTCAAGTTCCGGGACCACGTCCTGGATCATCAAACCGGTATCCTCCACCCAGCCCCTTGACTTGAGTCTTCCGTCCCGGGCATCCAAGGATACCCCGATTTTCCCAGGATATTCAGTACACAGCCGGGCAAATAATTCTTTGTTCTCAAGGGCCATGGTCCCGATGATCAGTCTTTTAACCCCAGCGTCCAGATAGGCTTTGGCAGTATCCAGATCCCTGATTCCTCCCCCCAGCTGGACAGGTATGCCCACTCTGGAGCAGATATCCCTGACCAGTTCCCTGTTGACCGGTTTTCCGGAAAAGGCACCGTCCAGATCCACCAGGTGCAGCCAGCCAGCTCCCAGACGCTCCCAGTGCTCAGCCATGGCTGCCGGATCAGATGAAAATACGGTTACTTCATTTTCCAGGCCCTGTCTGAGCCTGACACATTGTCCATCCTTGATATCAATGGCTGGGAAAAGAATCATAAATCAAGCTCCCTGACTCCGAGTTCCAGGCCTTCCCTGGCCAGTTCTCTGGCTGAAACCCATTTTCCTCCCCGCTGAAGGAAACGGCCCATGCCCAGGATATTTTCTGTCAGCGACTGCTGCCTTTCATCAAACAGATATCTGTTAAGCCTAAGCTCATTGAGGTCAATGAGATTCAACTCAAGGGTGACCTTGGCTGGTTCGTCAACTCCCCATTCCCCTCCTTTGCGTTCTCTCCAGTCAAACACAAAGGGGACCAGGATATAATCTGCAGGCACACACTTTCCCACCTGAACCCAGTAGTGAAAGGCCGAACCAGGTGAAGTCCCGTGGGTGACCAACTCAGTGCACTGTTCAAGCAGCCTGGGGTTGATCACAGTATGTCTGCTCCCGGCAGTAAGGGCGGCAAGATCACTGTCCAGCTTTTTCAGGACGTCCTGATCGATTTTCCGCTCTCCAACTATAACATGGTTGTTGATCATCTGCCACCGGTGTACAGGATGGGAAAAAGAAGCCACTGCAACCACGGCTTTTTCCGGCAGAACATCAACAGGCCGTTTGGGGGCGCAGGACCAGGAAATCAGGCCTGTGACCAGAACCAGTATGATTATTTTTTTCATCTTCAATCCAGTGATCCCTTTGTACTCAGGATCTCGGCCCTGCCCTGGAAGACTGCCTGTCTCAAACCCAGGCCGGTTGCCTTGAAGGCTGATTCCAGGAGATGGTGAGAGTTGGACCCGTAAAGAAAGTTTATATGCAGATTCAGCCGGGCATTAAAGGCCAGGGACTTAAAAAACTCCCGCCAGAGGTCTTTTTCCTGACCGGCTATGATTCCCGATAAAAGATGGTCTCCCTGGTAGACCAGGTAGGGCCTGCCGGATATATCCACCACTGCCTCGGCCATGGCCTCATCCATGGGAACTCTGGCCAATCCGATCCGGTTGATGCCTCTCCGGTCACCAAGGGCCTGAAGCAGGGCCTGGCCAAGACAGATTCCCACGTCTTCCAGAGAGTGGTGAGCATCCACCTGGATGTCGCCCTGACACTCCAGCTTCAAATGGATGTCTGCCCAGTGACTCAAGAGAGTCAGCATGTGATCGGCAAACCCAAATCCGGTTTCAATCCGGTTTTCCCTGGCTCCCTGATCCAGATCCAGTTCCAGGGATATCCTGGTTTCCAGAGTGTCTCTTTTGATGACTGCCTTTCTCATTCAAAACTCCGTCATTAAAATATGGGAGTTAACACCAGGAATCAGGACTGATCTTCCTGTTCCTGGTCCTCTGCCTCTTTCTTTTTTTTCTTTTTTTCCTTTCTGTCTTTTCTCTCCTTGCCCCAAATATAGGCCACCAGTATCCCCAATTCATAAAGGACCACCAGAGGACCGGACATGAGAACCTGACTTATGATATCCGGCGGTGTCAGCAGGGCAGAAGCAATAAAGGCCAGCAGGATGGCGTATTTTCTCTGTTTTCTAAGGGTCTTGGAACTGACTATGCCCAGTCGGGCCAGAAAGAAAATAAACAATGGCAGCTCAAAGGCTATCCCAAAGGCAAACAGGAGTTTAATGGAGAAGCTCAAGTATTCCCGCAGGGAAGGCATGGGCTGAATCATATCCGTTGCAAAGCCCATGAAAAAGTTAAAACCTATTGGAAAAACTATAAAATAGCCGAAAAGGGCTCCAGTGACAAAAAACAGGGCCGAGAAAAAAGCTATGGGTAAAATAAATTTTTTCTCAGTATCATAGAGTCCGGGACCGACGAACTTCCAGATCTGATAAAAGATGTACGGACTGGCCAGAAATACTCCGGCCACAAAAGCCACCTTGAGGTAAGTGAAAAAGGCTTCAGGCAGGGAAGTAAAGATCATGGTGCTCTCAGGAGGAAGCACCTCGATAAGGGGGCTCATGAGCAGATCAAAAAGATCCTCTTTAAACCCGTAACAGGCCAGAAAGCCGATAAAGGCGGCAATGACCACCCTGAAAAGCCTTTTTCTAAGCTCTTCCAGGTGTTCGGTAAAGGTCATCCCATCCGGTACGGATCCGGCCTTATCCTCTTTTTTATCCATGTCTTCAGAGTTCATCAGGCAGTGCCGCTCTTTTTATCGGGTTCAGATTGACTTTTTTCTGCGTCCTGGGTGATTTTTTCCTCTGGATAAGGATCCTGCTGGTTATGCTCCTGGGAGTCCGGACTCTCTTTGCTGGCTTTACCAGCCATTTCCTTTTTGATTCTTTTCTTGGCCCTTATCTCCTCATCCCGGTCCACCTCCATCTCAATGGTCCTTTTGACATCTGTGGTAACCCTTCGAAACTCAGCCAGGGTCTTACCCAGAGACTTGGCTATTTCAGGCAGCTTTTTCGGTCCCAGGACCAGCAGGGCCACCACCAGGATAACAATGATTTCAGTTGTTCCTATTCCAAACATGACATTATTCCCACTCTATGGTGCTGGGCGGCTTGGAGGAAATATCCAGGACCACCCTGTTTACCCCTTTAACTTCATTGATGATCCTGTTGGAGATTCCAGCCAGTATTTCCGATGGAACCCGGCTCCAGTCGGCAGTCATGGCATCGACACTGTCCACTATACGCAAGGCAATAACATTTTCATATGTCCTTTCATCGCCCATGACCCCCACTGTCTTCAGAGGAAGCAGAACTGCAAAACCCTGCCAGACCTTCCTGTACCAGTCCGAGGCCTGAAGCTCGTTTTGTACGATACGATCAGCCTTGCGCAGGATATCCAGACGCTCTGGAGTAACCTCGCCGATGATCCTTATGGCCAGCCCGGGCCCGGGAAAGGGGTGCCGCCAGACAAAGACGTCAGGGATGCCCAGCTCCACCGCCACCTTGCGAACCTCATCCTTGAACAGCTCCCGCAGCGGCTCCACAAGCTTGAGATTCATCTTTTCCGGCAGACCTCCCACATTATGATGGCTTTTGATAACAGCAGAAGGCCCTTTAAAGGAAACGCTCTCAATTACGTCTGGATACAGTGTTCCCTGAGCCAGCCACTGGACGCCTGGGATGGCCCTGGCCTCTTCGTCAAAGACCTCGATAAAGGTGTGCCCGATGATTTTTCTTTTCTTTTCCGGGTCTTCCACGCCCTTTAACTTGCTCAGGAAGCGGTCCTGAGCCTGGACATACTTGAGGTTGAGATCAAAATGTTCCTTAAGGGTCTCAACCACCTCTTCACCTTCTCCATGTCTCAGGACTCCGTTGTCCACCAGAATGCAATGCAGTCTTTTGCCAATGGCCTTATGCAGAAGAATAGCAACTACAGTTGAGTCAATGCCACCGCTCAGCCCGCAGACCACCTGGCCTTCATCTCCGATGGTCTGACGCATGGAATCAATGGCACTGTCAATGAAGGAACTCATGGACCAGTCCGGCTTGAGCCCTGCTATCTTGAACAGAAAGTTGTGCAGAATCCGGAAGCCTTCCTCGGTGTGGGCCACCTCAGGGTGGAACTGGACAGCATAAATCTTTTTTTCCGGATTGCCTATGGCCGCGATTTCAACACTGGCAGTCCTGGCCAGGACATCAAACCCAGGGGGGGGAGCAAGCACTGTATCCCCGTGGGACATCCAGACCGTAAGATTTTCCTTGTCCTGCAGGCTGTCCCACAGGGGACACTGACAGGCGAATTCAAGGGTTGAACGTCCGTACTCCCGGTTGATGGAAGGTTCCACTGTTCCGGAAAAGGTATGGGCAATGAGCTGCATCCCGTAGCAGATGCCCAGAACCGGCAGGCCAAGATCAAACACTTCCGGATCAATACCCGGAGAATCACTGGAGCCGACACTGGCCGGTCCCCCGGATAAGACCAGGGCTGAAGGCTTAATTGTTTTAAGTTCATCCAGGCTGATGGTGCACGGATGGATCTCGGAATAAACCCCGGCCTCCCTGATCCTCCTGGCTATGAGCTGGGTATACTGGGAACCGAAATCAATAATAATGACTTTGCTTTGCACCTGCATGTGATGACCTGCCTGTTAATAGTTTTCAATACGGTAATTAGGGGCTTCCTTGGTTATGATCACGTCATGGACGTGACTTTCCTTGTATCCAGCTGCAGTCATCCTCAAAAACCTGGCCTTGGTCTTGAGCTCTTTGATGTCAGCACAGCCAACGTAGCCCATACCCGATCTCAGTCCACCCACCAGCTGGTATATGGTTTCACCCACCTGCCCCTTGAACGGGACCCGGCCAACAATGCCTTCAGGAACCAGCTTGTTGCTCTTGTCCTGGAAATAGCGGTCGCAGCTGCCCTCCTTCATGGCGTCGATGGAGCCCATACCTCTGTAAATCTTGTAGGTCCGGCCCTGGTAAAGGATGGTTTCACCCGGGCTCTCCTCGGTTCCAGCCAGCATGCTGCCCATCATTACCGAATCAGCCCCGGCAACAATGGCCTTGACAACATCACCTGAAAACTTGACCCCCCCGTCGGCCACTACGCATCGGTCCTTTTCCCGGCAGGCCCGGGAAGACTCCATGATGGCAGTGATCTGGGGCACACCGACCCCGGCCACGATCCTGGTGGTGCAGATGGATCCCGGCCCTATTCCCACTTTGACCGTGTCTGCCCCGGCATCGACCAGGGCCCTGGCCCCTTCATAAGTGGCCACATTTCCGGCAATAAGCTGGCATTTGGGAAAAGAAGTCCTGATCTCCCTGACCGATTTGATGATATTTCTGGAATGACCATGGGCCGAGTCCAGAACGATGAAATCCGCCCCGACCTTTAACAGGGCCTCGACTCTGGCCTCTTTATCGCTGCCGACCCCTACAGCAGCCCCGACCCTGAGTCTGCCCATTTCATCCTTGCAGGCATTGGGGTATTTTTTAATTTTTTCAATATCCTTGATGGTGATGAGCCCTTTGAGACGGTTGCCCTCTTCAACTACCAGAAGTTTCTCGATTTTGTTCTTCTGCAGAATATGCTTGGCCTCGGTAAGGGTTGTGCCCACAGGAACCGTGACCAGGTTTGCGCTGGTCATGACTTCCTTGACCCTGGTGGTCAGGTCGTGGACAAACCTGACATCTCGGTTGGTGACAATACCTACAAGCTCACCCTTATCTACCACTGGCAGCCCGGATATCCTGTACTCTGACATCAGGGTCAGGACGTGATCCACGCTGTCATCCGGGTTGACCGTGATGGGATCAACAATCATCCCGCTCTCGGATTTTTTAACTTTTTCCACCTCAAGTCTCTGGCGGTCAATACTCATATTTTTATGGATGACCCCCACACCGCCGGCTCTGGCCATGGATATGGCCATTCTGGCCTCGGTCACGGTGTCCATGGCTGCACTCAAAAGAGGAATGTTCAAAGGAATTTCCGGGGTGAGCATGGTCATGAGATCAACCTGGTCGGGCAGGACCTCTGAATAATCCGGCATCAGCAATACATCGTCAAAGGTCAGACCCTGACCCCAAATCTTATCCATTTTGCCCTCCGTTTCCTAGGCTAAAAAATATTCTGACAAACACTGTATAAACACAAAATGATACCTGCAAATTCAGGCATCTGTCAAACCGGCAATTCCGACATTGCCAGCCGGAGGCAAATGATCAGGGCTGGTTTTCAGTGCTTGATTCCGAGCCTGCAAGTTCAGCATTGACCCTGTTCAGAAGCTGCTCATCATCAGGGTTGATGTCCAGGATACTCTTAAAATGGTCAACAGCCCGCTGCTGGTCATCAAGATAGTATTTGAAGATGATGGCCAGGTTAAAATGGCTGCGATAGTTGCCGGGATCAATTTCCAGAAGGCTTTCAAAAAGTTCTACCGCCTCTGGATAACGTTCCAGCTGAAACAGGCTGAAACCGGCCTGATTAAGAGCCAGATCATTTTCCGGCTCCAAGGCCAGAATTCTGTTCCAGAAGGCATAGGCCCTGTCCCAGGCTTCCATAAGCATGAAAAAATGGGCCAGCTCCTTGAGGGCTTGGACATTTTCAGGATTCCGGTCCACTTCAGCCATGAGGGCTGTAATTTCCGCCATCATGGCCTGATCCTGACTCTGGGGTCCGGTCCTGGTTTCAACTATGATCGACGGGTCCTGGACCCTGGACCATAACGAAGTGGAAAATATGGCCACCAGGCTGAGAATGGCCATAAAAGCCACGGTTTTCTGCATTGCTGAGGGTGAAATAAAACTATTGCTCATCCGAACTGATCTCCAGTTGCCTGACCTTGAGGTCAAGCCTTTTTTGTATGGTTGCCAGATAAAACAGATAACCGCTGATACCGATCCACACTGCGGCGTTACTGATGATTAGATAAGTCATGATGTCCTCTAATAGATAAAAAGATTTCTGATCCGGTCCCTGATTTCCAGCTGTCTGAACCGATAAAGGATAAAGGTCAGGGTCAGCAAGCCCCAGGCAGTAATACACACCAGAACCGTGGTCATCATTTCCGGCTCAAGCCCTCCTCCCCTGGATCCAAATACAGCAGGATGGATGCTTCTCCACATCCTGGCCGAAAGAAAAACCAGAGGAACATTCAAAAATGCCACAATGCCCAGTACCGCTGACACAGCCCGCATTTTTCCAGGGTTATCCATGGATTTCCTGAGGACCAGGTAACCGGCATAAATGAACCACATAACCAGGGTGGTGGAAAGACGGGGATCCCAGGTCCACCATGTATTCCAGGCTGCCCTGGCCCAGATGGAACCTGTAACCAGGGCCAGGGTTGCATACAGCAGTCCCAGCTCGGCCCCGGCCAGGGCCAGACGGTCAAAAGAAGGATTTCTGGTGATGAGAAAGCCTGCGCTGGCGCAAAATACCAGAAAAAAACAGAGCAGTCCCCACCAGGCCAGAGGCAGGTGAAAGTAGAATATTTTCTGGAGCAGCCCCATGGTCGCCTCAACCGGCGCATACACCCAGATGAAATACTGAGCTCCAACCAGTCCCAGCCCGGCTGCCACCGCCAGGATGGGGATAATTTCCTGTGTCAGGGATCTGTTAAGCATGTAGTTCAAGCCTATCCTCGCCAGCCTGTTGAAAGGGCACTCAGGCCCGGTTCAAGGTAACTGGAAGATGGTTTTATCAGTAAGTATCCGGCCTCACAGGTCAATGGTCAATATTCACTGTACACAAAGGGAAAAAGGATCATGGCAGCTCCTGAAAACACTGCCCCGAACGCAAAGGCAATCCCAATCCATCCAGCCAGGTTTTCTTCTGCTCCTCCTCCCATGAAGCATGCTCCCAGCCTGATTCCGGCCAGAAGCAAAGGAATGAGCAAGGGAAAAATTACCACGCTCAAAAGAGAATCTCTGGATGAATGCCCCTGGGAAACAGCACCCAGAAGAGAACCAACCGCAACCAGTCCCCAGTCCACCAGCAGGATGGTTCCGGCCAGGGACCAGATATCAGCCAGGTCCTGTCCCAGAAAAACCATTATGGCCGGCAAAAAAATCATTTGGGCCAGCACAAGCAGGACAAACCCCGAACAGGCCTTGCTCAACCAGATATACTGCAGGGGCAGGGGGGAAATCAAAAGCCCCACCCTGGCCTGATTGGCTTCTTCAAGGGAGTACAGGGTATTGAAAACAAGCACCAGGGCAAAACTGGTGGCCAGCCAGAAGATCGATGCTCCGGCCTGGGCTGGAACTTCCTCTCCCACCGGGGTGGACAGGCTGAAAACAAATACCAGGATCAGACCGAGCAGGACTGGCTGGATAATGCCGGTTCCGTCTGAAAAGATCAGTTTCAGATCCTTGCCGGTTATGCTCAGAAACCCCCTACTCAAGGCCCGTACCCCGGTTCCAGGATCTGAATTCCCTGGCTGATCCGTAAAATGCAGCTTGCTTATTGTCCAGATACAGGACCGTGTCAGTCAAATCCAGGTCTTCTTCCAGGGTATGGCTTATCCAGACCACAGCTGCCTGATCCTGAACAGCCTGGGCGATCCTGGACCGTAAAAGCTCTCTGGAGCCGGTATCCAGGCCGGTCCCCGGCTCATCCAAAAGCATGAGTTCCGGGTCCAGCATAAGCACCCTGGCCAGACTCAGCCGTTGAGACATTCCTCTGGAAAACCTGCCGGCCTTTTCATGGACAAAGGCTTTAAGGCCAACACTGTCCAGAAGTTCAATGAGCTGATCCTGGGAAAGGGGGAGCGCATAGATCCCTGCCCAGAACCTGAGGTTGTCAAGGGCGGTCAGACCTGGATAAATAAAGGTGTTATGCCCGATAAATCCGACCTTTTCCCTGGCCACGCCATGCTTGACCAGCCCGCTTGATGGCTGCACCAATCCAGACATGATGCTCATGAGTGTGGTCTTGCCGGCTCCATTGGGTCCGGCCACAAGGGTCACACTCCCGGCCCTGACTTCAAGACTGACATTCTTGAATACCAGACGCTGATCAAAAAAATGAGTGACCCGGTCCAGTCTGAGCACCAGCTGATCTTTAAATGTATTGTCCTGCATATTACGGCACAATAGAGGCGCTCTCTATAGATTATCCCAGTCCATTCCCTGCTTCGCAACCCTGACCGGTATCTGGATGACCCGGAAGCCAGAAAGCAAAGACCCTGATTAAAGACCTGGTCCGTGGCCGGCCAGGAAATAACTATTCATCCATATCTTCAACTTTCCTGACCCTGACCCGGCCCATTATTGCAAACCCGGCCAGGCAGACCATGAAGCTGCCGATCCAGATCCAGTTGACCAGGGGGGTTATGTTCAACTTGACCGTGATGGTCTTTTCCTGATCAAAGGCCAGGATGGTTGAATAAATCTCATTACCCAGGGAAGGAATTACAGAAACTTCAGCATAGGGAGAGTCAAAATTTCTGTAGAGCTTTCGCTGGGGAGTCAGGGTTCCAAGCCTTTCATCGCCTTTGTAAACATTGATCCGGGCTTCGTATATGGCCAGTCCCGGGGTGATTATTTCTTCAAACTCCACATAATGAAAATCAAACTGGTTGAAACCTACCCTCTCCCCTTTGGGCATAACCATTTCCCTGCTGTCCTGGTATGGTCCTGAAAAGGCCACCCCGAATACAATCATGGCAATTCCGAGATGCAAAAGATACACTCCCCACCCGACCCTTTTCTTTCTGACCTGGGGAGTCAACAGGATATACAGCAGCATGGAAAACATTCCAGCCACACCACTGGCTGCTGCAGCCAGGGGCAGCAGAAGTCTTATGCCGCCTATCCACAAACCCACCATGGTGAATATAAAAACCAGACAGACAATGAAAAAACTGTTTTTATCCTTGATCCCGTCTCTCCATTTAAACCAGGGGCACACGCAGAGTATAACTGCCATAAAGGTAAAAAGAGGCAGGCAGACCCGGTTGTAGAAATCAGGCCCCAGGCCCAGGGGACTGGCTGTCCACAGCCTGGAAATAACCGGCCACATGGTGCCCATGGCCACGATGATGGCCAGGGCCAGCAGCAGCCAGACTGTGACAATCATCATTCCCTGCTTGCTCCAGAAGCTGTCCACTGCACTCCTGTCTCCCTTTCCGGTCAGGGCCACAAAAAAGGTGAAGACCAGAGAGACCAGAATCAGAATCATCAGAGGCAAACCCACCCCGGTCCCTCCAAAGGTATGCAGGGAGTCAATCACATTGCTCCTGACCAGGAAGGTGGCAAAGAAACAGGTAATCAGGCTCAAACAGATGAGGATGAGGTTGGAACGGTGCAGAGTGTTTCGCTGCTTGCCGATCATGGCAGTATGCAGAAAAGCTGTACTCACCAGCCAGGGGATAAGAGACGCGTTTTCCACAGGATCCCAGGCCCAATAACCGCCCCATCCAAGTTCCATATAGGCCCACCATCCACCCAGAAGAATGCCGCCGCCAGTCAGCATGATCCAGGCAAACAGCACCCAGTTCCGGGTCTGGAACAGCCAGGACCTTTGATCACCTGTAACCCATCCAGCCAGGGCCAGACAGGCCGGGATGGTAAATCCGGCATAGCCTAAAAAGGTCATGGGCGGATGAAAGATCATGCCCACGTTCTGGAGCAGGGGATTGAGTCCGCGTCCGGACACCGGGGCCGGGTCCAGGATCAGAAAGGGATTGCTCGGCCCGGTGAGCATGAGCAGGAAAAAAGCCTGGACCATGAAAAAGAATCCCCAGAAATAGCCCTTGGTCTTTTCTGGCAGGCCCCTGTAAACCGGTGAATAGATCCAGACAAGCCCCATAACAGCCATGACCCAGAGCCAGAAGAGCATGGACCCGGCCTGTCCGGCCCAGAAAGCCGACAGCCTGTAGACCTGGGGAAGGAAATCATCTGTATATCGGTAGACATATGAAAAGGAATAATCCTTCATCCACAAGGCCTGCAGCAGTATCAGGGAGGACAGGGTCAGGATCACAAAGCAGGCCACATGGCCCTTTTCCATCCAGGCCACACTCTTCATCCGGTCACTGCCGCCGGACCTTAAGGCCTCCCAGAAAAAAGCCAGGCCAAGAACAACGTAGATCAAAAGGGAAACAAGCAGAGTGAAGAAACCGATATATTGCATTGCATTATCCCGTTCTAAATCAAAAAATTAATAAAAAAGGATGGATCCAGGTCCATCCTTGAGCATGTCTATCCAGTTGAACCAGGGTCTCACCTGGTCAGGCCCCTCAATCAGGTTGTTATTCTTTCTGAAAAAGGATTGAAGCCATAAAGCATCCCTGCCAGGCAAAGCCAGGCTGCCTTGACAAATCATTCCTTTAGTAGGCCCCGTTCTGATACGGAATCTGATCAGGATGTTCACCCCCGTAGGAATCCTGGGATTCGTACTTGGAAGCACACTTGGTCATAAGAGTCGAGGCCATGAACATATTCTGTTCAGGATTCATTCCGCCTTCCACAATGACCTCAGCTCCCGGAGCAAACAAATCCGGAATAGCACCGGTATACCGGACCCTGATAACTTTGGACTGATCTTCCTTGTCCTGAAGGTTGAAAGTTACCCCCAGAGCATCCTGATCCCGCTCCAGGCCGGACCCGCCCACAGTACCGAACAGCCTGGCCCTTTCAAGGCTGGAGGTGTCCATGGCCAGGGCTTCGGACACCTCCAGAAAATAGGTGCTGTTCCTGGCAATACTGGTGGCCATCAGATAACCCACTCCGGAAAAAATAAGCACAAAGGCCACAACATACATGAGCCTGGAGTTCTTTTTACCGGACATTTAAATCCCCCTGATAGTTTATACACTGGGCAGGCTTTAAAACAATAGGTTCTGGCCTGCTCTTTTTATGAAATAATCCTAATCCATTCATTGTTCAATAGTTAATTTTTGACAGCAACTTCATTTCTGGCGGACCAGCCTGTTCCTCCTTTGCCTGGCCAGCTCGCGCATGTCCACCACCTCGTCGGTTTCATCCACGATCTCCTTGCCCAGGATCTCTTCCAGCACGTCTTCCAGGGTGACCAGTCCGGATATTCCTCCGTATTCATCCAGGACCATGAACAGATGGATTCTGGATTCAAGAAATCTGATCAACAGCCGGTCAAGGCTCATGGTTTCTACAACAAAATTGACCGGTTTCATGAGTTTTTCCAGCCTGAGGTCGTCCTGGTCGTTGGCCAGGGCCTCCAGGACCTCCCTGCGGTATATTATGCCCACAATCTCTTCTGGATCACCGTTTTCATAAACCGGTATCCGGCTGTGGGGCCAGAAGGTCTTGTATTCCTTGGCCTGGGACACTGTCATCTGGCTGGGCAAGGAAAAAACCACCATCCTGGGAGTCATGATGTCCTTGACCATCTTTTTGTCCAGGGACAAAATATTCTGGATGGACATCTCTTCGTATGGCTTGATGATGCCTGATTTCCTGGTGATGCTGATCATGGCCAGCAGATCTTCTTCAGATGTGCCTGGTGAATGCTTTCTCTTTTCAATCAGGCCCACGATCTTTCGGCATACAAAAATGATGGGACCAAAGACCCAGACCAGCATCCTTAAGGGCTCGGCCAGGACAGTTGCCACACGCCGGTTGTAGAGTACCCCCAGGGTCTTGGGAATTATTTCAGAAAATATAAGTATGGTCAGGGTAAAGACAATAGTGAAATAGACAAGATTCTGGGCACCAAAGACATGGGCAGCAGCAGCACCGGCTATGGCTGCGCCAGCTGTGTTGGCAATGGTATTCAGGGTGAGGATGGCGGCAATAGGCTGGTCGATTCTGGTCCGCAGGGCGTACAAGACCCTCCCGCTTTTGCGATTCTCTTTTTTTAATCTCTCGATATAACTCCAGGGTACGGAGTAAAGGGCGGCCTCGGCAATGGAACAGAAAGCCGAAATTATCACCGCAAGGGAGAAAGCAATGATCAGCTCCCACATAAGCTTTTAACTGCTAGCAGAAGGATTGACGCCCCGCAAGCATAAAGATTATGGACTGATCTGGATGTTGACTGTTTAACCAGGGGTTTTTTATTGAAGATCAGAAATATTTTTTTGGACCGAGACGGGACCTTTATCCAGGACATGCACTATCTTAAGGACCCGGAAAAAATCCGGTTCATCCCGGGTGCGGTCCGGGCCATGCAGGAAATGACCAGAAACCAGCTCAAACTCTTTATGGTCACCAACCAGAGCGGCATCGGCCGTCAATACTTTACCCTGGACCAGTACTCCAGGGTCCATGAATACCTTGAACACCTGCTGGCAGATAACAGTATCAGCCTGACCGGTTCTGCATTCTGTCCCCATTCACCGGATGATGGCTGCGCCTGCCGTAAGCCTGGCCCGGGAATGTGGGTGGACCTCAGGGAAAAATTCCAGTTAAAGGCCAGTGAAAGCATCATGATCGGAGACAAGCTCTCTGACCTGCTTTTTGCCGGCAGGTGCGGATTCAGGGCTGCAATACTGGTCCTGACCGGGTATGGACCGGCAACCCTTGAGAAGATGGGCCTTGAATCCAGGCCCGGAAAATGGTTTGAAGCCGGAACCATACAGAAAACTCCCCTGCTGGTAGCTCAGGATCTTTTTGCTGCCTGGAACTGGATCCAAAAGGAGCTCTGATTTGCCCTTCAATAAAATCGGGGTCTGGCAAACCGCTTTTCTGGGCGATGCCGTTCTGACCCTTCCTCTGCTTCAGACCCTGAACAATGCCTGCCCCCAGGCCAGACTGTTCTTTTTTGTCCGCAAAGGACTGGGCCGGCTGTTTGAACCGGATACCAGGTTTCAGACCATAGAATTTGACAAATACGGTGCTGACCAGGGGCTTTCCGGTCTGTTCAGGACAGCCCGCAAGATCCGGAAAATGGACCTGGACCTCTGGATTTCGCCCCATGCCAGCTTTAGAAGCGCTATGATCGCGGTTCTTTCCAGGATCAAAGCCCGGATTGGATATTCAAGTCCCTGGCCCAATGTCTTTGCCTACCCAACCAGGGTGGACAGACGGTTCACCCGGCTTGATGAAATCGAAAGAGTCCTTGAGCTGCTCAGGCCCTTAAAGCCGGACAGCATCCAGACCTGGCCCGACCTTGTTCTGGACAAAAGTTCCATGAACAAAGCTGAACAATTCTGGTCTTCCAATATTTCCGGCAGGACCCTTGGCATCCATCCCGGGTCCACCTGGCCCACCAAGCAGTGGCCTGAGGCCCATTTTGCCAGGATTGTGGACCTGACCTCCACCCTGCCCGGAGTCCGGGTCCTTATTTTTGCCGGTCCTGGTGAAGAAAAGGTGGTTCAGAACATCCTCAACCTCAGCCGGAAAAAGGATCATGTCCTTAATCTGGCCGGCCGGCTGAACCTTCCTGACCTAGCTGCTTATATCGACCGCCTGGACTGCTATCTGACCAATGATTCCGGCCCCATGCACCTGGCCTGGACCAGAAAAACCCCGGTTATCGCCTTGTTCGGCCCAACCACCAGGGAACTGGGCTTCTTTCCCAGGGGCAAGGACTCTGTGGTGCTGGAGTCCGGACTGCCCTGCCGGCCCTGCGGACTGCACGGACACCGGCACTGCCCGGAAGGGCACCACAGATGCATGCTGGACATAACCCCGGAAACCGTGATGAAATACATAAAGGAAATGATTCATGGCTGAATCCTGTGTCATTGTCCGGCTGGGATCTTTGGGTGATGTTCTTCTGACCACCGGTGTCCTTGCCTTTGCAGGCAAAGAGCAAGGACTGATGTTTCATGTGGTGACTAGGTCCTGTTTTGGTGATATATTCCTTAATCACCCTGCAGTGCAGGAGGTCATCCCGGTAAATCTGGAAGACCTGACCTGGCAGGGCTGGCAAAAATTCTGTTCCAGCCTGGTCCGGACCCACCCGGGAAAAGACCTGGTGGATCTGCATGTAAATCTGAGGACCTTTTTTCTCAAGCGGATCTGGCAAGGCCAGGTAAAGACCTATCCCAAATTCAGCCTGTCCAGGCGTTTTTTTGCCCTGACCGGCCTGGATGTCTTTAAAAACAGGCTGGTTAGCCTCAATATTCCCCAGCGTTACGCTATTTCCATGAACCAGGAGGCACCGGACAAAGCCAGCCTCATCCCCAGGATCTTTCTCAGCCCAGAGGAACAGAAAGAGGCAGCTACTACCCTGTCTTTTCTTGAACCTGGCAACCCACTTGTCTGTCTTCACCCTTACGCCACCCACCAGGCCAAGACCTGGCCCCGGAGCAGATGGCAGGAACTGACTGTCCTTCTGGAAAAAAACAATCTGGACTGGATCGTCATCGGTCAGGACCCAAACCCCCTGTTCCCTGATCACCCCAGGGATCTGACCAATAAGACCTCCATCAGACAGACAGGGGCGGTCATTGCTCGGTGCGTCTGCCTGGTTACTGGTGATTCCGGACCCATGCACCTGGCCACAGCTGTGGATACCCCGGTTGTAGCCCTTTTCGGACCCACCAGCAGAGAGTGGGGGTTTTTTCCTTCCGGTTCCAGGGATCTGGTCCTGGAGGCAGACCTGAAGTGCCGGCCCTGTTCTCTGCACGGACAAGTCATGGGCCAATGCCGCAACCGGTGCATGGAGCTTCTTGAGCCCCAGCAGGTGGTCCAGGCCTGCTTGATAAATGGCATGGATTCCAATAAGCAGGTTTCATGATGCCGGCTGGATCTTTTCCTGAAACCAGAGCCCAAGAACTTGAGTGGTTCTTTGAAGAGTCTCCTGAAGGCTTCCTCAGGCTGACCATCAGGGGCAACCTCAACATCAGAACTGCCTCCAGGCTGTGGAAAGAAACTGATCAGCACCTGGGCCAAAAAGATTTCTCCGGGCTGGATGTGGACGCAGGCCAGGTGGATTACCTGGATATGTCCGGCCAGGCCTTTTTACTTCACTTTTCCCGGTCCATGGAACAGAAAGGCAAAAAAGCAAAGATCTTTGGACTGCGCCAGGACTTCAGGGAAATGTTTGACCAGCTTTCCTGCTTTGACTGCCTGGAACGGCCCCTGGCCGCCAAAAGATCGCTCCTGGAAGAACTTGGCAAAGCCACAGTCAAACTGGGCCACGATATCCGGGAATTTTTCACATTTGTTGGTCAGTTCGTGTCCGCCCTGACTTACAGCCTTGCCAGACCAGGTACTGTCCGCTGGAAAGACGTATTGCTGCACATTGAAAATGTTGGCGCCAAGGCTGTTTTCATTATCACCCTGATCGGTTTTCTCATGGGCCTGATCATTTCTTTTCAGTCAGCCATGCCCCTGAAAATGTTCGGAGCAGAAATATTCGTGGCCAGGCTCCTGGGACTGTCCATGGTCCGGGAGCTGGGCCCGCTGGTCACTGCCATCATTCTGGCCGGCAGAACCGGATCATCCTTTGCTGCGGAGATCGGGACCATGAAAATCAACGAGGAAATCAGCGCCCTCAGGACCATGGGCCTGAATCCCACCAGGTTCCTGGTGGTTCCCAGGATGCTGGCCACCATGCTGGTCATGCCCTTGCTGACGATTTTCTTCATTCTTTTCAGTCTGATCGGCGGGGCCATTGTCATGGTCTCCCTGGGCTATCCCCTGACAACATACATCAGCCAGGTGACCATGTCCCTGACCATGACTGACCTGGCCGGAGGCATGTTCAAGGCCCTGGTCTTCAGCCTGCTGGTGGCCTGGATCGGTTGCGTCCGAGGTCTTCAGACCACCACCGGGGCCAGTGCTGTGGGGCTTTCCACCACCAGTGCAGTGGTCAGCGGCATTGTGCTCATTGCAGTCACTGACGGAATATTTGCTGTAACTTTTTACCTGCTGGGTATTTAGACCATGGCTGAAGACAATAGACCGGTCATTTCCGTGCAGGGCCTGACCATGGGCTTTGGAAACAGGGTCCTGATGCAGAACCTGAATTTTGAGGTCTTTTCAGGGGAGATATTTGTCATTCTGGGTGACTCCGGCAGTGGGAAAAGTACTCTTTTAAAGCATATGATCGGCCTGTACACGGCTCAGGCCGGAAAAATACTCATCCAGAACCAGGACTTGACCAGCAGCACTGAATCAGGAAAAATGGAGATTCTTCAGAAAATCGGCATCAGTTATCAAAGCGGTGCCCTTTTTGGCTCCATGACCCTGCTGGAGAATGTCCGCCTGCCTCTGGAGGAATTCACGGACCTGTCCAGGGAGGCCATGGACCTGGTCTGCAGGATAAAACTGCACCAGGTGGGGCTTACAGGATTTGAAAATCATATGCCTTCTGAACTCAGCGGGGGCATGCAGAAACGGGCGGCCATTGCCAGGGCCATGGCCCTGGATCCGGGCATTTTGTTCCTGGACGAGCCTTCTGCCGGACTTGACCCCATCACTTCCCTTGAACTGGACGAACTCATCCTGAGCCTGGCCCACAGCCTGAAGATAACCTTTGTCATTGTCACCCATGAACTGAGCAGCATTTTCAAGATAGCTGACCGGATGATCATTCTGGACAAAAAACGCAAAACAGCTGTGGCCCAGGGTCGACCTGAAGACCTTAAAGACAATTCTCCTGATCCATGGGTCCGGGCCTTTTTGAGTCGCGAACCTTTTAACCGGGAAACTTCCAACCATCAGCTGTCATGAGAACAAGCCCCAACTACTACACCATCGGCATTTTTGTGACCATCGGCCTGATCCTGGTCCTGGGATTTCTGATCATTCTGGGAGCCGGAGCCATTTGGCGGGAACGGGTGCTAATTGAGACTTATGTGGACGAGTCCATCCAGGGTATTGACGTGGGTTCCCATGTTAAAATGCGCGGAGTCCAGATCGGCAATGTTGAGCACATCAGCTTTGTCAACATCAAATACCCTGAAGCCCTTTTGACTGAAAAGCGCTATGTACTCCTGGAAATCAGCCTTTCCCTTAAAGCATTCGGAGATGTCACCCCGGAAGAGCTTGAAACCTTTCTGGAACAGGAAGCCAAAAAAGGCCTCAGGGTCAGGATGCTGCCCATGGGCATCACCGGATCATCATACATTGAGATCGATTACCTGGACCCGGTCCGTCACCCCCCCCTGCCCATCAACTGGTCTCCGGAAAACACCTATGTCCCTTCGGCCCCAGGGACCTTTACCCGTCTGGAAGAGACCTTTGAGTCCCTGAGCAACACCATGGCCAAGCTGGAGCAGGTGGATTTCAGGTCAACCCTGGATCACCTGGATGAATTGATTGTCAGCCTGACCGCTACAGTCAAATCCCTGGATCTGGACCACATGACTACCCAGGCCAACCTGTTCATGGATGAACTCAGAGAGACCAACTTGAGGATCTCCGGGATCCTTGGACCCTCCAGCCAGCAAATGGCTCAGGATATAAATATCTACAATATCCTGTCCGACACCAGCCATGTGATGGGCGACATCAGAAAAGGCTTTGAACGGCTGGGCATGGACCAGGAAGACGGAACCCTGGATCAGCTCTTCCAGACCATTGCCAATCTGAGCCAGGCAACAGAAGACCTGCCCCGGACCATGCAGAGTATCAGGGAAGCGGCTGATGCCATGCATCAGGGTTCAGCCGGGTTCAACCGCATGACCCGGAGGGCCCATTCCCTGATGGCCAGCCAGAACCAGAAGATCGAGGCCATCCTGAGAGACATGGAAGTCACCACCAGAAACCTGATGGACCTGACCACCGATGCCAGAAGATATCCTTCCTACTTCCTTTTCGGCGATAAGCCGTTGGAGAGTGATCCAAGATGAAAAAAAATCTCATTTCCGCAGCCATGGTCTGTGCAGCCCTGCTCCTGCTTGCCTCCTGCGCTCCCAAAAAGCCGGGCTTTGAAAGAAACAACTTCCTGGTTGAAACCCAGCGTCAGCTTCCAGCTCAGGACCGGCTGGTAAACAGGCCTTTAACTGTAAGGATCTTTTCGGTATCCCCCATTTATCAGGGCAAGGAAATCATCTACAGGACCCCCCGGAACAGGGTCCATTCTGATTTTTACAACCACTATTTTGTCCTGCCCGGACCCATGATTACCGATTCGGTCAAGTCCTGGTTCAGGGATTCCGGCCTGTTTGCCTCAGTGGTTCCAGTATCCAGCCACCTGGATACCGACCTGGTCCTGGAGGGAGCAATCAATGCCCTTTATGCTGACTACACTGATCAGCATCAGCCCAGGGCTGTGCTGGACATCAGCTTTCTGGTGCTTGAATTTAAAGGGGTGGAATATGAAATTGTATTTCATAAGCAGTACAGGAAAGAAACCCAGCTGACCACCCGGGAACCGGTGCAGCTGATCAACGGGCTGAACAAGGCCCTGAACCACATCCTGACCCTTGTGGAAGAAGATATGGCCATAAAGCTGGCCAGGGAGGAGTTATAGGCTCCAGCCCGGTGATTCAGGAATATTTTACAGGCTTTCTGGCCACCAGCCCGGCCATGTATCTTTCTGGATCATCCAGTCTGCCTTGATAACAGTCCAGGATGTCCCAGTCCTGAAAAAATTCCACCAGTTCGTTTTCCTGAAGGAGAAAATCCGGATTTTTGGGTTTACCCACCTTGGCCTGCCAGGCTGTAAAGGTCTCATACACCACCAGACCGCCGGGAATGACTGACCCTTTGATCTGCCGGATCAGCGGTCTGTACAGATATCTGAACACCAGAACCGCCCGGAAAAATTCAACCGGGAGCAGACTGCCGGACCCATCCTCAAGATCCACCTGCCTGAGCTTCACATGATAATGTTCTTTTACAGCCTTGGCCCGGATCTGTTCCAGACCCTGCCGGTCCCTGTCCCAGAAATGGACTTCAAGACCCTGTTCAGCCAGATACAGGCCGTTTCGCCCGGACCCGCAGGCCAGGTCCAGGACAGGCCCGCCAGAAGCGGTCTCCAGGACAAGGTCAAGATGTTCGGCCAGGTAGCGGGCCGGATGATCATGGCTCACCGCATTTTACTCCTATCCGGCTCTGATGATTCCATAGATAATAAAAACCGTGGCCGGCAAAAGCAGGATAAAGGTAGGCACTGTAAAAAGCAGGAGCAGAAACTGGTCCTGATAGAACAGCCCCATGCCGATGAGCGGGACCAGATTGGCAGTCACCCCCAGCATGGAGTAGTTGTAAAAGGCTTTTCTGCTTTCAATCTTTTTTTCCAGCTCCTTGTCGGTCAGATCATGGCCCCTGGCCGGGAAAAGCATCCAGGCCACCACATAGACCAGCAGAGGCAGCATGGAGATACCCATGCCAGTGCCTGGAATGAGATTGATCAGGACAAAGATCAGAAAAAAGGATATCCGCAGTCCCACCCTGCCTATGCCTTTTTTTTCCGCAATTCCGGCTGTTACCCCGGCCACCAGGGCTTCGTCCTGGAGTCGATAGTAATTTTTCATGGCTCTTCCATCAGTTGGTTGTTCATATGGAGATCAGCAGTCCCGGGCAGAAGAATGGCCTGGCCGGCTGCTTGTCTTAATCAAAACCCTTAAGACTGGGGCCCTGCCTTCTTCAGCCGTGCCGGGCCAGGGGGCAGAATCGGCCGGGCTCTTTAATCTACCGGGCTGGACAAGTTTTATCAAATCCAAATTCCGGTAAAAAACAGCTTTGCCCGGAGCAGCCGGGTCCTGGCATCTGTTACCGCCACCCTGGAGGACTTTTTCAGGATTAACAGCCTGTTTTGCTGAGGCCATTTATTTTGCTGCACCCCCCGGTTCTGGAAACAGCCTTTGGGGAATCCACCACAAATAAAAGACCATGCCCAGAAGCTCAACCAGGGACTGGAAAACAATGGCAACCACTGCCAGCTCAAAAGACTGGGGCAGGGCCAGAGCCAGGGGCAAGACTACAAAAGAATTCCGCGTTCCCAGGCTGAAGGCCAGGACCCGGCCCTGAGATGCAGGCAACCTGAACAGCCGGGCCAGGCAGCGGGCACTAAGACCGGCAATCAGTAAAAACAGGGTATAGATCTTCAGCAGCTGCCCCAGGACATCCATGGATCCAGTGATCAGGTTGACCTGGGCAGCTGCAATGACAAAGAGTACCAAGGCCAGCAGGGGCACTGGAAACCAGGCCAGCACTTCAAGGACTGAGCAGCGGCTTGGTTTTTTCTCCACCCATTTTTCCGTTAAAAAAGCCCCAAGCAAAGGCAGGATGATCAGGCCGCCAAAGGCCACAAGCATTTCCTGTCTGACCAGGGCCAGGGTAAAGGTCTGGCCAAGGAAAAGCCAGAGGTAAACCGGGAGCAGAACAAGCTGCAGCACCAGGCTCACTGGAGAAAAAGCAATGGCATACCTTGCATCTCCCCGGCCCAGGTGGGTGAAAGTGATGAACCAGTCTGTGCAGGGAACCAGAAGCACCAGCAGTACACCAAGCCGGATGGCTGGATCACCGGGCAGAAACTGCATCAGCCCCCAGACGATCAAGGGGAGCACCACAAAATTGCCCAGCACAGCAGCCCGGAGAAAGGGGGTATTGGACAGGGCCGGACCCAAACCTGCCAGAGGTACCTGGGTAAAGGTGGAATACAGGAGCAGACCCAGAAGAGGCCAGAGAATAACTTCCAGCCCATCAGGGGGATGAGACAGGGCTGATCCGGTCATCAAGCCGCAGCTGATGGCAGCCAGGTAAACCAATATCTGGAACTTCTCAAGGGTTTGAATGGTCATGGAAAAAGACCCGCCCTGATCACAGGATCATCTTTGTGTGAAAAATCAAGTCTTATGGCAGAGCCCATATCCCGGAACCCTGGTTCCGGATGGAGCAGCCTGCCCGGGCAGCACCCTGAACAGCCCTAGTAGTATAACCCGGCGTTTCCACCCGTGTGAATGAATAACACCGGACCACTGCCCAGAAGCTTGTCCTTTGAGTAGCTCAGCAAGGCAGCTGCAGCTTTGCCTGTGTACACAGGATCCAGCAGAATGCCTTCCAGCTCGGCAAAAATCTGGGAGGCTGCCTCGCCCTCCCTGGAAGCACAGGCATAACCAGGGCCGACAAATCCGTCATCAATGATGATTTTGTCCGGGTCCACCTGCTTACCCAGCAACCGGGCCGTGGACTGTGCAAGCTCATGGACCAGTTCAAACTGCTCTGGCCTGGACCTGGAAGCACTGATGCCCAGGACCTGGGTCTCACTCCTGGCCAGGCACTGCCCCACCACCAGGCCGGCCTGGGTTCCGGCTGAACTGGTGGAATGAAGAATATGGGAAAAATGGACTCCAGTCTGTTCTGAATACTGGCGGATTTCGTCAAAAACCCTTACATAACTGAGTGCTCCCACAGCATCGCTTCCTCCAGGGTGTAGAACATAAACCTCTTCTGCCTGATCCCTTAAAGAGGCAATCACGGATTGCAAACGGTTGTCCAGGGCTGTCCTGTTATCCGGCTCATAGTGGCAGCGGGCCCCCCATTTGGCAAAAACAGCCCGGCTCAAGGGATTCTGGTCCGATTCAGTACCAGGCAGGACCACATGGAATTTCAAGCCACAGGCTGCTGCCCCGGCTGCGGCATTTCGACTGAAGCTGGTGGCCTTGGTAGTAACAACAGCGGTTGCTTTCCGGACAAGTGCATCTCCCAGGAGGAAGTCGAGCTTCCGGGTTTTGTTTCCTCCCAGGCCAAATCCGGTCAAATCGTCACGCAAAACATAAATTTCCAGCCCGAACTGCAAAGACACACGGGGCAACCTGTGAATAATAACAGGCAGTTGAATAAGGTTGGCCCGCTGATAAGGGGCCAGACAATCAGATATGGTCTTGGTCAATTGTTCTTCCTTTCTGCTGAAATCCGGACAAGACCGGAAGCGCTTATGGACTTTAATCCATCAGGATTGCCACCTGTCTTGAATTTGGACTTCCTGTAAAAAGTTTTTTCAGATTCCGACCATGATCAATTAAACTCCAGCCCAGTCCTTTGCCCTTGAAAAGATCCCGGACCGGTTTTTAGGACAAGAACTACCTAATTTCACTGAAGTGCTCACGCAGCCGTAAAAGGGACTGCTCATCCCAGCCCGGAGGTTCAGTCAGGGCCACCCAGGCGTCAAAGTAATGCTCTGCAGCATACTCATGGCCGTAGCCTGGCGGAGCTGTTCCAGCCGCCATATCCGCAGCAAGCTGGAGCATGGTGATCATGGGGAACCACCGCAGGTCCGAAGATACATCAGGACCACGGGGATCACCCATCCAGGCAGGCTCCTGGTAGAAGGAATCCGGAGAAAAAAAGGTGATGGGATCACTGGCATACTGGAGAAAGGCAATCCGGAAGTCGCCCCAGGGGGCTTGACCCTGTTCAAGGCCGCCTGACTGGTTGGCAAACCGGATCACTGAGTCGTCCCGGAAACGGGGCAGCCACTCCGGAGTGCCGGCCCGGCGGCGCTGGGTTATATCCCGCCAGGTGTCCATCCGAAATGGTGGACCAACCCAGAGAGCACCATTAAAGGGGTCATCTATGATATCGTAGAAATCAAAGGAACGGTCCAGGTTCATGGCTCCCAGGCTCATCCCGAACAGGTACAGGGCCGGTCTGTCACTCTTTGGCAGTTCCCGCCAGCGCCCGTAAACAGCCTGGAACAGGGCTCGGGTGCTCTCCACTCCGTAATTGCCGTCAGCCACCACAGACAGCGGACTGGGCAGATAGCTGTACTGGGCAGCCACACTGGCCACATCACCCCGGTGCAGATACTCCAGGGTGTCCACCCCTGCCGGATCAATCCAGCCTGTGCCGGTGGGGGCAATGAGCACCAGAATGGAGCGGTTGAAACCGCCAATCCGCTCCAGTTCGGCCAGGGCCAGTTCAGCCCGTTCCCTTGATGTTTCAGCAGCATTCAGGCCAACATAGACCCGCAAAGGATCTCTGGTCTGCTCTTTTGTAAACCGGGCAATATCCTGGGCTGCCGGCCCACCTGCAAGATAGCGGCGACCCTGACGGCCCATGGTTTCCCAGGAGATAAGAGAATCCGGACTGCCGGCCCGCAGACTATCCTGGGGCTGGGCCTGCTCAGGTTCAATCAGGGCATCCACCTGCTGATGGGAGTAATCCGCACTTTTGAGCAAAGATGAAAACAAGACCCCGTTCATCATGGCCCAGAACAGATAGAAGGACAAAAGCAAGCCAATGACCACTGAGACCCGGTGGGGAACAACCCGGCGTAAATGACCCGAAAAAAAATTCCAGAGAGCTGCAAAGAGCTTTCCCAGAGCAAAGACAACCAGAAAGACCAGCATCCCCACCAGACCGACCCACAAGGCCCGGACTCCTGGAACTTCCTCCATGCCCATGAGTGCGCGGATATCGTTCTGCCATTGACTGGCCTGCAAGAGAAAGCTGATGGCCAGCAGACCGCACAGAACAGCAACAACAGCCTGGATAATGCGCTGGATACGGACTGAGGGGTAAGGCAGCTCAAAATAGCGCCAGAGCACACACCCGAGCACTCCGGTTGCATACCCGGCCGCCATGGATAAGCCTGAAACAACACCCTGAACAGTGTCCCCTCGGGGCACCAGGCTGGGCGTCAGAGAGAGGGCAAAAAAAGAAGTGCCCAGAAGCAGGCCAATGGTGGAAAAATGCTGTCCAATACGAATCATGGTCAGGTCTTTATTTATTATAAGCCAGGGGTCTAACAGGTCTGATCTGTTTTCATCAGGGAAAAAGGACTTGTCCGGCTATGAGCTGTACTCCAGCAAAATTTCCAGCTGTCCGGTGTGCTGGTCTGCCTGTTCCCTGACCGGGATAAATCCGTTTTTCCTGTAAAACTTAAGGCTTTTTTGATTCTCACGGTACACGGTCAGATAGAGATTCTTTCGCAGGGACTTGGCCTTATCCATCAGCTGTCTGCCAATGCCCTGGCCCTGGTCCTGGGGAGCAACAAACATTGCTGCCAGAAAATCTCCATAAAGGGAGAAAAAGCCCTTGATAACTTTATTCTGAATAAAAACATAGGTCTCAGAGGCTGGAATATATTTATCCCGCATAGCACCTGCCTGTGATGCCCAGAATTCTTTATCCACAAAGCTGTGGGCCCTGATGGAGGCCTGCAGCCAGATATCCAGGACTTCATCCATGTCTGATGATTCAAAAGCCCGTATCATGTTCATTCATCCTGCACCAGGCAGTATAACGCAGGGTCCATGGTCCAGAATAACCATCTCTCTTATCAGCCTGAATCAGGGAGGTCAGCAGCTGGAAGCCCTTGTTGATATAAGCCTCCAATGCATAAAACAATCGTATCTATTCACCACTGGTTTTGATTAGCATCGGACAGGTCATGATTATGGTGAATACTTACAAACAATCAATGATTACAGATAAGTGATCATGGAAATAAATGCACCCTGAGGATCGCTGATCACGCAAAAGCGGCCCACCTCAGGAATGTCCTGGGGGGGCACAAAAATCTGTCCACCAAGGGCAACCGCCATTTTTGCAGCAGCATCCACATCATCAACAGTGACATAAGTTGTCCAGGCCGGGGGCATGGAACCAGCCTCAGGGGGTAATGTCATGATCCCGGCCACTTCTCCGCCATCGGCCCTGGCCATGGTATAGGTCATACCCTCCATGGGCATATCCTCAAAACTCCAGCCAAAGAGCTTTCCGTAAAATGTTTTGGCTGCATCCACATCACTGGTGGTCAGCTCGCTCCAGCTGATCACACCGTGTTTTTTGAGTTTTGGATCCATTTTCACCTCCTGGCAACGTATTGATATTAATATTGATCAACTGATCCTGATTTGGCCACAGCCCGGTCAACACCCGCAACTTAATCTGCTGAAACCCGGCTCATGGCCTTCAGCTGCATTCCCTGGCCGGGCAAGGCTTTGATCCCAAAGTGGGTCTGCAGCACATCTGCATATTCCTCCTCACCCTTAAGGTCCTGCTCCTGCCGCTTGCTGCCCCGGGTGGTAATCAAGCGCATCCCGCGTAATGTTATCCGACCCTCCTCAGTTGCTAAGGAACAGATGGGCTGCCGGGTAAAGTACGACTCTGGTGAGGTCTGATGGTAGTGCAACATTCTGGCATAATCTCTATAGCTGTGCGGCTCACACCTGAAGCGGTACAAGGGCCTCCACTCACCCTTTGCACTGCCTTCGATCAGAATCAGACGGCCACTGCTGTCTTCCTCAATGCGGTAAGCGCCCAGTCCCTGCTTCTGCTCGGCCCGCTCAGCCAGGCGCAGAGGCTCCCGGAACGAGTCGCCAAAGCCAACATCCACCAGCCAGAGATCATCCAGGGTGACCATCAGGGTCATATGATCGAACTCCGGCCCGAACTCCCCGCGATCACTCATGACACTGCCTGAAAGCATTACAACATCAAACCCTAAAGCCCGGAGCAAAGAGGAGAACAAACCGTTCAACTCGTAGCAGAACCCGCCCCGCCTGTGTACAACAATCTTTTCAAAAAGGGCTTTGTCATCCAGGACAATGGGCTCTTTCCAGTGAATGCTCAGGTTTTCAAAGGGGACGCTGAGCAGGTGCGCCACATGCAGCTGCTCCAGGGTCTGGGCAGTGGGCAAAAGCGATCCAGCATAACTGATACGTTTGAGATAAGCAGCTGTATCCACTTGACCTGCCTTTGATGAGCCACTATCGGCAAGAGTCCGGCACCGCCATCATCCGCCTGTGGCCTGCATTGCCTTGTTAGCGTCAGCCAGCTCGTGCTGGCTGAATACTTGAACCCCGCACCGGCGTAACAAAGCAGCTGCAACCCCGATCCCGGAAACCTTTCTGCCTGAAAAACCGCCATCATAAATAAAAGAACTTCCGCAGGAAGGACTGAACTCTGCAAGCACTGCGATTTCAATTTTAAACTTGCTGCATAGGTCCAAAGCTATGGAGGCACCATCCAGGAAGGCGCGGGTCACAACTATTCCTCCCTGTTCAATAACATTTGCCTTGCCATTTAAGACATCATCTCCATTGCCCTTATAAATTTCAGCTGGCAGTCTGGGAATGCTCATTCCAGCTTCAACTTCAGGACAAACAGAAACAACTCGTCCCTCAGACAGCCAGTGATCAATAATCTGGCCGGTCAGAGCAAGGCTTCCACCATCATACCTGACTTTTTCCCCTAAAAGACAGGAACTCATTAATACTTTTTTCAACTTACTCCAGAATATAAGATAGTTGTCCTGGCATCAAACCAGTTGAGTCCTTACAGGTTCTACGCTCCAACCCGGCTAAGGCATCAGCGCCGGACCCTGGAGCGATCCTGGTCAGGGATGCATCTATCTAGCTGTATGCGGCTTTGGCCAGTCTCTGGGCGCCAGGACACAAGCTAATGGTACCGGGCTGGTTTACGGAATTTTAAAAAACATTCCCATATATTTTTCCAGTAAATGTTTAACTGTCTCTGGTTATCCATGTCAACTCAGCCCCTGTCAAAATTTATATTTTCCAACCTGTTAGAAAAACCTGAACTCATTTTCTCCCAAATGAAAACATAGCAGTCTGACAGGGGAAATTCATGACCTTTACCCGGGACAAGGCTTTCCAGGCCTGGTCACCATGATCAAAAAGAGTCTCTGACCCGGAATAAATTGCAAGTTAGAGATAAATATCAGAACAACTTTTTATTTATCCTGTGAATCAGCACCCATGCCACCCCCAGGCTCAGCAGCTCAGCCAGGGGGATTGCCGTCCACACACCATCAATGCCGAAAAATATCGGCAGCACCGTGACCCCGGCCAGCAGAAAGACCAGCCCCCGCAGCACAGAAACGATTAAGGAACTCTTTGCTTCGCCCAGGGCGGTAAAATAGGCAATGATCAGCACATTGAGTCCGTTGACCAGGAATACAAAAGCAAAGATACGCAGACCATCAGCTGCAATCAGGAAAGCCTGACTCTCACTGCTGTCAAAAAACAGCAGAATCGCATGTCCCCCAAAGACCTGGAGCACCATAAACACCATAAACCCGATGCTCAAGTTGACAACTGCGGCAAAGCCGAACAGCCGCTTAACCCGCTCAAAGTTTCGAGCCCCGTAGTTATAACTCAGTACCGGAATCAGGCCGTCTGAAATACCCAGGAACAGCAGCACGACTGTAAAGTTAATGTAGTTGATAGCAGTGAATGCAGCCACACCGTCGGCCCCCAGGAGCCGGACTACAGTGAGGTTGATGATCAGGATGCTGACCGCAGCCGCCATTTCAGAAACACCTTCGGATGAGCCGTTGTAAGCGGCACGGCCCAACAAAGGCAGCTGAAAGCGCCCTTTAAGCATGGACAGCCGCTGCCGGGGATTGAAGGTAATACTGCCGGAAATCAGCAGGCCAATGGTAAAAGCGACACCTGAAGCCACACTCGCTCCAGCAGTACCCCAGCCCAGTCCGATCACAAAGCAAAGGGTAAGCAGCACATTAATCACCACGGTTAGCGACATGATAATCATGGAAAACCGGGGATGGCCCAATGCCTTGAGCATGGCGTCGGAGTAAAAGCATAAGCTCAGGGGCAGGATAAAAGGTATCAGTCCTTTAAGATAGGCCAGAGAAAAAGGCAGCAGCCGTTCCTCAGCACCCATCAGCCGGGTCAGGGGCTCAGCAAACAGCAGCAGCAGTATTGTGGCAATCAAGCTGACCCCTGCCATGGCCTGAAACCCGGTGGACATGGCGTCCTGGGCCCTGGCCGGGTTCCTGCGCCCCAGCTCCATACTGACCAGGGTCTGACTTCCAATGCCCACGATCAGGGCCAGGACCATGATTGCGCTGAACAGGGGCAGGATGATGTTGACCCCTCCCAAAGCATCCGGCCCCAGATAATTCCCCACTACTACGCCGTCGACCAGAGTCTGGACCCCAAAAAACACCATGGTGACCACGCTTGGCAGGGCGTACTTCAGAAAGACCCTGCTGACCGGGCCCTGTTCCAAGAGATATCTGTTATCAAGATTGCTTTTCATGGGTGGATACAAATGCCCTGGACAGGGACAAGGTTATGGACCGATTTGAGGGGAAGCCAGGCTTGAGCAGGTGAGTTCTCTGACTCGGGTAATGATCATGGTCATAAATACAGTTGATTCAAGGTTCCTGTTCAGCAGGCTTATCTTATTCAGCTTTTACTTAAAACCCGGCACCAGCTCATGCCCTGCTTATGAACAGTCAGCTGGGCACAAACCATAAAGCAAACTGCCTGCTGATATTATAATAGTCAAGTTTTCTTTAACGATCACAGTAAACTGTGTAAATCCGGGCATGGTGGTCTGCACAAGTCCGGATCCATACACAGGGAGGCGGGGTGAGGAAAGATGGGCAGAAATAGAGTTTGATTTTGGGGTTGAGCACATTAGTCAGGAAATCCGGCAGAACCAGTCCTAAGAGCAGGCCTTCCAGCAGCCGGCAGCTGGAACAGACTAACTGCTGCCTTGGGCAGTGATTCCGGCCGGAAAGCCGCATAACGGTGCGCTAACCAGCCGGCTCTGCCGGTCTGGTTGGGCGCCATGTTAAACGTTTTTATTAGCTTACTTCCTTCAGGTTACCCGTGACATATTTATGTAAGATACTGGTTATCAGGGTTTGATATGGAATTCCTTTTTCCATTGCCTTGGTTTTTAGTGCTTCTATATCACGTGCGGACGACAAAAACGTAACCTATGTTGGTACACTGGAATGTCTGGTTGGCCTATTAATAAATACAAGCATCCAATATCGACAGGACTTCAGACAATAGCTCATCGTTCCGTCGCTGGATGCGTTTAACACGACGGGCATGGAAATCAACTGATTTCACTTGCTCAACCATGACGAAACCGGTCAACTTGCTTGCTTTTGGAATAGGTACATGGAAAGGAAATCCGCGATCTGTATTTGTAATAGGACATACAATAGCCAAACCTGTGCTGCTATTGAACAGATCCTTGCTGACGACCAACGCCGGACGGCGTCCTTTTTGTTCATGACCAGCTTGCGGATCAAAAGTAATGGCAATCAAGTCTCCTTGTTCGGGAATATAGATTGCCATTTACCAGACCTCTTTTCCGGCTGGTTTCCCCCAATCTGTTTCTTTAGTTTGGTAACCTTTGGGAATTTTCGCCACAAGATCCTTGAGATTATATTTTCTTCGGGTTCTCTGGGCTGGGGTGACGATTAAGGCACCATCTTTTACAGTGACATTGACGTCATCGCCTACATTTATTTGTGCGTCTGATAGTAATGTCTTTGTAATACGGAGACCTTGGCTGTTCCCCCATTTTTGAATTTTTGCAAGCATATGATCACCTCCCAATGTATATCCGAAGTATATACACCTGCAATTTGAGGGTCAAGGTTTTTTCAGGCCAACGCCCAGCTCACCGGTAAATTGGGAGCGCCAGCGACTGAGGCAGTCCATGTTAGGCGCTTTGTTCGGCTCTTGATCACTTTCTCGGCTTCCAATAACCTGGTTTCCGATGCAGATTCATCTTTCATGGGTCGGACCTAACCATCATCCTTAAATATCAGGATAAACCCAGTGAAATCTCTTACTATTTCACCGGGGTATGCCATACATGATCAGGTAAAAAAAATCTGTTGGCTCTGGGCATATTTGCTTACAACTGGTTTTTGAGCATTGAAATGGGCGTTCTAAGGCCAATTATAGACTCTATAGAAGATATTTATACAATCAACTCAATAACTTGATAGGTCCGACCCCATAAGAGACAAGAGACTTGAGAAACTTGTGTTGTTAACACGCCACTTCTTCCTTTACACTAGGACGACAGGTTCTCATGTTCCGTACTAAAGCCTGCCCTGAATTCATGCCACCTCCATGCCGGCTGCCGCTTCGCCCGTAGCCAAATATCGTCGAAACTTGTCCCGGAAATACGCTCGTTCCCCGGTTTTGACAGCATTTATCCATATCGACACCTCATCAGTGGTTCATTTGCATTCATCTCTTCAGGCCGTACCTGACAGATTCATTTCTGCCTTTTCCCTATCACTCACGACAACTACTCTTAATAATTGCCGCATAGGGCGGTTTGGTTCCAGTATCTGGATACCGAAACCGAGGGGCCTACCCTCATCTTTAATACAGCTAGGAAGACTATTGTCTTCCGTCATGACACACGAGCGCAGCGGAATTGCCGTCCATTGCAGCGCCTTGTTAGCCCTTTTTCAATATCACTGTCTTATGAAAGAGCATGTTCGGTCCATTAGTATCAACAAACCCTACACTTCTGGCTTTTTTGATAGTTTCTTCAAACGCTGATTTTGAAACATGAAATGGAGGCTCAACTATGAGGACTTGTCCTTTTGGTCTTAGTATTGACCATATCTCATTAAAAAGCCCTTCCTTGTTTGGAATCTCGTGAACGACATAAAATAATAAAACAAAATCAACATGATTTGATACGCCTATTTTATTCTCTTCGCATTTGTGGAGTTTAATTCGCGCCTCAAGTTCTGTGCCGTTTATCTTATCTCTTACCTTTTCAAGCATTCCTTCCTGCATGTCGCAAGCAATCACTTGACCCGATTTGCCAGCCATGAGAGCCATATCTACCGAGAAAAAGCCCGGGCCACATCCTACTTCAAGAACTGTCATTCCCTCTTTTATATAAGGTCGTAGTATTTTCTGAGGATTTTGGAACCACCTCCGAATTCTATTATCAAGACTGCCCGCTCTTTCAACCGGGCATACACGATTACCTCTATCACTCATTTCATTTTTCTCCTTATATGGGTTAACGCGGGGCGTGAGCCGCGGCTGCGAAGCAGCCGTCGCGTTCCACGCCTTTGTTAGGCCCGTCTTTATCCACCGTAGCATCGAGACCGCGTGATGACATCATAAGGAGACACCAGCCTACCTAACACAGTCTGTTTGCAGCGGATCAGTGCAAGTAGGCAGCAGATGATTGCGACGGCGAGACGTCTCTTCCAGTTCAACCAGAACGTGTTTTTCCAGTGCAGTGAGGGCCAGGAACACGTGCTGAAGCCTGTTCTGTCCATATTCTGACTGAACCAGATAGTCGGAGAAATCCCCAAAAGAGATGTCACCGGACCTTTCCTCAACAGGAGAATACGCGCGTAGGGCCTCTACAAGCTCCGGCAGACCGGACCGTCGACTGAAGTGGGCCATATCGTCCTTCATCTTGGCCGACAGAGTTCCGGAGTGGATAGAGGCAAACTCATCAAGAGCGGCAGCGGCGTCCACGAATGCATCCGCGGATGAGGCGGAGAATTGGTGCGCTTCCGAGCATGGCTTGTTGATAAACCTCTGAATCAGCTCGTCGCTTGACAAGACTGGAGTTCGATCAAAGGATGATGGTGGCATGCATAACAAATGCTTTTTCAATGATTCAATTGAAGTGTCGACCCGCTGCAAGACCAAGTTCTGAGCCGTCAGCTGAGCCAATGCTTCAGAGTTTTCCTTTGAACTGGTCAAGATTACCTGCGCGATCGCGATTACGGCAGCAAGGGCAACAACCCCGAACTGCGATGCCCCCACCTTCGTGAGCCGCTTGTTCTCTGTCGCGGGGCCCAGCATTGCAAGCGCGGCTGCTGCGGCAGTAAGCAGCGCCGCTATGACCGCAAGCGCAGAGCCCAAGCCAACCCCTAGAAAATAAAATTCTTGCATTCTAACCACCTAATAGCGCAAGCCATTTGTTTTGGTGATGGGGCATGATCGGTTGCCTAACGCCGGCCATAAACGGCCGAGTGAAACGAGGTCCGGCGACCGAAGGGAGCGAATTCAATGGCTTTGTTATGGCTCACTTCTGGATTCTCGGAGACAGCTTTTCGATTTCTTCATTAACATGCTTCTTTAGCATTCCGAATGGAGCAGGTAAATCCCTGGCGGGAACCTGTGGTTCGGCCATATTCATAACATGAAAGCGCCAAATTGAAGTGCTAATATTATTGTGCAGTCCCATTAAAGCCAGCAATGATTCTGGCGATCTTGCTTCTAAAAACAAGCTTTTAGGCACAGAAATACGTTCTTTTCCAGACCCATTGTATAGCTTTGTGAAAAAACGAGAGATCGTATCATTTGACGGAGGACGTGAAACCTTTAAAAGATTGTCCCGGAATCCACAAAGTATCACTAAGTCTGTATAAAAGTATCTAACACTAAAATCCTGAGCTGCATCGATTTCAATCAAAATCACGCCGCCACCGACCCCTTCACCATATGGAGAAAGTTCCAAACCAAAATATTTAATCTGGTCAATAGTCGGTCTCAATATTCGCTTATGAATATTCCAGTTAGTAGTGCCAGCCCCCTTCATTACCGTTTTAAGCTGTGTTTTTACGACCAGGTCGTGGTCGTCGAAAATCATATCGAATCCATCCTGATCAACTTCAGGAAGGTAAACGTTAAGAAAGTAACCCCGATTTGCAGCTGCAAGCTTAAGATCAAATAGAAGTTTGTTATTTATAAGTGATTCTTTTCCATGGCTATTTGATGCATCAAAAAAGAATCTTTCCAACTGTGATCTGTTATTAGGACTCAATGCTCCACCTGGTGTTTTTCAATCTAGTTGCCACCATCATCCATAACGCTTCGTTAATGTGCGCCACTTGCGAAAAATAAACCTGGCACCATTCTCTGTACATATTGTTAATACTATTTCCATTAGTAAAAATGCTTCTTTTGTTGCCTAACGCCCGGCTTAACCGGCGCCGGCTTTGCCGGCGTCCGTGTTGAAGCCGTTGTTAGATGCCATTTCAACGGCGCAGCGATAGAAGATGCTTCACGCCGTCCTGAGATACTCGTTTGTAGGAAATCTTGCTCGGTTTTCGGGTTTGAAAGATCAGCTTCTTGCGCTCGATTTGTTTTAAAGTCGACGATGCATTGGAGAGCTTTATTCCGTGATCGGACAGAAACTTCGTAACTTCAGAGGTCTTAAACTCATTCCCTTCCGACTTGCTTTGTACAAAGTATGCAGTGATGAGGGCCTTTTCCTGATCAGATATATCGTCTCTGAACGAGTGGAGCCATTCCCCAAAAACTTCGGGTACATTGAGCGAGCCGGCCTGTTCGTCAGTCTCTGAATTGACACTGGAGGCTTCATTAACAGGTTCTTCCAACGGCTGACCGCTATTTGCCTGTGCGGCGGCGGGCGCACGTCCGATCGTGGCAAGCAGCTCTTCCAAATTGGCTAGTTGCTCTGTAACAAAAGCCTCAGAGCCTTCGAGCCGAATCTCCCCACTGTTTAGATTGATACTAACGACTGCTTTTTCCGACATTATCTACTCCCTTATCTCAGTATGCCTGCTTTGTAGAGCAACTCTTCGATACAGGCACGATAATCCTGCTTAACTGCCTGCAAATCTGCACGCTTTGCGTTGTAGTGGATCTTGTGAGCTGAGAAATTGCCCAGCGTTCGGAATATTTCCAAACAGGTCTTCGTGTTTCTCGATAGTGCCAACGTTTGATTTACAGACGCATTCGACACTATTGCCTGTAGCAATTTATAGTTTCCATCGCTGTCTTTAATTTCAGATGCGATCCCTAATTTCTCGTAAGAAAGGATTAAACAAATCTCCAATAGTCTACGCATAAGTACTGCGCATCCATCAAAGATATTGCTCTCATAAGATGCATTTATTTGATCAGCGAGCTTTTCAATGTAACCACGCGTTGAGCGGTACAAAGACTCTGGCAGCACTTCCTCATCATGTAGAATTTCTTCCGACTTTGATCCTACAGTCGGAAGTTGGCTTTGTATTTCTCGAAGTTTTGTTGCGTGAATCTTGAATGAGCCTGGTGATCCGCCATTTACAAAAGCGCGCTCCTGACGCATCCGCTTAGCTAAGCGCGACTGATTTGGACGAGAAAAGTGTAATTCTTCGAATAGCGCAGTCAAATCAGCTACGGAAACTGCCGACCGGCCCCGATCTTTCAACAAGTAGTAGCTCAAGTATAGGCTCTTCTGAAGCTCTGTCTTGGACTCAAGGTCGGCCATTTCAGAAAATTGCTGCAAGTTCATCGACTGATCTCATCTGGCATCTAACAATGTTATTATACGGAATTCAAAAAAAATACTCTTACATATTTTTCCAAAAATTAATTAACAATTTCTTGTATTTTCTGTCAACTCAATCCCTTATCAAAAATCATATTTTCCAACACATTAAAATGACGAAACTATTTGCGCCTTGACGACCAGGTCAGCTTTATGCTTATATTGAGGTTATCCTTATGCAGCAGTGGCCTAAAAGCCCTGTAATTTTGAGCATAAAGCTGACTTCGGAGCTACCCATGGATGAAACTGTGATTATTTTTGACGACTGGGAAAAGGTCTTGAAAGCCAGTGTTCCTCCAGATCGTTACCGAGCATATCGGGAAGCCATAGTCAAATTCCGGTACTGGCTCCGGAAAACCGGCAAATCACCACATGCTGCCATCTTTAAGCAGCACCTGGCCTGGAAGAAATCTTATCTTGCCCCTGACATCTTTATGATCCGGCAGGAAGCGTTGCGCTGGTATTATCTGGAAGGTCGCAAGCGTACGCTGGAAGGGGCATCATCGTCTGGAATAACAGAAGCCGGTGTTGATAATCATGCTTCAAGGTCAAGCTATACACCTGACAATGAAACAAATCCGGTTCAACCTCCCTATACAAAGAAACATTCAACAGGAATCACCCCAAAGGTCGGTGAATATCGTGTATATTCCAGGAATAACCTGCCCGGGCCAGCAGCACCTGATCTTGGTGGGCCGGAATGGGAGCAGAAATTGGTCAGGCGCCTTCGGGAAAAGAATATGGCCTGGAACAGTGAGAAAACGTATCGATCATGGTGCAGGCGGTTCATCATGTCGGTTGACGCCAAGCCTCTTGCTGAGCTGGATCACCATGATGTCCGCCTCTGGTTGTCCGACTTGGCCGTCAAAGAGAGTGTTGCCGCAGCTACTCAGGCTCAGGCGTTAAATGCCGTGGTTTTCTTCTTTCGTGAAGTATTGCAGCGCGATCCCGGAGACTTCAGTGATTTTTCCAGAGCGCGGCGCGGTCGAAAGATACCCAGCGTCCTGTCGCCAGGCGAATGCAAAAGACTTTTTAATGCCATGGACGGAACCTATCGCCTTATGGCTGAACTGATGTACGCGGCCGGGTTACGATTATCCGAACTTTTGCGGCTGCGGGTCAAGGACGTGGACCTGGAACGCCTCCAGCTTGCCGTACAGTTTGGCAAGGGGAACAAGAGCAGGTACACCATGATTCCACCTCAGCTTGTGCAGCGGTTGCAAAAGCATCGTGAACGGCTGCGGATCCTGCACAAAAAAGATCGTCAGGCCGCTCTGGCAGGCGTTGAACTGCCTGGAGCGCTGGAACGCAAGTGGCCCAGAGCCGGGGAAAAATTCACCTGGTTCTGGTTCTGGCCTTCGCGCAATCTGATGCGGGACCATCGCCACGGAATCATCCGTAGACACCATGTGCTGGATGCGACGTTTCAGAAAGCAATCCGCATGGCCGCAAACAGGGCACAGATTGATAAACGCGTCACGCCGCACACCCTGCGCCACAGCTTTGCAACCCATCTTCTGGCCAGCGGAACCGGGATCCGGGACCTGCAGGATCTGCTGGGCCATGCAGACATCTCCACAACCCAGATCTATCTGCACACCGCCAAACAGACCGGTATCGGCGTGCGCAGCCCGTTTGAGCTGCTTGCAGATCATCCCGGCTCCCAGAATGATGACCAAGCTCATTAGTTCAAAGAGCGTCCGGTCTGCTGCGCTTCTCCCTAGACATCCCCCTGCTGGTCCATTATTAACCAGCCCTTGAAAAACCCAAGCTTTCAGGGCAGATTAGACCCACCATGAAACCACTTTATTTTGACTACAACGCCACCACCCCGGTCCATAAAGACGTAGTCCAGGCCATGCTCCCCTATTTCACTGACAAATTCGGCAACCCTGGCTGCGGACATATGCACGGCCTTGAAGCCAGAAGAGCAGTTGATCTGGCCAGACAAAACCTGGCCAGACTGATCAAGGCCGGGCCAGACCAGGTATATTTCACCTCCTGCGCCACAGAATCCAACAACCTGGTCCTGTCCGGCCTGCTTGAACCAGGCCATGAACTGATCATTTCAGCTGTTGAGCACCCTTCTATTTCCCAGCCAGCCCATGAACTGGTTAAAAAGGGAATAATTCTGAAAATAGCCCCGGTTAATAAAAACGGTCTGGTTGATCCGGATCAGGTCTTAAGTTTGGTCACGGATAAAACCCGGCTGATCAGCATCATGCTGGCCAATAATGAAGTGGGTACTATCCAGCCTGTAGCTGAAATCGCTTCCAGGCTGGAACCCCAAAAAGTGCTTTTGCATACTGATGCAGCCCAGGCCGTGGGCAAGATTGAAGTGGACGTAAATGAGCTTGGCGTGGACTTTTTGACCCTGGCCGGACACAAGATGTATGCGCCCAAAGGAGTTGGGGCACTGTTCATGCGTCAGCCAGGCCTGTTAAAACCGCTCTTTTTTGGTGGAGGCCAGGAAAAAGGCCTTCGCCCTGGAACGGAAAACATCCCTTATCTGGCCGGGCTGGGCCGGGCCGCTAGACTGGCTGAAGACCTTGACCAGGAAGCAGTCCGGCAGCAGGCCCTGGGCAAAGCATTCATCACCGGCCTGGCCCGGATCCATCCTGATTTTGTGCTTCACGCTGAAAAAGCTCCCAGACTGCCCGGGACCATGTCCATAGGATTCAGAGGCTGCCTGGCCGGAGATATCCTGTCCGGCATGATCGCCTCCAGCCTGTCTGCCTCAGCCGGAGCAGCCTGCCACGGCAATACCCAGAAAATGAGTTCAGTCCTGCAAGCCATGAAGGTTGATCCTGACTATGGACTGGGAACCATCAGGTTCTCCTGGGGCCGGATGACTTCAGAACAGGATATTAAAGAACTGTTGACCCGGCTGGACTGGGTGTTCAAAGAGTTTCTCAGGTCAAGAGCCCGGTAACAGGCTGATTCAGGCTGAAGGATGAGTTCAGACCCGGCATCCACCAGGCTGGGGATACTGTACCAGGCTTCACTTTTTCCTGGACCTGATCATGGCTATGACCAGCCGGATACTTAGAAACAGACCCACAATATACCCGATCACCCCCAGGGTGGGATAGCCCCAGAGCCTGGGTCCAGTGTCAGCCAGAATGACCATGCTCGACCCCAGAAAAAGAGCTCCAGTAACAATACCCACCACCAGACGGTTGATCACCCTTTCCATGGTGGACTGCATTCCTTCAAGGTTTTCATGCTGGAACCTGATGGCCAGCTCACCTTTATCCAGCTTGCTGACAATACCCAGGGCCTGTCTGGGAAATTCGTGCTGAAAACGAAAGATATGCCGGATATTGCGGTGAATGACCTTGATCAGATTGGCAGCACTGAACCTGCTCCTGCTCAGCCGGTTGACCAGGGGCTCAGCCTCCCGGATTACATCCAGATCAGGATAGAGCATCCTGGCTGTGCCTTCAGCTGTAATCAGGGCCTTGATCATGATGGACAGATCAGTGGTCAGGACCCGGCCATGGGCTCTGAGGATGGAGGTCAGCTCCAAAAGGAGCTGGCCCAGATTGACCTCTTTCAGGGGCATCCTGGTGAACAGGCTGATCACCTCCAGGACCTCGTTCTGGAGGATGTCCCGGTTCACCTTTTCCCGGCCAATGGTGAATCCCAGCAGGATATCGGTGATTATTTCCACGTCGTTTTCCACCACTGCTGAGATGAGATCAATGAGCTCGAACCGGACCTTGTCCGTGAGTCTGCCCACCATTCCCCAGTCCAGGAGGATCAGGTTTTCATCCTCATCAATCAAAAAATTGCCCGGATGGGGATCAGCATGGAAAAAGCCGTGTTCCAGGACCTGGCGCAGGGACAGGGCCAGCCCCCTTTTAGCCAGGGTGGCCCTGCGTTTCAGGGAAGATATGTCCACATCCCGCATCTTGCTGCCCCTGGCCAGCTCCATGGTGATGACCACCTGATTGCAGTACTCGGGATAGGCCTCAGGGACCATGATCCCGGTTTCGTTTTTCACAGTGGACCGGACCACCTGCATGGTCCTCATCTCCCGGGTAAAATTCAGCTCCTGGAGCATGAGCTTTCTGATCCGCCGGACCAGCTGGGGAAGGTTATAGACCTTGAAGGTTTCCAGACGGCCGTCCAGGCGGATGGCGATCTTTTCCAGGATGTCCATGTCGTTTTTTATGGTCTGGGCAATGTCCGGACGCTGGACCTTGACTGCTACTTCCTGTCCGGTTCCAGCCAGTCTGGCCTTATGGACCTGGGCCAGGGAGGCTGCAGCCAGGGGGGTCTGTTCAAATTCCTGGAAAACAGCATCCAGGGGTTTTTTAAAGCTGTCTTCAATGACCTTCCTGATCTCGGCAAAAGCCTCGGGAGGCACGTCATCCTGGAGCTTGCGCAGCTCATCCAGGAGTTCTTCCGGCAGAAGGTCAGCCCGCTGGGAAAGGATCTGGCCGCATTTGATAAAGGTCGGACCCAGCTCCTCCAGGACCATGCGCATCCTCTCCCAGGTATTGAGATGAGTATCATGGACCCGGATCTTTTCAAGATACTTGCGGCCAGGTATCTCCAGGCGGTCCACTATATCATCGAAACCATACTTGACCAGGGTGCTTACAATCTGCCTGAAGCGGCCCAGGTGGGCTATGGCCTTAATGTCCATTAACTGTTCCCTGGCCCGGCCTTTTTACCTTCATCCATTTTCAGACTTTCCAGGGTGGACACCCGGTCTTCCAGGCTGGACACCCTGGCCTCCAGATCCTCCACCTGGGTCCGCCCGGCAATATCCAGGGAATCCATGGTCTTTCTGATACTGCCTGAAAACCATTCCTGAAACTCGTGCTGCTGCTTTTCAGTTTTATTGATCAGATCCTGAACCAGGTTTTCCCCTTCTTCAGTGGTCAGTTTGCCTTTTTCCACCAGACTGTTCACCTTTTTCTCAATTTCCTCAGCCGTGATCACCACCAGGCCCAGACCGGTAAAAAAACCTTTTTTAAATAGTTCCATCATGTTTAATCTCCCTTTTGTTCAATATTATGCCTGTTTTTCAGGCAAAGACCCGGCCTTTTTGATATCCTTTAAAGATTTATGCAGACTCATGCTCAAGCCAGGTCAGGCTGCTGCCGGCCCAGGAGCCTGGATAACTCACCCCAAGCACCCTTTTCAGGGGATGAACCTTGATTCAGGCCCAGCAGCTTATAATTGCGGACAATCCTTAAGGGCCTCGGCAATTTCATCATCAGTAAAGGCCTTGTCCTGAAGGTCCCCCCGCAGATAGGCATCATAAGATCCCAGATCCAGCAGGCCATGACCTGAATACAGAAACACAATGACCTGCCCCGGCTCCGCCTCCCTGGCCAGGTCAATGGTGGCCTTGATGGCATGGGATGTTTCCGGGGCCGGAAGAAAACCCTCAGCCTGCATAAAAAGCCTGGCTGCATCAAAGACCTCGTTCTGAAAATAGGCCCTGGCTTCAACAAAGCCATGCCTGGCAATATGGGAAACAATGGGTGATTCTCCATGATACCTGAGGCCGCCGGCATGAATAGGCGGCGGAAAATAGGCATGGCCCAGGGTGTACATCTTGAGCAATGGGGTCTGCCTGGCCATGTCGCCGAAGTCATAGGCAAATCTGCCTTTGGTCAGGGTGGGACAGGCCTGGGGCTCCACAGCCACAAACCTGATCTTCTGACCATCCATTTTCTCCGGCATATACGGCAGGACCAGACCGCCGAAATTACTGCCTCCACCTACACAGCCCACCAGGATGTCCGGCTTTTCCCCGGCCATTTCCAGCTGTTTCTTGACTTCCAGACCAGTGATGGTCTGGTGCAGGACCACATGATTCAGGACACTGCCCAGGGCGTATTTGGTATCGCCATGGGTGGCAGCATCTTCAACTGCCTCGGAAATGGCCAGTCCCAGGCTCCCTCCGGAGTCAGGGTCTTTTTCCAACATTTGCCGGCCAATGGAGGTCCGGGAAGATGGAGACGGATAAACATCCCCGCCGTAAGTCCTGATAATTATCCCCCGGTAAGGCTTCTGGTCGTAGCTGCACCTGACCATGTACACGGTGCACTCCATGTCAAACATCTTGCAGGCAAAAGACAGGGCCGTTCCCCACTGACCGGCTCCGGTCTCAGTGGCCAGCCGCCTGACCCCTTCCTGCTTATTGTAATAGGCCTGGGCTATGGCGGTATTGGGCTTGTGGGAACCTGCCGGAGAAACTGACTCGTTTTTGTAGTATATCCTGGCCTTGGTTCCAATGGCCTGTTCCAGACGCCTGGCCCGGACCAGAGGGGATGGCCTGAACAGCCTGTAGATCTCAAGGATAGGTTCCGGAATATCGATCCAGCGCTGTGCAGACATTTCCTGCTCAATCAGGGCCTTGGGAAAAATTGCTTCCAGCCTGTCCGGAGCAAGGGGTTTTCTGGTCTCCGGGTCCAGGGGCGGGGCCAGGGGATCTGCCAGATCAGGCAGAACATTGTACCATTGCCTGGGCATGTCTTGTTCAGACAGGTTGATTTTGATTTGGTCCATTTCCGGATATCTCCTTGAATTTCAGTTTATTGCCTTGAAAATAAACCAGCAGGGTCTCCTGCCTGGAATATACTCTACAATACCGGACCAGCGATTTCAACCGAATGTACCAGGACCATCCCTGGCTGAGCGGCCAGGACGGTTCCCGGACAATCTTGACAATAAGACTTGCAAAACGTAATAATTTAAGATTAACAGAGTGAAAAAATTCATATTTAAATAACCAGTCAATTCTGATCTGTTTTTTTCAGTCGAGGAGATCCAATGGCCAAAGAAGAAGCAATCGAAGTCGAAGGTACAGTGGAAGAAGCCCTGCCCAACGCCATGTTCAGAGTCAAGCTGGACAATGGGCATGAGGTGCTGGGGCATATTTCCGGCAAAATGCGCAAGTTTTACATCAGGATCCTGCCCGGAGACCGGGTCAAGGTGGAGCTTTCTCCCTACGACCTGACCAGGGGCAGAATCACCTATCGCTACAAATAACTTTTTTCCCTGAAATCCGGCAGGATTCCCATAATCCCCTGGTCCTTCAGGGTCCAGGAAACTGTATGTCTCAGATAGACCTGCACACCCATTCCACTGCTTCAGATGGAACCTTTACCCCCCCTGAACTGGTCCGGCACGCAGTTGGCAAAGGTCTTGATGCCATAGCCCTTACTGATCACGACACAACAGGCGGCCTGGCCCAGGCCCTGAAGGCCGGGCAAGAGCTGGGCCTGGAGTTGATTCCAGGCTGTGAACTGAGTGTCGAGTACAAGGGTTTGATGCATATCCTGGGCCTGTGGCTGAAGCCCGACGCCCCTGAGCTGAACCGCTCCCTGGCTGAACTGCGGGCCAAACGCAACTCCAGAAATGAGATCATGCTGGGCAGGCTGCAGGAGCTGGGCATCAGGATTACCTTTGAAGACGTCAAGTCCCTGGCTGGAGACGCAGCCATTGGCCGGCCGCACATATCAAGGGTGCTCATGAACAAGGGAGTAGTGAACTCGGTCCAGGAGGCCTTTGATCGCTTCCTTGGCCCCAAGGGCAAGGCCTACGTTGCCAAGGAAAAATTCGATCCGGCCAAAGCCATCTCCATTCTCAAAAAAGAGCAGGCCACCGTGATCCTGGCCCATCCTTTTTCCCTTAAACTTTCCCCTGAACTGCTCAGACAGGAACTCGTCCAGCTCAAAGAACTGGGGCTGGACGGGGTGGAAGTCTTTTATCCCGAGCACACCAGGGAACAGACCAGACTTTACCTGGACCTCTGCCAGGAACTGGACCTGCTTCCCAGTGGAGGATCGGATTTTCACGGCACAGTCAAGCCCCAGATCAAACTGGGAAAAGGCCGGGGAAAGCTTGATCTGCCCTATTCCCTTCTCCAGACAATGAAAGACAGGCGGCAGGAGCAGGGTCTTTGGGTATAGCCCCTGTCCTTCCAGAGCTACTCTGCCCGGCCGGAGACATGGATCGGCTGAAAACCGCCCTGGCCTTTGGAGCTGATGCTGTATACCTGGGCGGGACTGCCCTGAATCTGAGGTCCAAGGCCGGAGGATTCCAGCCGGATCAGCTGGCCCTGGCTCTGGATCTGGCCAGATCCTGCCGGGCCAGGGTCTACTACTGCCTCAATGCCCTGCCCCTGGAAAAAGACATGTCCATGATCCGGACCCAGCTGGAAACCATCGCCCAGCTCAGCCCGGACGGGATAATCATTGCTGATCCCGGAGTATTCAGTCTGGTCAGGCATGCTCTCCCGGCCATGGAAATTCACCTGAGCACCCAGGCCAACACCACCAATGTCCACTCAGTAAACTTCTGGAAGGACCAGGGCGTCAAAAGGGTCAATCTTTCCCGGGAACTCAGCCTTCAGGACATCCGGGCCATCAGGACCAAGGTCCAGGATGTGGAGCTGGAGATGTTCGTGCACGGGGCCATGTGCATGGCCATATCCGGCAGATGCTTCATGAGTGCCCATTTAAACAGCAGATCAGCCAACCAGGGCCTCTGCGCCCATCCCTGCAGATATGGCTATCGTCCATTTCAGATGGATCTAGAGGAAGAGACCAGGCCGGGCAGCCCGGTCTGGACCCTGGTCCAGGAAAAAAACCATTCCCGGATATTCAGTGCCCAGGATCTGTGTCTGGTCAAGTACCTGCCCTGGCTGGTCCGAAACAGACTGGATTCCCTCAAGATCGAAGGCCGGACCAAGAGCGTGTCCTACCTGGCCGTGGTCACTGACGTGTACCGGACAGCCCTGGATGATCTGGCCCAAAACAGATTCAGACCGGCCAGATATCTTAATGAATTGTTTCTCATCAGCACCAGGTCCATGGGATCTGGTTTTTTCCTGCCCAGGAAAGTGTCTTTTTCATCTTTCAGGGAGTCAGGGCAAAGATGGAAAAAAATCCTGGCCAGGATCATCAGACCCGAAGGTCCTGGGAAATGGCTGGTCCAGGTCAAGGAAAAATGGACTCTTTCCCAGGACCTGGAACTGGTCCTGCCCGGACTCCGGCGCCCCCCTGTTCCAGCCGGGGATTACAGCCTGGAAACCAGAGAGGGGTGCCGGGCAGAGACTGTCCATTCCGGCATGGAAGCCATCTTCTGCTGCCACCACGACCAGATCCGGGAAAATACCTTTGTCCGTTCTGCAGACTAAAAAAATCCAGGGCCTGTTTTAATCCCTGGCCAGTTTCCGGTATCTGACCCGTTTGGGGATATCAGCCTCCTTGCCCAGCCTTTTTCTGCGGTCTTCTTCGTATTCAGTGAAATTTCCATCAAAAAAGACCACCTGGCTGTCACCTTCAAAGGCCATGATATGCGTGGCAATCCGGTCCAGGAACCACCGGTCGTGGCTGATGACCAGGACACATCCGGCAAAATTGAGCAGCCCTTCTTCCAGGGCTCGCATGGTGTTCACATCCAGATCATTGGTGGGTTCGTCCAGCAGGAGGACATTGGCCTCCTCCTTGAGCATTCTGGCCAGCTGAACCCGGTTCCTTTCTCCCCCTGAAAGAATGCCGACTTTTTTCTGCTGATCCCCCCCGGTAATATTGAATCTGCCGAGATAAGCCCTGGCATTGACTTCCCGGCCGGCCATCCTGATCATATCCTGACCATTGCTGATCATCTCAAATACGGTCTTATCAGCCTCCAGATCATCCCGGTGCTGATCAACATGGGCCAGTCTGACCGACTCACCCACAGCAATGGAACCGGCATCAGGCTTTTCCGTGCCGGTGATCATTCTGAACAGGGTGGTCTTTCCAGCTCCATTGGGTCCAATTATTCCAACAATGGCTCCTGGAGGAATGAGAAAATCCAACTCGCTCATGAGCAAACGATCTTCAAAGGCCTTGGTCAATCCTTTGGCCTCAATCACCTTTTGCCCCAGTCTTGGTCCGGGCGGGATGAATATTTCCAGTTCCTTCTGCTGCTTCTGGTGGTCCTGGGACAGCATCTGCTCATAGGCGCCGATCCTGGCCTTGCTTTTGGCATGCCTGCCCCTGGGAGACATCCTGATCCATTCCAGCTCCCGTTCCAGAGTCTTCTGCCGGTGGCTTTCAGCTTTTTCCTCCCTGCGCAGCCGTTCTTTTTTCTGGTCCAGCCAGGAAGAGTAATTACCCTTCCATGGAATCCCCCTTCCCCGGTCCAGCTCCAGAATCCAGCCAGCCACATTGTCCAGAAAATACCGGTCATGGGTCACAGCAATGATGGTTCCGGGATACTGCTGCAGGTGGTGCTCAAGCCAGGCCACTGTTTCTGCGTCCAGGTGGTTGGTGGGCTCATCCAGAAGCAGAATGTCCGGCTGCTTCAGAAGCAGGCGGCACAGGGCCACCCTTCGTCTTTCTCCCCCGGACACCTTGTCCAGGGTCATGTTTGAAGGCGGACAGCGCAGGGCATCCATGGCCATTTCCAGTCTTGATTCCAGGTCCCAGCCGTTTAAGGCATCCAGCTTGTCCTGGACCTCTCCCTGGCGCTCAATCAGAGCGTTCATTTGATCGTCATCCATGGGTTCGGCAAACCTGGCATTGATCTCTTCAAAGTCCTTGAGCAGAGCCACTGTTTCGGCTGCCCCTTCTTCCACCACTTCCCGGACCGTCCGCTTTTCATTGGCCAGAGGCTCCTGCTCCAGGTAACCAATGGTATAGCCCGGAGCAAGAATGGTCTCTCCCTGAAAGTCCTGGTCAACTCCGGCCAGGACTTTCAGCAGAGAACTCTTGCCTGAACCGTTCATCCCCAGGACCCCGATCTTGGCCCCGTAAAAATAGGACAGGGATATATCTTTTAAAACCGGTTTCTTATCGTAAAACTTACTCACCTTGACCATGGAATAGATTATCTTGTTGGGTTCGCTGCTCATATCAGATCCTTCTTGTTTTGTTTTGGTCGAAATTACATCCAGAAATAACAGCCAAAGAAAAGAGCTTATCCAATGCTGTTCCAAAAGAAAAGCCCGGGAATCAGATGGTCTGGCATATAATACCGGCCTATTGACCAGGCCTGGCTTTTTGAATAATGAAATATTTGAAATTAAATGCTGTAATTTCAAGCAGTCCTGATGCCAGCTGGCTTTAACCCAGACAAAGGGATTTTGGGCAGTTACTGCAAATAAGAAATGCATCCTCAGCAGGTTAAACTGAAACGACCCTGCAGCCTCCGGCTGACTGTCATGGCAGTTATCTGGTCTGCTCAAGCCATGATCCCTCAGCTGAGTTCCTATGTTGACCTCAGGTAAAAGGATGATCCGTGTCTGAGAACCTCCAACAGCTTAAATCCTACATCCCGTCCAGAACTGCCCTGGCCTATATCATCATTGCCGGGTGCTGGATTGCCTTTTCCGATTACTTCGTTGCCGTGCTCTTTGATGATCCTGAAATCATCACCAGAATGCAGACCTACAAAGGATGGTTTTTTGTCCTGATTACCGGGCTCTTGCTGTATCTGGCCCTTAGAAGCCAGGTCCTTGTTCTGGAAAAAAAGTCCCTGGCTCTGGTGGAAAAAGAAAAAGAATTCTATACCCAGCTGGAACAACGGGTAAAACAGAGAACAGCCCAGCTTGAAGCAGCCAACCATGAACTGGACGCATTCAGTTATTCTGTTTCCCATGACCTGCGGGCTCCTTTGCGCAGCATAGACGGATTCAGCCAGGCCCTGCTGGAGGACTGCCATGACCAGCTTGATGAACAGGGCAGGGATTATCTGCACAGGGTCCGCAGGGCCAGTCAGCGCATGGGCTGGCTCATTGACGATCTTCTCAAGCTGTCCAGGGTATCCAGGGCCGAGCTGAAAGTATCCCTGGTTGATCTGAGCAGGACAGCTGAAACCATCATTGAGAATATGGTGGAACGCCATCCTGACAGGAAAGTCACAGCAAATGTTCAGCCCGGGTTAAAGGTATCCGGTGACCAGGCCCTTTTAAGGGTCGCTTTGGAAAACCTCCTGGACAATGCCTGGAAATTCACCACCAGGACTGGGGAACCAGCCATTGATTTGGGCTCAACTACCAGGGATGGAGAACAGGTCTTTTTTGTCAGAGACAATGGAGCCGGGTTTGACACGACCTATGCAGACAAGCTCTTTACGCCTTTTCAAAGGCTCCATTCTCCGGAAGACTATCCAGGAACCGGTATTGGTCTGGCCACAGTTGCCAGAATAATCAGAAAACATGGGGGACGGATCTGGGCCGAATCAGAACCTGATCAGGGAGCAGTTTTTTATTTCACCCTGCCTGACCCGGACCAGCCGCCCTTTAAAACCCGCGAGGATGGGTATGCCTGAGAAAATCATTCTTCTGGTTGAAGACAATCCAGACGATGTCCTGCTGACCAGAAGGGCCCTCCAAAAGAACAACATCCTCAATCAGCTGGTAGTGGCCAGGGACGGAGTAGAAGCCCTGGACTACCTTTTGTGCAGGGGTGAACATCAACACAGAGACCAGTCCACCCAGCCCCAGGTCATCCTTCTGGACTTGAAGCTCCCCCGCCTGGACGGGCTGGAAGTTCTAAGGACCATCCGCTCCAGCCCCGGCACTAAGCTTTTGCCGGTGGTCATCCTGACCTCCTCGGATGAAGAACAGGACCGCCTGGAAACCTACAGCCTTGGAGCCAACAGCTACATCCGAAAGCCTGTGGATTTTCAACAATTTATGGAAGCCATCCATCAGCTGGGCCTTTACTGGCTGGTCCTTAACCAGACCCCGCCCACTACCGGAGGATGATCATGCAGACTTTGCATGTACTTATAGTTGAAGATTCCCAGGATGATGTCCAGCTTGTCCTGCGGGCCCTGGAAAAAGGAGGCTACCAGCCTGTCTATGAACGAGTGGAAACTGCTGAAGACTTGTCAAAAGCCCTGGACAAGTCCTGGGATCTGATCATTTCCGACCATGTCATGCCAAGACTCGATTCTTTCCAGGCCTTAAAAATACTCCAGCAGACCGGTCAGGATATTCCCTTCATCCTTGTCTCTGGCAGCATAGGAGAGGAAACCGCTGTCAAGGCCATGAGAAACGGGGTGAATGACTATATCATGAAGGACAAGCTGGCCAGGCTGGTTCCGGCCATCCAGCGCGAACTAAGGGAGGCAGCCTTTCGAAAGGAAAGAAGAGAGGCCCTGCAGGACCTGATCAAGGCCAAGGAACAGGCTGAGGCAGCCAGTGCCGCCAAGACCACTTTTCTGGCCAATATGAGCCATGAAATCCGGACTCCGTTAAACGGGGTCATGGGCATGCTCCAGCTCATGCTGGACTCACCTGCATCAGAAGAACAGCGCGAATATCTGGAAATTGCCCTCAAGTCCTGTCGCAGGTTGACTGAACTCTTAAGCGATATAATTGACATTTCCAGGATTGAGGCAGGAAAAGTCCTGATCCGGCAGGAGCACTTCCAGATCAGAGACATCCTGACATCAACAGAAGAACTGTTCCACCTTCTGGTCAGAGAAAAAGGAATTTCCCTGACTACCTTCTGCGACCCGAGGATCCCGGACTTCCTTCTGGGTGATGAACAGCGTTTAAGACAAGTCATCTTCAACCTGACTGCCAATGCAGTCAAGTTCACTCAGCACGGCCAAATCAGCATCGAGGCCTATCCTTTGGTCACCCAGGACACTTCAAGATACGGAGTCATCTTTTCTGTATCCGACACTGGCCCGGGGATTCCGGAAGACAAGCTGGAAACCATTTTGGATCCTTTTGTCCAGCTCAGCCAGGGGTTCACCCGCAAACACCAGGGTGCCGGACTGGGACTGGCCATTGTCCGCAACCTGGTCAAGCTCATGGATGGAGATATAGCTCTGCAAAGCAGACCAGACAAGGGAACAACTGCTTTTTTCTGCGTTGTCCTGGCTAAACCTCCCCAGGACTGAGGGCCCTGCCCGGACCTGACCTTTGTCCTTAATACAATGCCCCGGCCCAGTGGTTTAAGTTGATCATTGACAGGGCCTTTGGGAAAAAGCACAATATTTTCTGCTAAATAACCTTTAACAGCCAGGAACAGGTCATGATTTCTGAAAGATGTTCAGTGCTGAAACCATTTTATGTCATGGAAATCCTTGAACGGGCCAAAGAGCTGGAACGGTCTGGAAGGCAGATCATTCACCTGGAAATCGGTGAACCAGACTTCGACACTCCGGAATGTGTGAAAAAGGCTGCCATTCAAGCCATTGAGCAGGGGTTGACCCACTACACCCACAGTCTGGGAATCCCTGAACTCAGACAGGCGGTCTGCCGCCACTATAAACGAACCTACAATGTAACCATAGATCCTGACCAGGTCCTGGTCACATCCGGTACATCTCCGGCCATGTTCATGGTTTTCTCAGCCCTGCTCCACCCCGGAGACCAGGTCATCATGTCTGATCCCCACTATGCCTGCTATCCGGGTTTCATCTGCTTTGCCGGCGGGGAACCGGTTAAGATAAGGGTCCGGGAGGAGACCGGGTTTCAGCTTTCCAGGGAAGAGGTCCAGAAACATATCACTTCCAGGACCAAGGGGATCTTTATTAACTCACCCTGTAATCCAACCGGCAATGTCACCCCGCCGGAAATCCTCCAGGAACTGGCTCAACTGGGACCATGCATAATTTCCGATGAAATATACCACGGACTGGTCTACGAAGGAAAAGAACATTCCATCCTGGAATTCACTGATAACGCCTTTGTTCTGAACGGTTTTTCCAAGTCATATGCCATGACCGGATGGAGGCTGGGGTATGTAATCGCGCCCAAGTCCTTTGTCCGGAGCCTGCAGATCGTTCACCAGAATTTTTTCATATCAGCCAATTCCGTGGCCCAGTGGGCAGGGGTGGCAGCCCTGGACCAGGCCGGACCGGACGTTGCCCGGATGAGGGGGATTTACAATGAAAGGCGGAAATATCTGCTCAAAAGACTGACCAGCATGGGCTTTGGAGTGACTGTAAAGCCTACCGGAGCCTTTTACGTGCTGGCCAATGCGGAATTCTTGTCCAAAAATTCCTATGACCTGGCCTTTGACATCCTGGAAAAGGCCGGTGTGGGTGTGGCCCCTGGGATCGACTTTGGCCAGGGAGCCCAGGGATACCTGCGTTTTTCCTATGCATCCTCCCTGGAGAATATAAAAGCCGGCATGGACCGGCTGGAGGAATATGTTCAGGACATGAAATAAGGGCTGGAAAGTGACCTGTGATAAATAGCAGAAACCTGTCCACACCCCTGTATTCGTGTCCTGGTTATGCCCCGGGGGAATATCCATCCCAGCCAGCCCGCATAATAAAGGCTGTCTTGCCGGACAGGACTCAGATGCTCTGCCTGTAACGCATGGACTGCTTCAGGGTTTCCTTGTCCATGAACTTGAGATCCGATCCCAGAGGGATGCCCTGGGCAAGGCGGGTCAAGGTCAGCCCGGAAAACTCCCTGGCCACCATGTTCTTGATATAGGACCCGGTGGTTTCGGCCTCCAGAGTTGTCCCCAGGGCCAGGATCACTTCCTGTACCCGGCCATTGCCCAGCTTTTTCCTGAGCCTGTCAAACTCCAGAGAACATGAGTCAATGCCGTCCAGCGGAGACAGGAGTCCCCCCAGGATCAGATACCTGCCCCGGAAAAATCCTGACTCCTCCATCACCAGCAGACTGTCCCATTCAGAAACCACGCACAGTTTGGAATCATCCCTCAAAGGGTCAGCGCATATCTCGCAGGGATCACTGTCTGCCAGGCCTGCACAGCCTGAACAGATGCAGAGCTTTTCCCTGAGATCCAGGATGCACCTTCCCAGGTTTCCGGCCTTTTCCTGGGGCCACTTGAGAATGGTCATGGCCATGCGCAGGGCGCTCTTGGGACCGATTCCGGGCAGGGCGGACAACTGGTCCACCAGCTGCTGAAGGGGTAAAGGAAGCTTGCTCAACTATCCTCCTGCTTTTTTTATTCAGAAAAAAATACTTAGAACAGGCCCGGAATCTTCATGCCGCCGGTTAACTGGGCCATCTCAGCCTGGACCATGTCCTTGGCTCTTTTCAGGGCATCATTGGTTGCAGCCAGAATGAGATCCTGGAGCATTTCTACGTCTTCAGGGTCCACCACGTCTTTTTCAATCCTGATCTCAGCTATTTCCTGGGCTCCGGTGGCCTTGACCGTGACCATGCCGCCGCCTGAACTGGCCTCCACAGTCTTGCTGTTCAGTTCTTCCTGCATTTTGGCCATTTTCTTCTGCATCATCTGCGCCTGTCTTACCAGATCGTTCATCATTACTCTTTTCTCCTTATCGTTGATTGGATATTTTATTCATTCCCCGGTCCGGACTTCAGCCTGGTCATTCATTTCCAGGAAAACCAGGCCTGTCCTGAACTTTTTTGATCTCCAGCACCCTGGCATCAAAGTCCTTGATTATCTTCTGAACCACCGGGTGATTCATGGCTTCGTCCCTGAAGGCTGAATTGCTTTTGGAGCCATTGCTGACAAACTCCACCCTGAGTCCCGGTCCGAAATACTCCTCAGCCAGTCTGGAGATTATTTTTCTGCGCCCGTTTTTCTGGATGGAATCAAAAATAAAGTCCTGCCCGCAGATCAGGACCAGGGTCTGGTCCTGTTTCCGGCCTGTGCAGTTCCCCAGCATCCTGATCAAGGACTCGTCAGCATCAGGGCTTTTCCGGCAGAATTCAATAAACCCGGCCCAGTCCAGATCTTTGGCCGGGACTGACTCCCGGTTCTCAGGGCCTGAGGTCTTTTTAGGCTGATCTTTCAGTTTCCGGGCTGGAGCCGGGCTTTTTTTTTCTGCCCTCCCTGCCTGAACAGATGTTTTTTTTGACTCAGAGGACTTGATCTGGACCTGTTCAACCGGAAGCAGATCAGGCAGATAAGCCAGGTTGAAAAAAAGAAGCTCCAGAGAAAGAGACGGTTCATGACTTCTAAGGATATTCTTCTGTTCCTCAATAACCATCTGCCAGCCAGCATGAATCCTTGGTGCTGGCATTTTCCCGGACATTTCCAGCCAGAATTCAAACTCCTCCAGGGGAAGGTCCAGAATCTCCCTGGCGGCCTGGCCGCACTGGGAGATCAGAAAAAGATTTCTCCAGCAGGATGCAAATTCCTGGAGAAAAAAACCGATATCCAGCCCCTGTTCAAGAACCAGGCTTATTCCTTTATGGATTTCCACCAGGTCCCTGTCCAGGATGGACTGGAAAAAAGCTGAATAAACTTCGTGCCCGGCAAGGCCCAGGACCTCCCGGACCGATCCTGAGTCCAGTCTGTCTCCGCCCAGGGCCATGACCTGACCAAGGATGGACATGGAGTCACGCACACTGCCGGCACCCCTTGCAGCCACCAGCCGGACAGCTTCACTGTCGTATTCAAGCCCTTCTTTTTCCAGGACCTGCTGGAGATGAGCAGTAAGCTCTTCCAGACCGACCATCTTGAATACATAATGCTGGCAGCGGCTGACCACAGTAGCAGGAAACTTTTCCGGAGCTGTAGTAGCCATAATAAACACGCAATGCCTGGGGGGTTCCTCCAGGGTCTTTAAAAGAGCATTAAAAGCAGCAGTGGACAGCATGTGGGCCTCATCAATGATGATCACCTTGTACCGCCCGCTCATGGGAACGTACACTGCATCTTCCCTGAGCCTGCGCACATTGTCCACCCCGGTATGGGAGGCTCCGTCTATTTCCATGACATCCGGAAACACTCCCCTGGTGATCTGCTGACAGCTGGAGCACTGGTTACAGGGCTCAAGTCCGGGGCCATTGAGGCAGTTGATGGCCTTGGCCATGATCCTGGCTGTAGTGGTTTTGCCTACTCCCCTGGTCCCGCTGAACAGATAGGCACTGGCAGGAGAATCCTGCTGGGAAGCCCTGGACAGAATCTTTTTGATAAAATCCTGTCCAATGATCTCCCCAAAGGTCTGGGGTCTGTACTTTGCAGTCAAGCCTGCTCTGGCCATAGTCTAGTCAGCTCCGGTGGTGCATATGGTTCATGCCGGGATCATGCCCGGGCCGATGCAGCCTCATTATGTCTTTGGGTCCGAGTTTTGCTGTCCAATGTTCTAAAACCGGTCAATGAACATCGAATCAGTCTAAAGTCAACCAGCCTCTCCTGTATCTAAACCAGCTTTGAAAGGCGGCCAGGTCGGGCCAGCCTGAACAGGGCAGACAGGCAAAGACCTGCCTGCAGGGGCCGGGCAAGAACCGAGGTTCCTGCCCTGTCCGAATCTGATCATATCTTATAATTGGTCAGCCAGCCAGCATACTTGAGGTTGTCGCCGTGCACTACTTTGAAATACTCACTCTGAAAAAGCAGGCTGGTCGGACCGGCCTGGCCTGCCCCGATTATCCTCCGGTCAACTTCCCGAATAGGGGTCACCTCTGCTGCAGTGCCGCAGAAAAAGGCCTCATCAGCCATATACAGCTCATCTCTGGTAAATCGCTGTTCAGTCACCTGATAGCCCATATCCCGGGCCAGGGTGATCAGAGAATCCCGGGTGATTCCTCCCAGGATGGGTCCCAAAGGAGGTGTCTTGAGTTTGCTGTTCTTGATGATGAATATATTTTCACCGGTGGCTTCGGCAACATAGCCGTCAACATCCAGCATCAAAGCTTCGTCATACCCGTCAGCCACAGCCTCGCGCTTGGCCAGGACCGAATTGACGTAATTGCCGGCAACCTTGGCCTTGGTCATCATAACGTTTACATGATGCCTGGTGAAACTGGACGTCCGGATCCTTATCCCTTTTTTCAGGGCCTCTTCCCCAAGATAGGCTCCCCATGGCCAGGTTGCAATCATGACCCGGACCGGATTCTTGCCTGGATGAACCCCCATGACCCCGTCGCCGATAAAGGCCAGGGGCCTTATGTAACCTTGATCAAGCTTGTTGACCTTAAGGGTTTCAATGATGGCCCTGGAAATCTCCTCTTTAGTATAGGGAATCTCCATTTCCACAGTTCTGGCTGAGCCGAAAAAACGCTCAACATGCTCTTCCAGACGAAATATTGCTGATGATCCATCCTTGCACTTGTAGCACCTGATGCCTTCAAAAACAGCCACCCCATAGTGCAGAGTGTGGGTCAGGACATGAACATTGGCTTCGTCCCATGGAACAAGTTTTCCATCGAACCATATCTTTTCCGCTTTCTGAACCATACTTCCTCCTTAGATTTGTGAACAACGCCGTAGATCAACTATGACTGGACCGGAAAACAAGCCGCAAAGGAGTCATGTCCAGCCTGAACAACTTTCTGATCTGTTTTTCCAGATATTTTTTATAGGATGGCTTGAGCAGCTCCGGATTATTGACAAAAAAGACAAACTCCGGAGGATTGCTTGAGGCCTGGGTCAGATAGTAGATCTTGGCCCGCCTGCCTTTGACCAGAGGGGGCTGATGCCTGGAAGTAGCCTCCTTAACCAGCCTGTTGAGTTCTCCTGTCCCTACCCTTATCTGGCACTGCTTCCAGAGTTTTTCAGCCAGAGGAATCATTCCCCCCAGCCCGGCCCTGGTCACGGCAGAAGTATAGACCACAGGCGCATGGGAGCAGAATCCAAGCTCGTGCTTGAAGACCTCCCTGAGCTTTCCCTGCTCAGACCTGGGGACTAAGTCCATCTTGTTTACAAGGACAATAAACGGAGTCTTTTCCCTGTCCAGAAAGGCCAGGAGCTTTTTATCCTGGGCAACCACCCTGCTCAGGGCGTCCAGGACCAGAAAAACCACATCTGATCGCTTGCTGCTTTTAAGGGCGCTAAGTACGCTGAATCTTTCCAGGTCATCACTTATGGTGGTCCTGCGCCGGACTCCGGCTGTGTCAATAAAGGTATATTTCCGGTCATTTCTTTCCACGGTAACGTCCACGCAGTCCCGGGTGGTCCCGGCAGTGGAGCTGACCATGACCCGGCATTCACCGGATACTGCGTTGAGCAGGGAGGACTTGCCGACATTGGGCCGCCCCAGAAAAGAAAGCTTCAATCCCTTGTTTTTTTCCTGATCTTCAGAAGGACCAGTCTGAGGCAGTTTGGCCAGGATGTCATCCAGAAGGCCTGAGATATTATGACCATGGGCAGCAGAAACCGTAGTCAGATCAAGTCCCAGAGAATAAAAATCCGCTGCAGCCAGCGGGCTTTTTTCGCTTCCGTCCACCTTGTTTACTGCCAGATGAACCGGCTTGTTGCTCTGCCTGAGCATCTCAGCCAGCTGCTCATCCAGTCTTAACAATCCCTGACGGCCGTCCACAACCAGAAGAATCAGATCAGCAGCTTCTATGGCCTCTTCCACCTGGCTGAATATCTCTTTTTCCACCTCATCCCGGTTGTCCAGGACCAGGCCACCCGTATCAACCAGGGCGAACATCCGGTCATCAGACCTGACCACTCCGTACAGCCTGTCCCTGGTTACTCCGGGCCGATCATGAGTCAGGGCCTTGTTCTTCCTGATCAGACGGTTGAACAGGGTCGATTTGCCCACATTGGGTCTTCCGGCAATAACTACGTATGGAAGCATGTATTTCTTCAGGATTAAGATTTTGGAAAAGACTAAGGCTGCGCCATTATGGCCCTGATGGAGTCCTGACAGGGCTTTTCAATGATTCCCTTTTCCGTGATGATGCCGGTGATGAGTCCGGCTGGAGTAATGTCAAAAGCCAGGTTGAACACCTCCACCTCATTGGGAATAATGGAAATTTTGTTGATGTATTTTACTTCGTCGGGTGTCCGGTCTTCAATTGGTATCTGGTCTCCTGAAGAAGTTTCAAGATCAAAGGTGGAGAACGGAGCAGCAACATAAAAGGGTATATTGTGTCTGGCAGCTGCCAGGGCCACGCCATAGGTTCCGATCTTATTGGCCACATCTCCGTTGGCTGCGATGCGGTCCGCACCCACCACCACCTTGTTCACCAGTCCCTTGCTCATAAGCAGACCGCAGGCATTGTCGCAGGCAACCTTGACCTTTATCCCGTCCTTGAGAAGCTCGTAAGCTGTCAGCCTGGCCCCCTGTAAAAACGGCCTGGTTTCATTGGCAATGACCAGGATGTCCTTGCCCTGCTCCACAGCTGCCCTGACAACCCCCAGAGCTGTTCCATATCCACCTGTGGCCAGCGCACCTGCATTACAGTGGGTCATGACGGAATCGCCGTCCTCCAGAACCGTCCGACCCTGCCTTCCAATGGCCCGGTTGATCAGGATGTCCTGTTCATGCAGATGAAGGGCCTGTTCCAGCCAGAACCCGGCCAGATCCGGGCCAGATGAAAACTCGGCTTTTCCGGCCAGATCCTGCATAACCTGGACCGCCCAGGCCAGATTGGCCGCAGTGGGCCTGGCAGAGGCCAGAAGAGACAGGTTGCGGTTCAATTTATCCTGCCAGTCTTTTCCAGAGCCCGACTCCAGGGCAGCCAGGACGCATCCGTAGGCAGCAGTGACCCCGATGGCCGGAGCTCCCCGGACCACCATGGTCTGCAGGGCGTACACAATATCCGAAGTGTCTTGGCATTCAAACCACTCTTCCTTTAAGGGCAGAAGCCTCTGATCCAGAAGGATGAGCCTGTTTTTTTCTTTGGAAAAATAAATATGTTCCATCAGGCTAGTCCAGCTTGTGCTTGAGGATCTGGTTGACCAGACCGGGATTGGCCTGTCCTCTGGTCTGCTTCATGATCCGGCCCACAAAAAAGCCCAGAAGTTTTTTCTGACCTTCTCTGTATCTCTGCACTTCGTCAGGACAGGACTTGAGAACATCATCCACAATAGCTTCCAGGGCAGATTCATCTGAAATCTGCACCAGTCCTTTTTTCTCCACCACTTCTTCCGGATGGGTTCCTTTTTCAAAGACCTCGGCAAAAACAGTCTTGGCCATTTTACCGCTGATCTTCTCATCATCCACCATGCGCACCAGGCAGGCAAGATACTCCGGATTAACAGCGGCCTCAAAAACTGACTGGCCGGTATCATTAAGCTTGCCCAGAAGCTCCCCGGTTATCCAGTTGCAGATCTTTCTGGGCTGATGATAAAAGGAAAGGGCTTGTTCATAAAAGTCAGCCAGATCCTTTTCCGAGGTCAGTACCACTGCATCGGGTTCAGACAGTTTGAACTCACTGACAAACCTGACCTGTCTGGCATGGGGAAGTTCGGGCAGGTCGGACTGCAGCTCTTTGATCCACTGCTGGTCCAGGACCAGAGGGACCAGGTCCGGATCCGGAAAATACCGGTAGTCGTGAGCCTCTTCCTTGCCGCGCATGGATCTGGTCACGCCTTTATCCACATCAAAGAGCCTGGTTTCCTGGACCACATCCTCGCCGTCCTCCAGCAGGTCCCCCTGTCTGGAAATCTCGTACTCCAATGCCTTTTGCACATGGCGAAAGGAATTGAGGTTTTTTATTTCAGTCCTTGTGCCCAGTTCCTCTTGCCCTTTTGGTCTAAGCGATACATTGGCATCGCACCTGAAACTGCCCTCTTCCATATTGCCGTCACAAATATCCAGGTAAAGCAGGATCCCGCGCAGGGCCTTTAAATAGGCCACAGCCTCCTGAGAACTCCTTAAATCCGGCTCTGACACTATTTCCAGCAGTGGAACACCGGTCCTGTTGAGATCCACATAGCTCACATTTTCGGTTGGAGAATGAATGGATTTTCCTGCATCCTCTTCCATGTGGATCCTGGTTACACCGATTTCCTTTTCTCCCTGAGATGTGAGGATGGTTATCCTGCCGTGTTCAGCCAGGGGTTGTTCATACTGGGATATCTGGTATCCCTTGGGAAGGTCGGGGTAGAAGTAGTTTTTCCTGGCAAATATGGATCGTTCATTGATCCTGCAGTCAATGGCCAGGGCCATTCTGACTCCGTACTCCACTGCCCTTTTGTTAAGCACAGGCAGAACACCGGGCATGCCGCAACATACCGGGCAGGTATTTTCATTGGGCTCCTGTCCGAACTTTGTCGAACAGGAACAAAATATCTTGGATCTGGTCTTGAGCTGGGCATGCACCTCAAGGCCGATTACCGTCTCATATGCCTTCATCAATAACTCTCCGATGAATTAACGAAAAATATATTCTAATCTGTCAATTTACCTCAGCCTGGCCGGGAAGTCAAAAACAAGTCTGCCTGGAACAGCCCTATTTAAGACTTAAAGAAAAACCATTTGTCTTAAGATCCCAAAAAAAGTATTGGCCCAGATGAACTTGCATCACAAGGAGTACTCAATGAAAATACTTATCACCGGCACAGCCGGATTCATCGGTTTCAAGCTGGCCCTGGCCTTTGCCCGGCGTGGAGACCAGGTTGTAGGGCTGGACAATATCAATGACTATTACGATATCCGGGTCAAACATGGTCGTCTTGAACACTCAGGATTCCCCCCCCCTTATGAGTATGGCAGGCTGACCTGGTCAGAAAAATACCCAGAACTGGGCTTTATCAAGTTAAACCTTGAAGATCGCCAGGGTCTGGAAAAACTGTTCAAAGAACAGAAGTTCGACCGGGTCTGCAACCTGGCCGCCCAGGCCGGAGTCAGATACAGCCTGACCAATCCCCAGGCTTACGTGGACTCCAACCTTGTTGGTTATGTCAATCTCCTGGAATGCTGCAGACACAATAATGTCCAGCACTTTGTCTTTGCCAGCAGCTCAAGCGTCTATGGACTGAACGAAACCCAGCCCTTTTCTACTCACGACAATGTTGACCATCCCATAAGCCTTTACGCTGCCACCAAGAAAAGCAATGAACTCATGGCTCACACCTATGCCCACCTTTATGGGCTGCCCTCAACCGGCCTGCGTTTCTTCACCGTATACGGTCCCTGGGGACGCCCGGACATGGCCCTTTTTCTATTTACCAAAGCCATTCTTGAAGACCAGCCCATCAATGTCTTCAATCACGGTCGGATGCAGCGCGACTTCACCTATATCGACGATATTGTTGAAGGGGTGATCAGGGTAGTGGACAAGGCCCCCCAGGGTAATCCTGACTGGTCCGGTCTTGATCCTGATCCGTCATCGTCCAGGGCGCCCTATAAAATTTACAACATCGGCAACAACAACCCTGTGGAGCTGATGGATTTCATCACCACCCTGGAACAAGTCCTGGGCAAAAAGGCCAGGAAAAATCTCCTGCCCATGCAGCCCGGAGACGTGCCAAGCACCTATGCCGATGTCCAGGACCTTGTTCAGGATCTTGGCTACAAGCCAGAGACGCCGGTAAAAGAAGGAATTATGGAATTCGTAGGCTGGTACAGGGATTTTTTCAAGGTTTAACAGCAGGTACTGCCGGCAGGCCAAGGCTTTTAAAGCCTTATGATTTGAAGAACCAGGGACCCCCAAAGACCCATTAATGGGCCTTTGGGGGTCCCTGGCAATACTCTTATCCCGAGGGTAGTCTCACTTATATGTCCAGAAGATCAGAGACCGCTGACAGCAATGGCGAAATAAACTGTCCGCACCCAATCCTCTTCTCAATTACAGCTTAAAGCTGGACATAAGCTCCTTAAGCCGTTCCGCCAGCCTTGAAAGCTCATCCGAGCTCTGGCGGACCTGGGCGCTTGAATTACTCATTTCTGTGGCATCTGCGTTTACTTCAGAAATATCCTTGGCTACGTCACCGGATACAGTTGAACTCTGGGCCACATTTTCGTTGACTTCCTGGATACCCATGGCTGCCTGTCCGACATTTTCGGCAATATCTCTGGTGGTAACGCTCTGCTCTTCCACAGCTGCGGCAATGGTGGCAATGATGGAGTCAATATCATTGATGATTGCGCTTATCTCCTGAATCTCGGTCACGGTCAGGCCGGTAGCCTCCTGAATGCCCTGGATCTTGTCCTTGATCTCATCCGTGGCCTTGGCAGTCTGCTGGGCAAGCTCCTTAATTTCATTGGCCACCACAGCAAAACCCTTGCCTGCCTCTCCAGCCCGGGCTGCCTCAATAGTGGCATTAAGGGCCAGCAGGTTGGTCTGGGAGGATATGGCCATGATGGTTTCGGTCACCTTGCTGATCTCACTGGCGGCTCGACCCAGTTCATCCACCCGGGTCGAACTTTCCTTGGCTTTGCCAACTGCCCTGCCGGTGATGTCCTTGGCTTTTTCTGAGTTTTCAGCGATTTCAGATATGGTGGCACTCATCTCCTCGGATGCAGTAGCCACTGTATTGATATTCGTAGCTGCCTGCTCCATGGCTGCAGCCACTGAGCTCATGTTGGCACTCATCTCCTCGGCTGCTGTGGCAACTGTATTGGCCTTGCCGGCTGTCTGCTCGGACCGGGAAGCCATGTCATCAGAAATTGAATTTAGTTCTGTGGATGATGAAGCCAGGGTCTGAACCCCGTTGCCGATATCCTTGAACATCCGGCCGAGACTGTCCACCATGTCGTTGAGGGCCTTGGCCAAAATGCCCACCTCATCTTTCTGATCTATGTCCAGTTTTTTGGACAGATCTCCATTGGCCATGCTCTTGGCAAACTCAACCCCTTTGTAAATGGGCCTGGTAATGGTCATAGTCAGGATGATCCCCAGGACCAGGGCCAGGATTGTTCCCAAAGCCATTCCTGCCAGAACCAGGGTCTGGACAAAGCCTGTATCAGAGTCAGCAGCATTGATGGCATCAGCCGCAAGACCGGAATTCATTTCCACCAGCTCGTCCAGGAGCCCCAGAGCTTCATCAGCTGAGTTACTGGCCTCGTTCAGGGCGTAACTGATCATCCTTTGATAGATGTCTTCAGCCTGCTGAACAGTGACAATGAGTTCATCAAAATAAGAGAAAACCTGAAAAGCAGCCGGAGCCATCTCGTCTCTGAGATGATTACGGGCCTCCTGGGTCCTGTTTTCAGCAACCAGGTCCTTTATCCTGCCCACAGCAGCGTGGAACTCATTGTGGGGAGGGATCATCCTGCGCAAAATGTTTTTCAACTCTTCGCTGTCAGTTTCAAAACTGCCCAGCCACTGCCCGAAGTTGCATGCTCCAGGATCATCACCACCGTCGAAGTCAATCCCGAAATCAATAAGGTTACGGACATTGTCCATACCCTGATAGTGATCACCCCGAAACAGGTTCAGGTTGCTGAGGGTCTGCATGGGGTCCAGAATCCCGGTTCGCTCCAGCTCCCTGGACAGGGAAACCACATGGTTGTTGTCAACCCTCCACTGCTCAAAAGCCGGCAGAAACCTGTTCCAAAGGGCCTCTTCCTCTGGAGTCTGGGGCAGAGGTTCATATTGGTCCCAGCCTCTTTGAATGCCCTGACGGGTCCTCTCAATGGCAGCATACTGACGCTGCCTCTCTTCCAGACTGATGTTGGGATTCAAAAGGGTTCGGATCGAAATCATGACCTCCTTTCCTCCGTCGGCTACCCTCATCAGCCCTTCCACACTGGCCAGTCTGACCTCACCCACCTCATGAATGTGATCGCCAAGATTGGTGGCCCCCCTCCATCCGACAAAACCGACAATCATTGTTATGGCGGCCACAATCAAAAAACCACCGATAAGCTTCACACTCAATTTGATGTTCTTCATCCCTTCCTCCAAAAACTAGGCTGCTTTTTTATTTAGAAAATTAAATATGCTCTGCATGAGTTTTTCTTTGTCCAGCTTGATCTGGTAATCATCTATCCCGGCCTGCTTTCCCCTGGCCACATCTTCTTCACCAGCAAGGGAGGTCAGGGCCAGAACCGGCAGGTGCTTGAACCGGTCATCGTTTTTAATATGTTCGGTAAGTTCAAATCCGTCCATAACCGGCATCTCAAGGTCGGTGACTACCAGAGACACATCTCCCGGATTCTGGTTCAGGTATTCCCAGGCCACCAGGCCATCTTCTGCTGTTGCAACAGCATAGCCTTCGTCTTCAATAAACTTTTTTACCTGGGACCTGAAAAAATCAGAATCCTCCACCAAAAGAATCTCGCCGTCCTGACCACCAGGGGCGCTCTCCAGCTCCCGTTTGACAAACCAGTGGGGATTGAGGGTTTCCATGAACTCGAAAATATCCACTATCAAGGTGGTTCGTTCATTGATCACAGCTGAGCCTGAAATACCCGGCTGCTTAAGGGTAAAGTCGTCAATCCTGATCCTGGCTTCAATGGCATCAACAGGAGGAGAAGCCAGCAGACCGACTTCATGTCCGGCCATGAAAAAGACAATGACCACCAGTTCTCCTTTGAGTTCAAGGGGATCCACTTTGGCCACTTCATCCATGGCAAAGATGGGCAGGGTCCCGCCCCGGTACTGGATGACTTTTTTCCCGCCGATAATCTCTATCTCTTCGGCCCGGATGAGTTCAACTCTGGCCACCAGATCCAGGGGCACGGCACAGAACTCTCTGGGGCTGTTATTAAACAGAAAAAGGGACTGCCTGTCTTGAGGGCCCTTTTCCTTTTCTTTCTGCTTTGCCAGCTCCTTGGCCTTATCAACTGTAGATGAGGACAACTGGGCCAGCCTGGCCATGCCCACCACATCCAGAATCAGGGCTACCCTTCCATCTCCCATAATGGTAGCTCCGGCATAGCCCTCGCAATTCTTAAGATGTCTGCCCAGGGGTTTGACTACTATTTCCACTGAATCATGAAGCTCATCAACCACCAGGCCGTACTTAAAAGATCCGGCCGAAACAACAACTATATCCACATTGTTATTTTGACCGCCGTTCTTAGCCGGTCCGGTCCTGACATCATCCTCCCCGGAATGATTCAAATCCGGCCTTTTTTGAGCGGATTCTGCGCAGTCTGGGACGGAATCCACCGGCTGTTCAGCCTGGGGCAATGTCTGGTCATGACCCTTTTTCAGGTCCAGAATCATTCCCAGATCCAAAAGCGGAATAAGCTCACCCCTCAATTTCAGGACCCTGGCGTCACCAACCTTTTCAATCCTGTCAGCCACCTGGTCCCAAGGTATCTGGATCAGTTCCACTACATTGACCTGAGGAATAGCAAACCGTTCACTGTCTACTGATATGAGCAGGCTGGGAATGATGGCCAGGGTCAGGGGGAGCTTTATCCGAATGGACGTCCCTTTACCCTCTTCACTTTCAATATCCACCTGACCGCCCAACCGGTCCAGATTGCTTTTGACCACGTCCATTCCAACACCCCGGCCAGACACATCGGATACCTGCTGGGCCGTTGACAGGCCTGGAAGAAAAATCAGGTTGGTCTTGTCCTTGTCAGACATGGACCGGGCCTGCTCATCAGTGATAAGACCCTTGCCAAGGGCTTTGCTGACAATCTTGTCAACTGGAATACCCTTACCATCATCAATGATTTCAATGTTGACCTGACCTGCAGCATGAAAGGCCTTGAGAATGATCTTGCCCTGAGGCTTCTTGCCTGCGGCCATCCGTTCATCCGGCCTTTCAATTCCGTGATCAGCCGAGTTTCTCACCAGATGGGTCAGGGGATCAGACAATCCTTCAATGATTGTCTTATCCAGTTCAACATCCTTGCCTTCCAGAACAAGCTCGATGTCCTTGCTCAGATCCTGAGCCAGATCACGGACTACCCTGGGAAATTTATTAAAAATATTGGAAACCGGCTGCATCCTGGTCAACATGATGGCCTCCTGAAGTTCAGAAGTCACCAGGTCGATGCGCTGCCCTGACAAGGCTACTGAATGGTCATCCTGGGTGGAGATGGCCTGCATGAGTTGATTTCGGCTCAGGACCAGCTCCCCAGCCAGGTTCATCAGATTTTCCAGAAGGCTCACGTTTACCCTGAGGCTCTCAGGCAGAGACGCTCCTGGGGTGGCTGCAGGTGTTCCGGGCCTTGCCCTTGAGGTTTTCTGCCTGGCCGGAGCAGGGGGCAATTCCTCTGAGCTGTCTTGGTCCGGTAAAGATTCAGCCTGCTGCTGGCCATCCGAATCTGGACCTGCTTCCTGCTTTTCCAGGTCATCATCTGCTTGATGATAGCTTTTATCCTCACTGGATCCATCTGGATCGTCGGGATATAATTCATCAGTCTGCAGCTCCTCCTCATCGCCAGAATAATCAGCTGCTGCCGGGATTTCTTGGGCAGAAGGTACTTCAGGAATTTCTTCCACAAGAGATACTTTTTCAGGGTCCAGGTCAAAAAGGGTATTGATTATATCCGGTTCTATTATGGAAGAGAAAAGGATATACATGGGAATCTGATTGGAAAAGGATTCGTCCTCCAGAGTTCCCACTGCATCCAGGTCCACCTTCAAGTCCAGTATTGTGCCGGTGGACTGCATATCCTTGATGACATCCATGGGCTTTTTATTTTTTTGATGGACATCATGAATAAGATCAAACTCCAGCAGATAAATGATTTTCCCACCCTTGGCAGCCTGATTCAGGTCGAACTCGGATATGGAAAAAACCACCCTGCCTTTGGAGTCTTTGATCTCAACTTCCCGGACAATACTGTCTTTTTTATCATCCGATACACTGGCAGCAGCAATACCCGTCAGAGCCACGACATGCTCAGATATCTCCATTGCATCGCTTTGAGCGACATTTTCAACCAGATCCCTCAGCCGGTCAAAGGCAAGCAGCACTATGTTCACAATCTCAGGATTGGGAACCAGCTCCATGTTTCTGATCATATCAAGGACATTTTCAATCTTGTGAGCCAGCTCCTTGATATTGTTGAGACCAAGAAATCCAGCACCGCCCTTCATGGAGTGGGCTGCCCGAAAGACCTTGTTGACCAGCTCTACATCAATATTTTCGCCAGCTGATTCTATGGTCAGAAGGTCATTTTCTATGTCTTCCAGATGCTCTCTTGATTCCTCAACATACATCTGCAAGGTTTCGTCATCCATACCCTGTCCTTTTTCTGAAAATAAAATATGAGTCCATCATGACCCACATTGGGTCATGATCAGGCCTTGATTTCAACCTCAAAGTGCTTGTCCAGCCTCATTACCCTGAACAGGTCGTAAATATTTTCACCAACATTGACCAGCTTGAATTCTATGTTTTCCTTGCGTAATGTATTATATGCCGCAATGAGTACTCCCATTCCAATGGAGTCAACCTGCTCAACCCGGTCCAGATCCAGAATAAGAGTCTTCATGCCCGGTGAAATGGCGTCTTTTATCATCTGTTTTAAATTCTGGGATGTGGACGCAACAATATTTTCCTCCACCAATACCAGTACATCTTTGCCATCTTCAGTCATCAGGTCCTCCTCAGGCATCCAGGGGGTTCAGTCCCCCTTACAATTAATCGACACCCCTGGCCTTATCTTTAATACCATAACCATAAAATCATACCAGATGAAGATTGATTTAAAGGCGATTAGCTGTCAATATAAGTTTTTTTTGGACAAGCCATGGTCTGAAATTGCCTAGTTTTTTTCTTGGCAACTGGTATGTTTTTTTCTAAAAAACGTCCATCTGCTTTCCCTGGTCAGGTATGGCCCGGCTCAAACCGTATCCCGGGCCAAGGTATTAAGCATATGATGCCCTGCCCTGGCAGGATCAGCTGCCATTCAAGCCAGACTGGCATTTTTAGTTTAACTGGCATCTGATTGACAGCCTGCCCTCCTGACTCAGTCCATAACTGACATAGTCGTTTGGCAGCAACAGAATCGACCGGCAGGAGCAGAACATGAGACACCTTTATGAACTGGAACGAAATTAGTGTAAAATGGAAAATCCTTACAGTTGCCCTGGCCGGTCCGGCCATTGTGGCCGTTGTCTTCATGCTCCATCAGATGAACCAGACCAGGGAAAACACGCACAAATCCATTATTGAAACAAGCAGGGCCATAGTGGTCATGGCGGAAGCGGCCAGGGAAAACATGGCCCACAAGATCAGCACCGGCGTAATGCGGCCTTTTGACGAGCTGGAAACCAAAGAGCAGATCCTGGAGGCGGTTCCCATTGTGACGGCCATGCGCATAGCCCAGGAAAACGCCCAAGAAGCTGGTTACACATTCAGGGTTCCCAAAATCAATCCCAGAAACCCGGACAATGAGCCGGACCCGGTGGAAAGAGAAGTTCTTCTGGATTTCCAGAAGAACTATACTGATGAAACAATCATCATCACCCGGGACGAAATTAGATATTTCAGACCCATCACCCTCAGCCAGGACTGCATGTACTGCCATGGAGCCCCCAAAGGAGAACCCGACCCCATCGGAGGGATCAAGGAAGGCTGGAGTGTCGGGGAAGTTCACGGGGCCTTTGAAATCATAACCTCCCTGGAGAGCGCCAATGCAGCTGTAAAAAGGACCCAGGCCGGGATGATGGCCTGGACCGGACTGATTCTCCTGGCGATCAGCGCACTGGTGCTGATGATTGTCAATAAAAGCATTGTCAATCCTTTAAAACAGGTGGGAAATTATCTCAAGGAGATGGCCGGCGGGGATCTGAGCCGGGACATCCCGACCAGCAAACAGGATGAGCTGGGCCGGATGATCCAGGATCTCAACCGAATGAGCATTAATCTGCGGACAATGCTGGAAAACATATCCAGCAAGGCTGGCGAACTGCTGTCATCAGCCAGAGATCTGGACTCAGTATCTGGAAAACTGTCCCATGAGTCCGAAGAAATGACTTCCAGAACCAGTACCGTTGCTGTTGCTTCAGAAGAGATGAGTATGAACATGAACTCAGTGGCATCAGCCATGGATCAGGCCTCGTCCAATGTCTCCACTGTGGCCACTGCTGCCGAAGAAATGAGTTCAACCATAGCGGAAATATCTGATAATGCAGACCAGGCAGGTCGCATCACAGACAAGGCTGTCAAACAGGCCCGAAGCGCTTCCGACCGGGTCAATCTCCTGGGCCAGGCTGCTCAGGAAATCGGGAAAGTATCCCAAACCATCATGTCCATATCCTCCCAGACCAACCTGCTGGCCCTTAATGCCACCATTGAGGCAGCCCGGGCTGGAGAGGCAGGCAAGGGTTTTGCTGTGGTGGCCAATGAAATCAAAGAACTGGCTAACCAGACCGCCCAGGCAACTGAAGAGATCAAGCAGCAGGTCAACAGCATTCAGGAATCTACCAGGGGCACCATTGAAGAGATATCCCTGGTAATGAAGGTTATCACCGATGTGGATCAATTCGTGGGTACCATTGCTGCTGCTGTAGAAGAACAGAGCATCACTACCCGGGACATTGCTGAAAACGTGTCCCAGGCATCGTCCGGGATACTTGAAGTCAATGTCAATGTTGCCCAGTCCTCAACAGTCACCTCTGAAATGAACCGGGACATAGTCAGACTCAGCGATTCATCAGAGGCCTTCAATCAGGGCAGCAAGGAAGTTAAATCCAGTTCAGAAAAACTTTCCAGCATGGCCGAGGAACTGGAAGGTCTGGTCAAAAAATTTAAAACCAGATAAAACTGCCTGTCTCTGCACAGACCAGGCAATGGATCATTCAGAACAACCAACTGGCAATTAATATTATGAAATCGCAGATCCTCGTTGTAGATGACGAACTGATAAATCGTTCCATGCTCAAAAGATTTCTGACCCCCATGGCCGATGTCCAGGAAGCCCAGGACGGCTTTACAGCCCTGGAAAAAGTCAGCCCGGAAACCGATCTTGTTTTGCTGGACCTAGTCATGGAGGGCATGGACGGGATAGAAGTCTGCCAAAAAATCAAGGATAATCCTGCCACCAGAGATATTCCGGTTATATTCATTTCTGCTGTGGATGACCCCAAGGTCAAAGCCAGAGGTCTGGAGGCAGGCGGAGTTGATTTTGTCAGCAAACCCTTTGACCGCTCTGAGCTTTTATCAAGAATAAACACCCACCTCACCATGCGTGCCCAGGCTCTGGAAATCAAGAACTACACTTCTGATCTGGAAAATAAAGTCAGGGAAAGGACCCGGGAATTGATGGAATCGGAAAAGCGTTACCGAACCATCTTTGAAGCCACCAAAAGTGCCATGGTCATAGTCAACTCAAAAAGCGGCCTGATTGGAATGGTCAACAATGAATTCTGCGATCTGTCCGGATATTCCAGACAAGAAATCCAAGATAAAATACATTTTTCCCAGTTTGTTCACCCTGATGACCTGCCAAGAGTTTCTTCGTATTTTGAAAAACGCTTCACAGATCCTGGATCCGTGCCCAGTGAATACGAACTGCTGGGGCTGACCCGCAACGGCTCTCAAAAAATACTGTTTGCCAAGGTAGCTACCATTCCGGAATGGGACTCATACGTTGTTTCACTTTTTGACTTGACCGATAAAAGGCGGGTTGAAGAGGAACTTCGCCAGAGGACATTTTACAGTAAGCTGACCGGACTGCCCAACAGCGAACTCCTTGGCAACAGACTGCAAAAAGCCATCCGGACCAAACATGAAGACCCCAATTATTTCTTTGCTGTAATCCATGTTGATCTGGACCGCTTCAAGATAATCAATGACTCACTGGGGCACAAAGCAGGGGATCAGCTTATAAAAATGGTGGCTGGCCGACTGGAAAAAAGTGTTCGCAAAAAAGATACTGTGGCCCATATTGGCGGAGACGACTTTGTCCTGCTGATAGAAGTTTCTGATCTACCAGAAGCCGCCCTTAGGGCCGAAAAAATAAAGGATCAATTTACTGAACCGTTCATTGTTGATCAAAACGAAATTTTTGCCACATGTTCCATGGGCATCGTGGTGGGATCAACCACATATACTGAACCTGAACAGATTTTCCGGGATGCTGACACGGCTCTGCACAGAGCAAAATCCACTGCGCCCAACAGCTATATTGTTTTTGATCCGATAATGCATGCCCAGGTTACTGAACTTCTGACCATTGAGACTGAGCTGCGCAAAGCCATTGCCCGCAAAGAATTTATCTTGTATTATCAGCCAGTTGTAAGCCTGAGCGATGGCCGGATAACTGGATTCGAGGCACTTATCCGCTGGATGCATCCAGAAAAAGGACTGGTTCCACCCAGCGTGTTCATACCTATTGCTGAAGAAACCGAGCTTATCATTCCCATGGGCGAATGGGTCCTGAACACTGCCTGCGCCCAGCTGTCCAGCTGGAAAAAGTCCGGTCTTGATCTTAAAATGAACATCAACCTTTCAGGAGTCCAGTTCAGAAATATGGGTCTATTGAACTCCCTGGAAGAAATTTTTTCCAAATCCCAGGTTGATCCCAGCGATATCAACCTGGAACTCACTGAAAGCGTGGTCATGGACCATGCTGAAAAATCCATTGCTGCCTTGAACAGAATTAAAAGCCTGGGCGTTCAACTGTCTGTGGATGACTTTGGAACCGGTTATTCTTCCCTCAACTACCTGCAGCAACTGCCCATTGATTACATTAAAATCGACCGCTCCTTTACCAACATGCTTTCAACCGACAACGGGCTGGCCTTGGTCAAGGCTATCCTGGCCATGGGACACAGCCTTGGATTGAACGTTGTGGCTGAAGGCATTGAAAATCCCCAGCAGATGCACAGCCTAAGGGCTCTAAACTGCAACTACGCCCAAGGCTACTATTTTTCCAGACCCCTTCCAGCCCGGGAGGCTGACTCTCTTGTCAGGGAACATCCATTCATCACAGAACTTAAACATAATTAACAACTTCTAAGAGTAAATCATGACAAAGGTAAAAACCCTGGTGGTCACCGGCTACGGAACTAATTGCGAACGGGAAACTGCCCATGCAGCCAGGCTCGGAGGAGCTGATACCGTGGATATCTGCTATTTCTCGGACCTGGTGGTTGGCAAGAGCAAGCTCAATGATTATAATTTTCTTATTTTTCCTGGAGGCTTTCTCGACGGAGACGACCTCGGAGCAGCCCAGGCTGCAGCCCTGCGCTGGAAATACTCATCAACTGATCAAGGTTCCAGACTAATTGATGATTTAAGGGCATTTTATGATTCCGGCCGGATCATCCTGGGCATCTGCAATGGATTCCAACTTTTGGTCAAACTTGGACTGCTCCCGGCAGCCGGAGGCAAATCCTTTGAACGCCAGGTCAGTTTAACCCACAATGATTCAGCCAGGTTTGAAGATCGGTGGGTTCACCTCAAGGCTAATCCAGACTCGCCGTGCGTTTTTCTCAAGGGGATTGATTACATATTCCTTCCTGTCCGTCATGGAGAGGGAAAACTGGTCACCAAAAACGACCAGCTCATGGCTGATCTCGTATCCCAGCAGTTGATCGCCCTGCAGTATATTGATCCCAGAACCAAGGAACCCACCCAGGAGTATCCTCTGAATCCCAATGGCTCACCATTGGCCATAGCCGGGCTGACCGATCCCACCGGACGAGTACTGGGCCTTATGCCGCATCCAGAGGCATTCAACCATCCCACCAACCATCCGGCATGGACCAGAGGTGCAAGATCCACTCCGGGCACTGAAATCATTGCCTCAGGGATCAGATACCTGCGTGGAGGATTCTGATCTGACCAAACTTGACTGGCCATACCTTATGGGTCAGGCACTGATCCAGGCCGGATCAGCGGCCGAAATGGGGGAAGTCCCTGTGGGGGCCCTGGTGGTGGACACCGGCTCCGGCCAGATCTTGTCCAGGGCTCACAATAACTGCATCAAACTTAATGATCCTTCAGCCCATGCCGAAATCCTTGCCATACGCAAAGCAGCAGAGGCCAGACAGAACTATCGCCTTGCCAACTCGGTCCTGGTAGTCACCCTGGAACCCTGTCTTATGTGTGTTGGAGCCTTGATTCAAGCCAGGCTATCCGGGCTTGTCTTCGGAGCAAGGGACCCCAAGGCAGGTGCTGTAATCTCTCGTCTTGACATAGTGGAACTACAGTGGGTAAATCACAAATTCTGGTTTATTAACGGCTTGTTGGAAGATGATTGCTCTTTGCTTCTCAAAAACTTTTTTCAGAACAAGAGAAATCGTTCCGCCTGCTGATCAGGTCTTTCACAGCACTTTTTTTAGCATGGTCCGGAGAGGTACCGAAGTGGCCGTAACGGGGGCGACTCGAAATCGCCTTGTCCCTTAACCGGGGCACGTGGGTTCGAATCCCACCCTCTCCGCCAACCTGTCTTCCAGCTGGCTCATCTTTTCCCAATCTTCTGCTCTGATAAATCCCGTCTATTCACTTATCTCCAGCAACTTTACGTATAGCCTAAGAAGCCGAATATCTCTATCTTCCACAAAAATTCCCCAAAATGTGACCACCTGCCCCAATGACCTGTTGACTAACCCGCTTGGAACATTAACTTCATGTGAACTGACTGAACTGGAAACAGTCAAGATCCAAAACCACAGAACCCAATTCAGGGTGAGCAAAGAAGGAGGCAATGACTCGATTAGACATCAACTGTCTGGCAACACTCAATTTTATAATTAACTGGAACAGCAACCAGGCCTTACACCAGGAGATTTACCTGGCCAGAAAGGTAAACCTCTGGAGGGACATATTTCCTCCAGGCATGAAGGACGGACTCATGGACCTGGAAAAGGGCAAGTCAATATCCTTGGACTATGCTCCTGGCCAGGCTGTTCCAGCCCGTAAACCCAGTGATAACATAAACACCCTTTGCAAGAATTTCACTGCCCGCAGGTTCCAGGGCAGATCAATAACTCCCAGACCAGGACGCTTCTATCCCCGCGGAATGCTGGGAGGAGTTCATTTTTTCCCTCAGGATCAAAGACCCTGCCGGGTCCTGTCCATAGATGACAAGACCATTTCTTCAGATCTGGCCCACCCCCTGTCTGATTACCCTTTGAGCATAAAAGTCAGGCTGGAGGACTTGGCCCAAAACAATTGTGAAACCGGTGGCAGGCTGAGCCACTGGATGGAGGAGATCCTGGGAACAGGACCGGGCATGCAGGCCGGAACAAAGGATGGGGCAACAGAATACATCTCCCTTGGGGCCCTGGATCGAACCGACCGCACAGATGATCAGCTTTTCTATAAAATGCCCAGACTCATCAACCATATTGATGCCCAGGCTGATAAATTCCTGTGCCATGAGTATGGAAATCGCCTTAAACCCGGAATGAGGATTCTGGATCTTATGGCCAGCATGAATTCCCACCTGCCATCAGAGCTGGAGGCAAAAGTGGACGGACTAGGTCTAAACCAGAAAGAAATGGATGCCAATACCCGGCTGAGCAATCGTATTGTCCACGACCTGAACCTGAATCCTGAACTTCCATTTGCCAACGATTCATACGATGCTCTGCTCTGCAGCCTGTCTATAGAATATGCTGTTAAACCCTATCAACTGGCCAGAGAAGCAGCCAGGGTCCTTCGTCCGTCAGGCGTTTTCATGATCGGATTTTCCAACCGCTGGTTTCCGTCCAAGGTAACCCGAATATGGCAGGAACTACACGAATTCGAACGGATGGGACTGGTTCTGGACACCCTGGATCAGACCGGACATTTCAAAGACCTGGAAACCGTCAGCATTCGCAACTGGTGGAGACCGGAAGATGATCCGCACATTGACAAAACATGGCTCAGCGATCCTATCTACCTGGTGGCAGGCAAAAAAAAGTGAGCAGTCCAAGACTTCATTCCAAGCCCTCAATAGCTTGTCCTTAATCTGCAGCGGACTATGAAGAAAAACAGGCACACTGTCGCTGAACCAAAACCAAGTCAGTATTTTCTTTATAGCTGAAGACAAAAATCAGCCGAAAAACGAACTCAAGGGGCAATACCATGAACTGCTGATGAACAATTTTTAATGACCACGGCAGTTCATGGTCCTGACAATCAATTCAGATCCACAGGTTTTGCCCCTGATATGGGCGGCCATCTGCAGTTCACACCCTCAATCAATAGGTGCACATGCCACTGGCCTCCTGGAACCTGTACAGGAGATACTTAATCCTGCTCTCATCCTTGGCAGCATCATAATCCAGAGTATATTTGCCCCCTTTGTTGAACCAGATCCTGTCAAAATAACCCTCTACATCCCTGGATAAAGTCGAGTCCGGCCGGGTTTTGATCCAAAGATCCAATTCTAGGTTGTAATTATCAAGATTCCTGGAGGTCAGGTTGGCTGACCCGGCCATGAGCACAAAAGACTCTGCCCGTTTGACCGCCACCAGTTTGGAATGAAACTGTTCACCGTTGGTCTTGTACCACCGGACATTCAAATTATCTCCAAAACAGGGATCAACGGCCAGGTCCAGGGCAGCGTGCCTGTTGGGGATACCATACTTTTTCATTCCAAAGGCGTGCTCACTGGAGTCCAGGATTATCCGCACTTCAACCTTTCTCCCTGCTGCCTCTTTAAGTTCTCTTATGATTTGGCGATGGGTAAGGTAAAGCATGCCAACCATGATCAGATCTCCTCTGAAAGAATCCTGGATCTCCCGGATCAATCGATCTTTGATCTTCTTTTCTGTAAGCAGCTGGATCTGGTAACGTGATTCACACTCTCCTGCTGTATTGCCCTGGGCAGCAACAGGCCTCCCAGCACTCTTTTTTGCTGAGCCCAGGGCAGGAAACCCTGAAAAAGCTGCCACTGCATGTTCAGCGTATTCCGCCTCCCTGGCAGGAGCTCCTTTGATGATGATGGCTATATTGGAATGCAGACTGCTGGGATCATGGGGATTGGCTGATGTGACGACTGCCGTATGCGAGTCAACCACCAGGACCTTGCGGTGGTTGGCCTTGAAGTTCAGAGATCTGAACAGGGCCGACAAGGTGATTGTTCTCTGGGGATGCCCAAAAGGATGAGGAATCAAACCTTTTCCGAAACCAGGAAGCCAGGACAAAAACATGCGATACCATGTTGAATAAAGCGGATTTGGATCACGCAGCCGGTCCAGGTCGGTAATTACTGTCTTAACTTGGTGGGATTCCAGCCGGTTTAGAATGGGTGAAGCATAGGAACGATAAAAACAGTTTATTTCATCAGTGATGAGCATCACGTCCAGACCCTGATCAGCCTTGGTGCACAATAAATCAGTCAGGCTGGTGCTGTTGGGTCTGTGGTCTGGTTCCTGAGCATTCCGACCATGGTCGGTGTTATACAAAAACATATCTGCCAAGACTTTGTCTTGAGCAGACTGGATCAATGCAAACATTTCCGGATGAATACTTTCTTCAAAAACCAGACTGCCCTTTTCATCTTCATAGCGCAGATCGTAAATAAAACGGACATCCCCAGGCCAGACATTATAGACTATGCTTTGGTAATCCGTTCCCGGGGGCATGGACTTGAACCTGTGCCGGATGAAGACAGCCAGATAAATAAGACATAGAATAGTTGCCAGTATGAGCATTATCCCAAATACAATAACTAGGGTTCAGATCCAAACCTGATATACTTCGGGATCAGGTATAATCGTATACCAGGTCGAAATCGATAACTGTTGACTAATCTATTGAATTTTGATCAGAATATACACCTAAGAACACCCTGGATCACCAGTGGATAATATCTTTAAACTTTAATAACACTCATCATCCCATGGATAAGAACAGCAAACCATCTGCCCTAGAAAAAAAAATTGACCAGGGTCTGATTACCGGATCACCCGATTATTCCGGCTTAAACCCCCAGGAAGCTCTCCAGGCTGAACGAGACATACTGAAGTCCATAATGGCTGCTGCACCCGTGGCCATCATAGTTTTTGACCAGCAGGCCAGAATCCTGGATGCAAACCGGGTTGCCATGGATATGTTTCAGTCTAATCAAAAAATGATCCCAGACGGACGATGCGGAGATTTTATCAATTGCATCCACCGCCTCAGCCATCCTGAAGGATGCGGATATTCCATTCATTGTCCTTTATGCGAAATTGATTCAGCAATCAAGCAGGCCCTTAAGGATGAAACCCCCATATCCGGCATGGAGACTCATATCATCAGAACTACTGAATCTGACCCGGAAAAAATCTGGGTCAGATTCAGTGCTGAACCAGTGGTCCTTCTGGGCAAGCCAAGTCTCATAGTGGCCATGGAAGACATCACCGACCGCAAGTTGGCCGAAGAAGAGATCAAACTAAAAAATGAGCAGCTTGAAACTGCCCTTGCTGAAAAGGAAAAGCTTTTTTCAATTATTGCCCACGACCTCAAATCCCCCTTTTCAGGTTTTCTTGGCATAACCGGACTCATGGCTGAAGATCCTTCCCGCTTCACCTTGAATGAACTTCAGGAACTGTCAGCCCAGCTCAATCAGTCAGCAGAAAACCTCTATGACCTTCTGGTCAATCTTCTGGAATGGTCCAGCATGAGAAGAGGATTGATTGGTTTTGAACCTGAGCCCTGCTCCGTGCTGGAGCTGATCCAGTCAAATCTCAAGCTGTTTAAGACACTGGCTGGACAAAAAAGCATCCAATTATCCAAACATATTCCTGAAGACATAGTAGTGATGGCTGACAGACATCTTTTGAGCACAATCCTTCGCAATCTTTTATCCAATGCCATTAAGTTTACAGGTCAAAACGGAAAAGTTTCAATCTCTGCTCAAAGCTCTGATGAAGGGCTGCAGGTTACAGTAACTGACACTGGAACTGGAATACCTGCCATGATCCTGAAAAATATGTTCACCTTGAATCGCCAGACACCCCATCCGGGAACTGAAGGAGAAAAGGGAACAGGTCTGGGTCTTCTCCTGTGCAAAGAGTGCGTTGAGAAACACGGGGGGAAAATCTGGGCGGAAAACTTACCGGACCAGGGGGCTGCTTTTCACTTTACCCTGCCGGTCAATAACCACAGGACTGAGCAGCCAGCAGATATCAGCTGACATTTCCTGGATCATGAGTCAGACACCATGGCCGGGATGTTGAGGACCAAAACACCCCAACCCAGCTGCTTTGACTATCCTGGGAATAAGCAGGCTTTTTTCCTGGAGTGGGATATTGCAGGCCAGAGAAAAAGAAAGCTTAGCTCATTTCAAGAAATCGTTTGGCCCAGACCGTAGATTCATTCATGATCAGCGCTGTTTCTTCAGATGACAGCCCGGTCTGTCTCAAAAGGCGGGCTGTATCCATCCACAGTCCGTGTTCGCAGGAAAGAGCCAGATCCAGCCATTTCTGCAGCTCAGGGTCCTTGCCTTTGAGGGCTTTGGAAATCCTTGGTTCAAGAGATATTTTTTTCAGGACTTCTTCCATGGGCTGGGAGAGAAGAGCGTCAAGGCAGGAAAAAAGGCCCATCAGAAACATGGACCCGGAAGAAACAGGAAGGCCTGGACTCCTGTTGCCCACACTTTCCAAAAACCTTGCCCGCTGTAGAGATAAAAACAAGAGTTCCTGACCCTTTGGGGTAGAATTAATTTCTGCCAGAATTATTATCTGCAGCCAGGTTGATATTCTCTGCTGACCCAGCATGGCCACAGCCTGGGAAATGGATCTGATCTTGAAGGCCAGTCCCATTCCAGCAGAATTGATCAGCCGAAGCAGCCTGTAGCTGAGCGATACATCGGTTTTGATAATATCCGCAATCCCTGCAAGGTCAAGGTCATCAGAACCAAGCAGGTTGATCAGGTTCAACTTTGCCAGCTGACTGGCATTGAGCTTTTTTCCAGTCATAATCCAGGGTCTGCTGAAAAAAAAGCCCTGAAAAAGATCAAAGCCCATATCTCTGGATAAATCAAACGCCTTGAAATCCCCAACCTTCTCAGCCAGCAGAATACAGTTAAATTTCCTTAAATCCCGGACCACCCTAACCAGGTCAGCAGCTGGCAGGCCGCTTATATCCACCTTGACAATGTCCACCAGCTCAATCAGGGGCTCAAGACCGGGCAGGCCAGTATAGTCATCCAGGGCCAAGGTATAACCCTGGTCCTTCAGGTGGCGGCACATCCGGATAATTTCCTCATCAGGACTGACAGTCTCCAGAATCTCCACCACTGCCAGCTCGGCTGGCAGGGCCAGAGGAGAACCCCGCAAAAGCATGGACTGGGAGTAATTGATCAGAACCTTCTGGTTGGGAGATAGCCATTCTTCTGCCATGCCAAAGCCATCGGCAATGACCTTGGAAGTGGCAATGTCACCATCCTCATAATAAGCTGAGTTGACGTCCTGGCTATGACGGAAAAGAAGTTCATATCCCCAGATCTGCATATCCCGGTTAAAAACGGGTTGCCTGGCTACATAAACCGGCTCAAAAGAGGGACTGGTCTGGTCCAGGTCATTGTCGCGGCCAGAAGACATAGGTTACTGCCTGTAATCAACCTTTGCTGCTGTAGGATTAGGAAGTTCGGAAATGATATCAGCCAAAAAACACATAGAAAATATTTCAGCAGCCCTTATTTTTGTAAAGTCAACCTTCTTGTAAACCTTGCAGATTTTTGTAAACTTTTATGTAAACCTCTGCAGATATCAAGGGAAAGAACCCGGCCAACTCCACCCTGATCCCCAAGGAGAGTGCGCCGGGGAGACTGGTTCAGGCATGAAATAGATATTATGCAATCTGTGATGAACGTTTTTCATATGCCTTTCGGATTGCTTCGGTCAGCTCCCTTATGTCCACAGGTTTCTGGAGACAGGCAAAAGCCCCCAGATCAAGACAGGTCTGCAGGTCTTCATCGTACCCTGCTCCAGACAGGATGATCACCTGAACCTTGGGATGACTTCGCCTGATGTGCCTTAGCACCTGAACCCCGTCGATCTCCGGCATCTTAAGGTCAAGGATGACCACTTGGGGTTCGTCCTGGTCAATGAGCTCCAAAGCCTCTTCTCCATCGTAGACAACCGCTGTTCCCATCTCGCGCATCCTCAAACGCTCGGACAGGGTCCGGGCAAACCTTTGCTCGTCATCCACCAGAAGGACCCTGGCCGGGGATTCAGATTCAAAGGGACGGTAAACATCTGTCTGAAACATATCCGGTCCTGACTGCACCTCAATTTCCATGTCTCCGGCAATGTCGGCTACAATACCTGAAATCTCCTTTTCCAGTCTTTCTGGTCTCAAGATATTTTTGTCCAGCCTGACCTGAAGTTTTCCATCCCCAATATTCACCCTGACAAACCAGCCCTTAAGGGCCATGCCGGCTTCAATTTCAGCACTTAAGGCAAAATTTTCAGCTGCCTGGATGGATTCCCTGGTGGGCAGGGTTGCTGCTTTCTTAGCATAGGACCTGATCAGACGGGAAACTTCCGGGATGGTATATTTTTCCATGGAAATCAGGATGTCATACAAAGATGACTGCCAGGGGCCCTGATGGACCACGTATTCTGTCCAGCGATATCTGCTGGCATCTTCCTGGGCTATTAGCTTTTTCAGGCCACCAGAATCCAGACTGTGTTCCTGCCCGGCCACCTCCAGACGGTATTCCATGTCAGCCATGAGACATACCTTAAGCACATGGGTTATTTTTTTGGGGATAAGGAACCCTCCAAAGCCCATGGCCACAAGGTCCTCTTCCAGCAGGCAGGAGGCCAGGACAGCCTTATAGCAGGCAATGCACCGTTCCTTTTCCCGGGTGAAGGCGTTAAAGACGGAACTTTTGCCATAAAGGGACCGGTAGAATTTATCCTCGGAAATATTATATCTGGAAGCAGCTCTGGAAATAATCTGCCTGTCCCTCAGTATCTTCATCCTCAACTCACCAGCTAAGTTGGTGGCTACTTCCTCTTCCCGACAATATGGAGCGCTGAAAATGGTTATTACCGGCATAATGGCTTATCCTTGGAATTTTTTAAAGCTTCTTGGTTATTCGATAAATCAGAACATTATGTTCAACACCACCAGAGACACCACCAGAAATATCATGGTCATAATCCACCCTGCCCGCATAAAATCAGCGTTCTTATAACCTCCTGGCCCCATTACCAGGGCATTGACCTGATGCGTGGGGATAAGAAAAGAATTGGAAGTGCTTATGGCCACGGTCAGGGCAAACATTGCAGGATCAGCACCTGCAAGCACGGCAATGTTTACAGCCAGCGGAACAAGCAAAATAGTAGCTCCCACGTTGGACATGAGCAGGGTGAACACAGTTGCCAGTACAGCCACAGCCCCCTGAAGAACCCAGACCGGGACATTCCCCATCAGGTTGATGGTCTGAATGGCGACCCAGGCCGCAGTTCCAGTGGACTCCATGGCCAGACCCAGGGGAATCAGACTGGCCAGGAGAAATACCGACTGCCAGCTGACTGATTTATATGCTTCATCCATGGTCAGAACACCTGCCACGATCATGGCAATGGCCCCGGACATGAGGGATACTGAAAGACGAAGGTCACTGAATATGACCAGGCCAAGAGTAATAAGTGAAATGATGACCGCATGGGGAAGCTTTTCATGAAGGATGACTTCGTGGGGAAAATCAGATGAAATGACCACAAAATCAGGATTTTTTTCCATGACCACCAGGTCTTCCCATAGACTATGCAGAACCAGGGTGTCGCCTGCCTGCAGAGGAAGGTCCCTGAGATTTCCCCTGATGACCTGTCCTCCCCGGTTGACTGCCAGAACACTTGTGCCAAAAGTCTTGCGCATCCTGATGTCCTGAAGGCTCTTGCCGATCATGTGCGAGCGCGGAGGAACCACCACCTCAGAGATTCCTGCAGTTGCCGAAGACAGTACTTCGGCAAAATGGCGAAGCACCCCGAAACATTTTAGTTCCATTCCCTTGCAGATGTCCTGGACTTCTTCCCGGTTGCCCAGCAGCCCCAGAACCGCTCCAGTTTCTATGATTATGTCGTGAGCCGGTGAAATACGCATATCCCTGTTCTGGTACAAACCAATAACAGCTACCCTGTGTCCAAAGAGGCTTTCCGCTTCAGACACTGTCTTTCCCTTTAACGGACTGTCCTGCTGGACATGGACTTCAAAAATATCTCCTTTAAGTCCATATAATTTTCGAAAATATTCGACAGTTGAAAATCCCTGTTCCTCACTGCCTTTTCTGGCCGGTAGGACGTAGCGGCCAAAAATGGTGAAATAGACTACTCCGGAAAAAATCAGGGCCAGACCTATGGGGGTTACATCGAACATTCCAAAGGTCTTCATGGGTTCAACATTATCAGGCAAGGATGTATTGGAGGCCAGAATAAGGTCATTAAGAAGGATCAGAGGACTTGAACCGATCAGAGTCAATGTTCCTCCGAGGATGGCACAGAAAGCCATGGGCATAAGCATCCTGGACACGGGCAACTGGGTTCGCAGAGATATACTCTTGATCACAGACATAAAAAGGGCTGCAGCCCCGACATTCTGCATAAGTCCGGAAATAACCCCTACAGTGCTGGAAATAATCGGTACAATGCGCTGTTCTGTACTTCCTCCCCAGCGTAGGATCATCAAGGCCAGCTTGTTCATAAGTCCGGTTTTTTCCAGAGCCTTGCCAAGGATGATAACCGCAATAATGGATATTACCGCATTACTGGCAAATCCACTGAAAAGCCTGTCCCCGGGGACCAGTACAGGACCGCCGGGTATCAGTCCCACCAGCCCGATGATCATCATAATCGTTACAGCGGCCACATCCACCCTGACCAGTTCTGATATGAACAGAATAATAGTCAGCCCCAGGATTCCCAGGACCCAGATCATCTCAGGAGTCAAAGCCAGTGTTTCATGCATGATTGATTGTTTATCCTCCCCTAACTTGCTAAAAAACAATATCTTTTTTCAGGTCAATCCCGTATTTGCGCATCCGGTTTAATACAGTTACCCGGTTTATCCCCAGGATCCTTGCTGCCTGAGACTTGTTCCCTTTGCTCTGGCGCAGGGCATCAATAAGCTCATTCTTCTGGTTCAGATCAACCGGTCTTCCCAAAGAACTGTCATCAGGCCCGGGAGCGGACTTAGCTGTCAGATTGTCAGGCAGATGATCCGGGGTAACCAGGTCGGTATCAGCAACAACAAAACTGTACTCCAGGGCACTTTTAAGCTCCCGGACATTTCCAGGCCATGAATAATCCATAAAAATCTTCATGGCCTTTGGACTTAATCCTTTTACCTTTCCTTTACCGGCCTTGGACAGTCTTTTTATAAAAAAATCCACCAGGTGCGGGATGTCCTCTTTTCTCTCTCTCAGGGCTGGAAGATGGATGGGAATTACATTGATCCGGTAAAAAAGATCTTCTCGAAATTTATCCTGTTCTATAAGTGAGGGCAGATGCTTGTTAGTCGCCGTAATGAAGCGAACATCCACAAAGACCGAACGGCTCTCCCCCACCCTCTCGAAAGTCTTGTTTTCCAGAACCCGGAGAAGCTTGACCTGAACCGGCATGGGCAGATCCCCGATCTCATCCAGAAAGATATCTCCTTTATTGGCCACTTCAAACCTGCCTTTACGGTGCTGCACAGCACCGGTAAAAGCTCCCTTTACATGGCCAAACAGTTCTGATTCCAAAAGAGACTGGCTAAGGGCAGCGCAATTGACCTGAACATAAGGTTCCTTGGAGCGGGGACCAAGTTCATGAATCGCCCTGGCCACCAGTTCTTTTCCGGTTCCTGACTCGCCAAAAATAAATACCGGGAAATCGCTTTGGGCGGCTTTCTCAATCAGCTGAAAGACCTTGCGCATCCTGCTGGAATGCCCCACCATCCCATGAAACACGGTATCCTGATCAAGCATCCTGGAGAGCTGCTGAACCTTGGTGTCCAGAACATCCAGTTCAGATATGTCCGTCATGATTTCCACCGAGCCAAGGGGTCTGCCGTCATCATCATAGAGTATGCTGGCTGTTTTGAACACAGTGACATATGATCCGTCCTTGCGCATTATATGACACTTTTTCTTGAGAATCTTTTTCTTTTCAAAAAGCCTGCACCAGTGATCCGAGGACGTCTTTCTCATTATTTTGCAGGCATCACACTTAAAAATGGTGCAGGGCTTGTCCAGCAGCTCTTCTCTTGAATAGCCGGTGATATCTTCCAGAGCTTTGTTGACCATCTGAACAGTACCGTCCTCAGCCACCACCAGGAGCCCTTCATGCATGATCTCAACTATATCTTTGCAATAGATATTAAAACTTATGGGCTTCACTATATACTCCTTTTTTATTCTCCAGAAAAACACCTGGCCTCAAGCCAAACCTCCCGGTCCAGCCGGGTCTCCATCTTGGTCGGATTCCAACACTGGCCAGCAATCGCTTTTTGAAATTATCCTGTTTTCATCCCGGGTTCAAAGCAGTCTCAAGTCCATCATAGGTGATTAATCACCTGTTTAAATACACCTGTTTTAATTTAAACACAATACCCAGCTCAGAAATAATGCCTCAAAAAAACAAGTAGTTAAATTAATGCTTGTCCGTCAGGACTTATGGCATGCTTCGTGCTGTTCAGTATATCAGGAGATTCATCATGATCAGAAGAGAAATTTTAATGATCTTGTGTATACTCACAATAAACATGTTGCAGCATATCTGACCATGAGATAATCCTGAACCAAAGTCCTGTTTTGACCAATTTCAAGCAAGGAGGAGAAAATGAAGAAGATGGTAATCATGTCTATGGCGGCAATAATCTTTGCCACTCAGGTAGGTATTGCCCTGGCCATGCTGGACGGCAACCCCAGGAAGGGACGTTTTCTGTTCCGTCAGGAGTGTCGCCCCTGCCACATGGAAAACCCCATTGGCGCAGTTCCTGCTCATTATCTGGGCCCTGATGCCAAGCGCCAGGCTGAATGGCTGGAGGTCTTTGAAAACAAGGAAAACCTGCCCTGTTATGAGCACTGGAAGGATATGCCCGAGGCCGATCTGACCGACATACTGACTTATCTGCATGGTGGAGCTGCCGACTCGCCGACTCCTGAACGCTGCGGCTGATATTCAACCTAAAGCTGAAAATTCGCCTGGGTCCGGCATGTTACCGGGCCCGGGAAACCACGATGATTTTAAGAATAACCTGACAGCAAGCATCAAAAGGGCGAATTCTAGCCTGGAAAGGAGTTATTGATGAAGGACAAAATGCCTCCCCTTAGCAGGAGGAAATTCCTGAAAACCAGCCTGGCTGCAGCAGCCATAAGCTCCGGCGCATCAGCACCTCTGGTCAGGTCACTGGTTCCCGGGGTTCATGCTGCTGGCTCCCGCCCGGCAAAAGGTGAGTATGAGTCTCATTTCACTGCCTGTGACATGTGTTTTAACCGATGTGGAATGATCGCCAGGGTCCGAAACAATGTAATAGAAAAAATCGATCCCAACCCGAAATTTCTCAAGTCCAGAGGAATGATCTGTGCCAGGGGAAACGCAGCAGTCAAGCATATCTACGACCCAGACCGGCTCAAGTATCCCCTTAGAAGAACAGGTAAGCGCGGAGAAGGAAAATGGGAACGGATCAGCTGGGAAGAGGCCCTGGATTATACTGCTGAAAAGATGCTGGAGATCGGAGAAAAGTATACCAGATGCGGGATGATGTTCATTCCCGGTTCTGACATGCAGTCCCAGTTTGTCCACAGGTTTGCAGAGGTTTACGGCTCATACAACATAACCTCCCATGAAACCCTTTGCCTGCTCAGCAAAAACAGAGCCTACCTGGATACCATCGGAGAAGTACCTTATCCTGACGTACTTTTCAGCAAGTATGTTATAATTGCTGGAGCCAATCCTTTTGAGGCATTTATCACCCCTGACACCATTGATTTCTTCGAGGCCAGGAAAAACGGATGCAAGATCATTGTCCTGGATCCCAGGTTTACCAAAACTGCAGCCATGGCTGACGAATGGTACCAGATCAAGCCTGGTACTGACATGGCCTTCTTCCTTGCCCTGTGTCATGTCATTGTTAAAGAAGAGCTCTATGATGCCGAAGGTTGCTGCCCTAAAATGACCTATGGCTTTGACGAATTTTTCCTGCACATCCAGCAGTACACTCCGGAGTGGGCTGAAGCCGAGTGCGGCATCTCTGCCCAGGATATTGTCAGGATCGCCAGGGAGATCACTGCTGCTGCACCTGCAGCCATGGTCTATCCTGGCCGCAGGACTTCGGACTACAAAAATTCTACCCAGATCAGACGCGCCATGGCCATTACCAATGCTTTGCTGAATAATTTTGATAAGCCTGGAGGCTTGCTGGCTCTTCGCGAAGTCGGGGTCAAAACCCCATACTATGACATCCCCTGGTACGACGACAATCCCTTTGACCGAGTGGAAGCCGGCCTGGTTCCAGGACTTATCGACCATGAGGGATCATTCCAGCTCATGCGCGAAGCCATAATTTCAGGTGAGCCCTACCCCATCAAGGGATGGTTCAATTTCAAGACAAATTTCATGCAGACTGCAGCCAATCGGAACAAGACCCTGGAGATGATGGACCACCTTGAATTTATCGTCAATATTGACATCGCCATGACTGACACGGCCTGGTATTCGGATGTGGTTTTGCCCGGGGCAAGCTTTCTGGAAAGAAAAGATCCGGTTTCAGGACTTCAGGGATCATCAGCTTGCGCCTGCGCCGTGCTTCGTGACCCGGTGGTTCCGGAAATGTTTGAGTCAAGATCCCCATTCTGGATCTGCCAGGAGCTGGCCAAAAGACTTGGCCTTGGTGACTCTTTTGACTTCACCATTGAAGAGTACCGGGAACAACAGGTCGACGGCCTGGATGGAGCCATGGAAGCAATGTTAAATGATGGGGTTTACTATAACCCCAGCAAAGTCTACGGCATCTATGCCGGTTCTCCTCTGAAAACCCTTTCCGGGGTCAAAGAGATCTACAACCAGCGTTACGCCCGCTCCGGGGTGGACCCCATGCCTGTTTACAAGCGTCCGGATATGCCCTCAGAAGACCAGTTCAGGCTGGTGGTGGGCAGAACCGCCTTTTTTACTCACGCTCAGACCAACAATGAACTGCTGACTGAATTCATGGAAGAAAACGTCTTGAACATGCATCCAGAGCCTGCCCTAAGGCTTGGCCTTCAGGAGGGAGATCTGGTTGAGGTGTCCAGCAGGGCAGGAGCTGGCAGACTCAAGCTTGAACTGACCGAGGGAATTGAAAAGCAGACCGTGTATATGGCCACCGGGTTCGGAGCTTTATCTCCGGGCATGAGCCTGGTCCATAATAAAGGGGCCAGCATAGCCGAAGTACTGGAGGATTATCACGATGAAATATCGGGAAACATGGCCATGCATGAAACTCTTGTCAGCATAAGGAAGGTGGCCTGATGAAGAAAAAATACTGCATGGTCATTGACTCCTCAGTCTGCATCGACTGCAAGGCCTGCATGGTCTCCTGCAAGGTTCAGCACAATCTGCCCAGAGGGCACTGGCGTAACTGGATCAAGCATACTGATCCCGACTTCACCATGGGCAAACACACTTTTGTTCATTTTCAGCCCGGAGGATGCATGCAGTGTGACAACCCCACCTGTGTCTTCGCCTGCCCCAGCGGCGCTACCTTCAAAGACGAAGAAACAGGCATTATCCACGTCAATGAAGATCTGTGCATTGGTTGTGGCAATTGTGTTAAGGCCTGTCCCTATGGAGCCAGGTACAGACATCCCACCAAGAGGGTCCCTGACAAATGCGATTTCTGCAAACAACGCCTGGATATGGGATTGTTACCGGCCTGTGTGGACACATGTCCAACCAAGGCCAGGACCTTCGGAGACCTGAACGATCCGGAGAGCGAAGTTGCCAGACTGGTCCGGGAACACCAGACTGTGCGCATCACCACCCAGCCGGTGGATACTAAACCCAATATGTTTTACCTGGCTCAGACCATGCCTGTGGACTGGCCCGGACCTGTTGAATATCCCATGGCCCATCGGGCCATGACCGGACTGGTCAACCCCCTGGTCAAAGTAGCAGTTGGTCTGTCCGGACTCGGAGTTGCTGCCATGTTCCTGAAACAGATATTCACCAGCCCTGAATCCTCCCAGCAGGACAACAAGGAGGAGGTGTAAAATGAACACCAGAATGATTCACAGACATGACCGGGCAGCTATTTTTATCCACTGGTTCAATGCATTGTGCTGGATATTCCTGACCCTGACCGGACTCGGACTGATAAAGAATGACCAGATCAATCCCGTTGGGGCCTGGTGGCCCAGTCTCATGCGAACCATCTTTGGCAGCGGCGAGACTCTGCTGACCTTTCATATCTACACCGGCTTGATCTGGGCTGCTGTTTTTCTAATCTACATCATCATCAGACGAAAACAGACCACAGACTTTCTAAAGGAAATATTTTCCATAAATCCCACCTGGGATACAGCCTGGATGATCAAGAAAAACATCCAGCTCACCCTTGGAAAGGGTGCTCTGAAGAAAATGGGCATGACCACTGACATTCCACCTCAGGGATTCTACAATGCAGGACAAAAACTCTTTGCTCAGCTGACGGTCATTGCCGGACTTGTCCTGGTTATAACCGGAGTGATCATGTATATCTCAACCATTATTCTGAACAACCCCACTCCAGTGGCCTGGTCCAGGACCATCCACTTTCTCATGGCCGGGCTGGCCTTTGCCGGGCTGCTGGTCCATATCTACATGGCTGCTGTATCAAGGGAGGAAAGGCCGGCTTTTAAATCCATGTTTTCCGGTGTCGTGCCTGAAGACTATGCCAAACACCATCATGAACTTTGGTACAATGAACTAAAGAACAGATAATCATTGGCTCGATACGTCACTTGGACCAGCTTTATCAAATCCTAACTTTAGTTGTTGATTAAAGTCATGGGGAATACCGGGTCAGCCTGCTCGAAATGCCATCTGCAGCTGATCTGATTATCCTGCAAGTAAAAACCAAAGATTCTTAACACAGGAGGAGCCAAAATGAAAATCACTCTCAAAAATTTTATGCCACTATTATTCATCCCTGCCCTGATCATATTGTTTCTGGCCGGATGTACAGCCAAGGAAGGCCCAAGGACAACCTATGATTCTGGTAAGATACCCACTGTGGATGTGGAGTTTGATCCAACCCAGGTTCCCAAACCATTTCACACTATTGTAGGCATTGACTTTGTAAAGCCTATCGTTTGCGACAACCTCTTACTCCAGGAGCCAAGAACAGATGTGCTTCTTATTGATTCAAGACCTAAACGCCCCCGCTACGACAGAGGACACATCCCTTCGGCCATCAGCATCCCTGACAGCCAGTTCAGTGAAATGACTGACCTGCTTCCTGAAGATAAGTCAACCCTGCTGATCTTTCACTGCCAGAACCTTGCCTGACCCCTTAGCCACAACTCCGCCTGGAAGGCGGAAGAATTGGGTTACACCAATGTTGTAGTTTATGCATCTGGAAATGTTGAATGGGACAGCAGATATATTTCCTGGACAATTGAAGATATTACCCCATCCGAACCCGCGCCCGAGGTTGTCAGAGAAGCACCTCCTGCTCCTGCACCTGTTTCTGACATTAAAGAAGGTCCATTTGAAGGTTCCATTGACAATGACTTCTTTGTTGAACTCATGGCCACAAACCCTGAGAGTATCCAGCTGATAGATGTCCGTTCTCAGCAGGAATTCGGCAGCGGGCATATTCTTTCTTCCATTAATATGACCGTTGACCAGCTTCAAGAAAACATTGATTCTTTTACTGATGAAAAGCCCATTGTATTCATCTGCTCCACCGGAGCCAGAAGCGGGGAAGCATACTATCTTTTCCTGGATCGTCGCCCGGACCTGCAGAATGTATATTATGTTGATGCTGATGTTTCCTTTACCCCGGATGGAAGTTTCACCATAGAATAAGAAGCTTCTTCACCACCTCCGATGGGGGCCCTGTCCCGGATCACTCTGGACTCTATCCGGGACAGGGCCCCCAAAAGGCGAATAATGGAAAAATCGATTTTCAAAACTATTTGGCTGAGCATTTTTCTGGCTCCTTTCTTACTTTTTATTCTTTCGCCCCATGTTGCTGCAGAAACTGCTGAAGGATGGTGGGATCACGCCCAGAGCGTGGCCCAGAGAGAGGGATACCAGGTAATCACCTCCAGCCAGCTCATGGAGCTTTACCAGGATACCCGCGAATTTGCAGCAATAGACAACAGATACTCCTATGAGTACCATGGTGGCCACCTTCCAGGAGCCATAAATGTCCCCTTTGATCTCTCCCAGATCCAGTCCTTGTCCTCTGATAAAAGGTCCCAGCTTCTGGAAGCCATGGGTCCGGACAAAGAAAAAATAATTGTCATGTACTGCAGGGACTTCAGGTGAATTCTGAGCGGAATTGCCGCCAAATGGGCCGTGCGCCTGGGATATGAAAATGTTTTTCGCTACACTGCCGGAATTAAGGCCTGGAAACAAAACTTTCCAGACATGATTGAAGGTGCTCAATCCCCTGAAAAAGATGAGCTTCAGGGAACTGAATAAGGCAGAAAATCCCTGTTTCTGCCAAAATCTCATTTTTAATTAAGATGGGACCATGAACTACTCAAGAGATTACTTTACTTTGTCCGACCGCAACCAGTCCCTGATCAAAAATGCTGTCAGGCTGCTCATCAGAATCTTCTGGACCCAGGACGGGCGCAAAGACTGGGCTGAAATCATGCATGACTCCCAGGATGTCTGGAGGTCCATGCATAACATCCCAGGCTTGGAAAAAACCATTGTCAACCACACTGTTAATCAGCTTCTGGGAAAATACTCTCCCTTTGTTCTCCAACAAGAAATCGAAAGCGAGTTCGTAAGAATATTTGTCAACACCAGGGGTGGTGTCAGTACCCCTCTTTACCACTCCTGCTATTATGATGATCAGAAACTGCTCATGAAAAAACCAGCTCTGGAAATGTTCGAGATGCTTGAACACGCAGGGATAACTCTTGGTCCGGACATTGGTGAGCCTCCAGACCATCTGTGTATTGAACTGGAATACCTCTATTTTCTCCTGAATCATGGAACACAGAACTCCAATCAGGAAATCCAGGATCATGTCAGGGAGTTTGCCAGGGATTTCATGCTCCCCTGGATAACCAGACTGCAAAAGCAAATCCCTGACAGCGGACCTGCTCTGTTTTTCACCCATTCAGCCCAGGCCCTGGTTGATCTGCTGCGCTTTCTGGGTCAGGTCGACCAGACATAATTTTTCTGGATGCAGAATTCACATATCAATCTCCTCTGTTAACCGAACTTATCCACCCTGATCCATTTTTCAGTCCTGAAATCCTGCCATTTTCCCTGACAACCGGATTTTTCCGATAATCTTTGTCCTGCCTGGACCAGATTTAAAACCAGCCTGTTCATTTACACATGCTTAATCACTTTTACACCTTACAGTTTAACTCAAAAAAATAATCCTTAAAAAACATAGCCTTAAAAGGATCACAAACTTGGAACAATGGTTGCTAAATAAAGGACAGGACTGATCTGACCTAACCTACAAGGAGATTAAATTGGCCGGAACATTTTGGCAGAGCATTAAAGAAGAGACTCAAAGGAGCTATTCTTCAATCTTTGAAAGCAGCTGGCCGGGATGGCTGGCTGGAATATTTCTGGCAATCCTGGCCCTGATGATCTTCATGTGGCACAGCCCCTGGGGTATTACAGCCGGTTTCCGGAACTGGGGCGACTGGATAATTTTTGGTTTGGGCCTAAGTACTGAAAGACCTGTCCCTCCGTGGCTCAGTACCACATCCGTAACAAACCTGGGCCTTCTTGCCGGAGCCTTTGCCTCTGCTTTAATGGCCCGTCAATTCAAAATCCGCAGTGCGCCGGCCTATGAATACCTTAAGGGAGCAGTTGGAGGAGCCTTTATGGGAATCGGAGCTGCACTGGCGGCTGGCTGCAATATTGGCGGGTTCTACAATGCCATTGGCATGTTTTCCATGGGCGGATATGCCATGATGATCGGACTTGGCATCGGGGCCTACATCGGACTTCGGTTTCTTATCTGGGAACTTGAAAAGTTTCCTCAGCAGGCAGCAGGCCCGCCCAAGATTAAAAAACCCCAAGCCAAACCCATGATCAATTGGGGTCAAGTCAGTCCTTTTGCTGGAGGAGCTGTTCTGCTCATGGTTGTGGCAGCCTTTTATCTGTACTCTGCCCAAGGTCACACCCAGCTGGGAGGACTCTTCTTTTTCGGAACCCTCATCGGAATCACCATGCACCGGTCAAGAATGTGCTTTGTCCGGGCCTTCAGAGAACCCTTCATGACCGGCGATGCTGAGATGATCCGGGTCATAGCCATGAGTCTGATGATATACGGTATGGGTTCAGCCGTAATAAAATGGAGTTATCTGCAGCCGGAAATGATGGGTGTATATCATCCTTTCTGGCTAGGCAGCCTTACCGGTGGAATCATCTTTGGTTTCGGCATGCTCCTGGCGGGCGGATGTGGAACAGGATCGCTTTGGAGGGCCGGAGAAGGTCACACCAAATTAATGCTCACCCTGGTCTTTTTTTCCATCTTCAACTCTCTGGGATACAGGGTTGTTCACCATACCGGACTGACTGAAAAAATCGGCTCAGGCATATTCATGCCGGAAGTATTCGGCTGGGAACTGGCCCTTCCCCTGTACATGCTTTTTCTTCTGGCCTGGGTGTTTTGGGCAGTATGGAATGAAAAAACAGAAAAATTTGTTGTATTCTGAAACACTTCAAAGGAGAGACAAAATGGACCCCACTACTATCAAGGCTGACCAATTTCTGGACACCAGCGGACTCAGCTGCCCAATGCCTTTATTAAAAACCAAGAAGATGCTCAAAGAATTGGCTCCGGGACAGATCCTGCATATCCTGGGAACCGATCCTGGATCAAAAAACGATATCCCGGATTTTGGAAACAAGAACGGAAATGAATTCCTGGGCATGTATGATGCTGATGACGGTTCAACCAACTATTTCATAAGAAAGGGCTGAGTTATGGCCGGAGTCATCGTCATCATCAAAGACCCTGAACAGCACTATGAGGGACTAAGAACCAGCCTGGGTTTGCTGCTGCATGCCGCAGAAGTATCAATGGTTGTCCTGGACCACGAAGTCGCTGACATGAATGAGGCTTATCAGGATAATATGGGTTTTCTGGATGAAATGGAAGGACAACGGTTTTCTAATAACCAGGAAAATATTGATAAATACGGATTCCAGCCCCTGGACAAAGATATTCTGGTCAAGCTGATCAACCAGGCAGATACAGTAATCCCGTTTTAGCTAAAACAAGCCGGACCAGTTAACTAATCAGGAAATTGGCGATTCATTTTAGCATTGGAGGCAAAATGACCACCCTGCACATTCTAAAGTCTGAACCTGACCAGTTTGTCAGGGATCTGATCAAAACAGCCTGCAAAGACCGCAAATGTAAACAAGTGGCCCTGTTTAAAAAAGATACTGACTGGGAATTGGTGCTTAATGAAATATTCGCTGCAGACAAAGTCATCTGCTGGTGGTAGCAGCCCTCAAGGAGCTTAATTATGGGTATGGACAAAAATGTGGCCACAGCCATCGTTTTGGAGCGCTGCAATTGCTACGATTCTTCTCTTGAAGCTGCAAAAAAAGCTCTTATGTCTGGTGATCTTCCCCATGACCAGATCCAGGCAGCCAAAGAGGTGATCATCTCCCTGGGCAACTTCTACCTAAACCAGCAATGCCTGGAGAAAATCATGGAGTGCTGCCGCCTGCTTGAAAAACACCCCACTGAGCCTGACCAAGAAGTCCATGACCTGGAAGCAACTATTCCCAGGGACCTGTTTGAACTGTTCAAAGCCACCCAAGCTGTTCCAGAAAACCAAACCAAGACCATACATCAGCTGATTGCTGAAGCCCTGACCCTGCTGGTCCTGGAATATGCTCAGCAACCTGAAGTGAAAAAAAAGATCCTGGAAAACGCTGAGAGCCGGTTTGCCAAGTATTCCAGCTCCAGTGAGTGATTCCTGCATCATATTTCGGGGCTGTTTCCATCTGCTAAAAAAAGGAGAAAGATCTACATGCATCCTTCATTAACTGGGAAAAAGCTGGGAATCCTGGTCAAAGATGACAAGTATCTGGACCAGGTGGTCAATTTGACCAGAACAGCCCATCAAAAGGGAATTGAAGTTCGAATATTTTTTACCGGCAAAGGTGTCCTTCTGACCCAGAAAGCTGATTTTGAAGCCCTGGTCGGAAAGGCCCGGCTGTCGGTCTGTGATGTAAGCTTCCGGGGTTTTGGTTTGTCAGCTGACGTTCCCGGGCTTAATTTCAAAGACTTTGCCACTCAGGCCAAAAACGCAGAGATGGTGGATGAGTGCGACAGATATGTTGTATTCTGACGTTTTTTAAATACCAGATATTTGGCCATATCTCTATAAGCTGGATTAACCATTTTCCAGGCCTGCCTCAACGTCCTCAGCCTTTATATAGGGTTTAATTGCACCGTAGCATCAAAGTTAAACTCATCATATTTCATATATCTTTATTAAAGTATTCATAGCAATACTTTAATACATTTCTTTTCAATGCACCAACAACCAGCCATTAATTAAATTAATACATTTTACGCTAAACCATAAATCTTACATTTAAATTGAAATATAAGATACTAAACAGGGCATGCAATTGCCAATTCCAATGCGCGATCCTATTTAGTTAAGTGCAGCAGGGTGCATTATTAGTATTGACTATTGATTCTATCATGTTTATGATACAATAAATTAAGGAGGATATTACAATGATTGACTTAACAGATTCGGCTAAGGATCAACTGGTTAAATATTTTGAAAACAATGAGCCATCTCCTATCAGAGTTTACCTGGCAGCTGGATGCGGTGGTCCAAGGCTGGCCCTTGCATTGGATGAAAAAAAGGACAATGATGCATTTGCAGATGTTAAAGGTTTCCAGTTTCTGGTTGATAAAGCTCTCCTGGAGACAGTCTCACCTATCGAAATAGACCATACTGAAAGCGGTTTTATTATTAATTCAAGCCTAAAGGTAAATCAAGACGGTTGCTCTTCATGCACCTCATGCTGAGATTTAACTCAGCAACCTCAGATTATTGAATAAGCTGCACGGCTTATTTTATACCCACTTCTGGGCTGAGGCCTGCATAATCAACCACACCAACTGAACAAAAAACCTTTACACCAGGCAGCACCTTTTAACCGGAATAGCTTACTTGACTTGCCCGGGGACAGGTGCTGCCTTTTTCCTGATCAATTTCAACCCAACTGGCACAGTTGCCAGTCCAGAGCCTGCTTCACACCTCCATCTCATTAAAATCATTAATTAATACCAATCTATCCCCCCGTAAAGAACCGTTATTAATTTAACCTGTCTGGGATGAGCAGCCTCCTGAAACCTGGGTAATCAGTCCATTTGAGTCTGAGCCAACCTTTTTCTTTTCAAAAGGACAGCTGGCTGTGCTTTTTTGCCGATACCTAGTCATCTGCAAAAAGTTTATTCAATCCTTGCCACTGACACAGGATCTATAAAGTCAAATTAGTGCACAAAATTTTAAAAAAATATTGTAATTAAGATATTATAATCTAATGATTTTTATTTAAGTTTTACAATATTTTTTCTGCTGGAAAATATCCTCTAAATCCAACGTAAGATTACTATCATTTCTATTAATAATAAATATAGGTATAACCAATTAAGATTAAATTCATAGATTTATCCCTTTAATATCAATATTTTAAATATACTCTAAACAGAAATAGGACCTGATTTTTAGAGGATTAATCAAAGTCTGGCCTAAAAAAGTCTGCCTGCTGGTCAGAGTGTCTTTAAAAGAATCACCATCAAAAAATTGTGCGGTACTTTGAATTTTTAAAATGCTTTGACTTTTTCTCTTAACCTGCCAATTCGTTAGATCATGCATCGCCTTAATGACCTGAGCCCAAGGATAGGGCTTACCGGTCCATGGCTCTACTACAACGCTCACCCTTATCATGATTAGGACCTTACCATGTTAAATTATTCAACTCCCTTTTCAGGACTGGGGTTCGATCTAAACAAAGCAGAAGAATTGTGCCTGGAAAATCTTTTTTTCAGGTTTGAACACAGTGACAGACTTATCTTTGAATATGCAGACTATACTCCCTGGGGATTTGAGCTTCTGATCCAGCTCAACAGGGAGACTGGGGGCAGTTAACACTAACCAAACTACAAACTACAGGAGGAATCATGAAGTTAGGCCGAAGAGAGTTCATTAAGTTATCGGCAACAGCTACCGCAGTAACCGCCTTTGGGGGACTGGGCTTCAACTTAAAGCCCACTGTGGCCAAAGCCCAGCTCCTTCAGATCAATTGGGCCAAAGAAAGCACCACCATCTGCTGCTACTGTTCAGTCGGCTGCGGAATGGTCGTGCACACCTCAAAAGAAGGTCAGGGAAGAACCATCAATGTTGAGGGCGATCCTGACCATCCCATTAACGAAGGCTCACTCTGTTCCAAGGGTGCCTCAGTCTTTCAACTGGCTGAAAACGAGAACAGACTAACCAAGGTCCTTTACCGGGCTCCTTACAGTCATCAATGGGTAGAAGCCCCCTGGAACTGGGCTATTGACAGAATTGCCCGAAAAATCAAGGAAACCCGCGATGAGACCTTTGTCAAGACCAATGCTCAAGGCCAGGTGGTAAATCGTACCGAAGGCATAGCCCACGTTGGGTCTGCTGCTCTGGACAACGAAGAATGCTGGTATCTCCAGGCATTAATGCGCAGTCTGGGCCTGATATATATAGAGCATCAAGCCAGGCTCTGCCACAGTTCAAGCGTTCCATCCCTTGCTGAGTCTTTTGGTCGAGGGGCCATGACCAACCATTATAATGACCTCATGAACAGCGACTGTATCCTCATGATGGGTGGTAATCCGGCCGAATGTCATCCTATTTCATTCAAGTGGATATTAAAGGCCAAAGAAAAGGGTGCTGTGCTGATCAATGTTGATCCAAGGTATAACCGCACTTCAAGTTTGGCTGATATTTATGCGCCTTTGCGCTCAGGAAGTGATATCGCCTTTCTGGGAGGCATGATCAATCATATTCTGGAAAACAACCTTTTCTTCAAGGAATATGTAATAAACTACACCAATGCCTCATTTCTGGTTAATCCGGATTTCGGGTTCAAGGATGGTTTATTTTCAGGCTGGGATCCAGAAAATAAGGTCTATGACCGGTCCACTTGGACGTACCAGATGGATGATCAGGGAGTCCCTAAAAAAGACCCGAGCCTGAATAATCCCAACTGCGTTTTCCAGCTTCCCTCTGTGCCAATGAGAGTGAGACACCGACCATTTGAGAATTTAAGCAAGGGCGGTTAAGGTGGCTCACATGATGCACAAGAAGAATGAACATGATGTTTTCAAGTTAACCCCTGGCAGCTGCCAGGGCAGTCCCACCCCCTTCCGGAAGGGGGTGGGAAACGGGAACCAAAACGATCCTGAGGTGGTTCCCAAGAAAAAAAGACGTTATTACACCGCCAACTACAAGCTTCGCATCCTCCAGGAGGCTGATGAGTGTACCAGCCAAGGCCAATTCGGAGCCCTGCTGCGCAGAGAAGGTCTTTATCACTCAAACATCAAGAGGTGGCGGGAGCA